>DATKWE010000083.1:0-12002 GCA_035529735.1 Desulfobacterales bacterium | reverse complement strand
GAATACGGTTTAACTCAAACTTCGCCCATTCGGCTGGATAAGTCCATTTTTGTAAAAAATGGACTGCATCTTTCTAACAATGCTAACAATGTTTTGAACAGAAGGTATCTTAAGAAAGACAGCAACGGCAAAGTTATTGAGACGCCGGAAAAGATGTTTAGCAGGGTGGCGCAACATATTGCAAAAGCGGAGAAAAAGTATGGCGGTGACGCTGATGTGAAAAAGATGGAAGATATTTTCTATAATATGATGACCGAACTGAAATTTTTACCCAATTCACCGACGCTGATGAATTCGGGACGAAGACTGGGCCAACTGGCAGCCTGTTTTGTCCTTCCCGTAGAAGACAGCATGGAAGGTATTTTCGATTCATTGAAAAATGCCGCAATCATACATAAATCAGGCGGAGGTACGGGGTTTTCATTTTCCCGCTTGCGTCCCAAAGACAGCAGAGTGGGAACCACCGGCGGTATCGCCTCGGGGCCGGTGTCGTTTATGAAAATTTTTAATACGGCGACTGAGCAGGTCAAACAGGGTGGGACTCGCAGAGGGGCAAACATGGCGATTCTTAGGGTCGACCATCCGGATATTATGGAATTTATCTACAGTAAAAAAAACCATAAAGAATTGAACAATTTTAATATCTCTGTTGGGGTTACGGATGCTTTCATGGAAGCTGTAAAGAATGAGGAAAATTATCATCTGATAGACCCCCATGACAAGAAAAAGAATGAAGAGTTAAATGCCGCCCAAGTCTACCATGCTTTGGTAAAACAGGCCTGGGAAAACGGAGATCCTGGAATTATTTTTTTGGACAGACTCAACAGAGATAATCCGACCCCTGCTTTGGGGGAGATTGAAAGTACAAATCCTTGCGGAGAACAACCCCTGCTCCCAATGGAATCCTGCAATCTTGGATCCATCAATCTGGCAAAGTTTATAACCTATAACAACGAAGTGCCGGCGATCGATTTCGATAGCTTAAAAGAGATTGTTAGGCTGAGTGTCCGCTTTTTAGACAACACCATCGATATGTCCAAATATCCCTTGCCGGAAATTGAAAAAATGGTGCAAGGCAATCGCAAAATCGGTCTTGGAGTTATGGGGTTTGCAGATCTGCTTTTTCAGTTGAAAATCCCCTATAATTCGGAGAGGGCGCTTGAGATCGCTGAAGAAGTGATGGGTTTCATTCAAAAAGAATCTCATGAAGCTTCAAAATGTCTGGCCGAGGAGAGAGGGGTTTTCCCCAATTTCGATAAAAGCATTTTCCAAAACAAAAAAGGCTGTACCTATCGAAATGCTGCGACCACCACCATTGCGCCGACCGGCACATTAAGTATCATAGCAGATTGCTCCTCCGGGGTCGAACCGCTGTTCGCATTGAGTTTTGTCAGAAACGTTATGGACAATGACAAGCTCATGGAGGTGAATCCTTACTTTGAGAATGAAGCAAGAAAAAGAGACTTTTATAGTTCTGAATTGATGGATACCATCGCCATGGATGGCGGCATTCAGCATTTAAAGGAAATACCCACAGATGTTCGCGAGGTCTTTGTCACCGCACATGATATTGCTCCCGAATGGCATATCCGTATGCAGGCCGCTTTTCAAAATTACACGGATAATGCTGTTTCAAAGACCGTCAACCTATCCCGCGATGCCACCGTAGACGATGTACAAAAAATTTATGATCTGGCTTACGAGTTGGGTTGTAAAGGCGTCACCATTTACAGAGACGGGAGCAAGGAAAATCAGGTCCTTTCCTACACCGGAAAGGATACGCCTTTCGCCACCCTGGCTGCTACGGTCAAAGAACGGCCTGAAACACTGGAGGGGTTTACCTCCAGAATGAAAACAGGCATGGGCCAGCTCTACGTCACGGTCACTGAATATGAAGGGCAGCCCTTTGAAGTGTTTGCAACCATCGGCAAATCAGGAAGATCCACCACCGCCAAAACAGAAGCTATCGGCAGGCTCGTTTCGCTAGCTTTAAGATCCGGGGTAAAGGTAGAAAATATCGTAGAGCAGCTGAAAGGTATCGGTGGAGAACATCCTGTATTTCAAGATGGCGGTCTGGTTTTATCGATCCCGGATGCGATTGGCAGAATTCTTGAGAAAAGGTATTTGAAAGACGGCTCCTACAAGAAAAGCAGATACGGTAACAGCCTACTTGGAGAAATCTGCCCGGAATGCAGCCACACAGTCAGTTTTGAAGAGGGCTGTATGATCTGCCATTTCTGCGGCTTTACAAAATGCTCTTAGCCCGGTTTATGTCTTTCAGGTTTTACACTCGACAATTCCGAATGAGTCAAAACATTCAATTTCACACGCAAAAGACTTTTTGCAAGTTCATCAAGACCCGGTGCGATGATGCGTATCGAACAAAATCCTGTATTTAGAAGATCTTTCATCCCTTGGTATGACTCTGAAACCGCATGTATCCTTGTTATCATTTTCATGATCGTCGTTTTTTTATTTGGCTTTGCAGGGATTTCGGTGGCACATGAAAATGTGAAATATCAAGAGGAAAATTGGGTTGCAGTTCTTCTTGTTGTAATGAGCGGATGGGTCCTGCTTACCACCACAGTCCGGCTGATGAAAAGATATATCCGCCGATCTTCAAAATAACCGTCCCGAATTTCTCACAAGGTCGTTCCCGAACGAAAACCAAGCTGGAAGCCATGTACTAATGGAGTGCGCGCCAATGAAGGGGGTTTGCTCAATGTCGAATAATTAATGAACTCTTCAGTAAGCGGCCTGGCGGAGATTTTGGCGGAAAAGACAGTTTCCCATAAGGAGCGAATCAGCTGACAAATAAATACAGTTTATTGCTCACAAGGATCAGCCCCACAATAATTAACAGGATCCCTGCGATGGCATTGACGTATTTCAATGCCTTTGATGCCTTTTTAATAAAAATCAACAGGAAATTGATAAAAATTGACAGGGCAATAAAAGGTAGGGCCAATCCGGCTGAATAGACGGCAAGGAGCAAAATTCCCTGCCATACGGTCTCCTGGCTGCCGGCAATAATAAGGATTGATCCTAGCAATGGCCCGATACAGGGACTCCATCCGGCGCCGAAGGCCATTCCGATGATAAGCGTTCCCAAAAAATGTATGGGCTTCTTTTCCATGGTAATTCGCTTTTCAAAATCGAGGCCGGGTATTCGGATTAAACCGGTTAAATGAATCCCCAGAAGAATAATAAAAACACCGCCGATGATCCGTATCAATTTTTTATACTCGTACATCAAGCTGCCGAGGAAAGAGGCTGAAGCACCCATAAGGATGAAGATCAGAGAAAATCCAAGAACGAATAAAAAAGTTGAAAGAAATACTTTTTTCCTGATTTCTGAATTACAATCTCGGGTCAGCTCTTCCAGGGAGAAGCCCGTAATAAATGTAAAGTATGCCGGAATCAGCGGCAGCACGCACGGTGATAAAAAAGAGAGAAGCCCTGCGATAAATGCCGCGGGAAATGATATGGTTTCAGTGAACATAATTTATAAATACAATTTGTGTGAAAGTAATTTGTTAGCCTTTTGGAGATAGTGTCGCTTCAAGTTTAATTACCCTCCTGCAATCAGGGGAATCAAAAACACCTCTGAATTATCGGGAATCAGAGTCTTCTCAAAATAAGGCCTCGATACATGCTTATCGTTGATGCGTACCACCGCATAATGATGGGAATCGCCGATATCCCCGAGCAGATCCGCAACGGTCATCCCCTCATACCAGGACCGCTGCTCTCCGTTAACCCTGAACATCATTCAACCCCGTGTGCCTTAAGTAATTCCAGAACATCAGGGAAATCGATACCCAGACGCGTTACGGTTTCAAGGGTCGGGATTCCATTGGCGGTCCATCCCCGGCGTTTATATACGGCATCCTTAAGTTCTTCATAAAGCGCCTCGCGAAATTTTCGGAGCAGTCGAATTTTTTCTTCCGTATCCATTCCTGTGATATCGACGTGATGTTTCTCCACAAGCTCTTTGTCGTAACGCTCGCGCCGTGATTCATATTCAACCGGTTTTACCGGCCCCACGGCTCGATAGGGAATGTCGTCATGATCCCGCTGCCCAAAACCCATTTTGAGGTTGAAAATGCGCTGGAAATTGTAAACCGCTTCACTCATCCGAATAATTCCGTCGGGTGTTGCCTTTTTTCCGGTAACTGCAGTGTAATATTCAGCATACCATTCTACGTGTTTCATAACCTTTGCAGGCTCTGGGGTGTCTTTGTTATCTTCAGGGATAATATCGTTCCAGGGAAGTTTACACAGTCCACATAAACTGAACCATGTTCTAAACATTGGGAACCAGTGGAGCGCTTCTGCCTTTTGCTCAAAGGTCGGCATAAAATTGTGCACCATATCGAGAAAGATCAACCAAGCTTCATCATGCTGCGGCCCCTTGAGGGCAAGGCCGTAACCACCCTGTTGGGCAAGGGATTCTTTGGTCATATACTCTGAGAATTCCAAACCCTTGGCTTCCATCCCGATATCCTGCATGATGTGAGGATCCGCTTTATAGTCTCTGGCTAAAATCGACTTCATTTTGCGGACGCCTTGCCCCACAATTAAACCAAAACCGTCGCCTTCAGCCATCTGGTGAACCATCTCAAGCGCCGCCAGCCGGTTGCCGAATGAAAGATTGATTCCCCGGGTATGGGTTTCGTCGATCAGGCCCATCTCAAAGCATTCCATGGCAAATGCGATGCTCGTGCCCACTGAAATCGTGTCAAGGCCATAGGCGTCGCAATAAAAATTCATCTCAATAATCGTGTGGGGATCAAATATTCCCAGATTTGATCCGCATCCGGCGATGGTCTCGTATTCAGGGCCGTCGACAAAAACTTTGGTCCCTTTGTAGGGTCCGGTCAGCGGAACAAAGTCCTTGACACCATGGGAGCAGGCAACCGTGCACCCCATCCAGCATCCATCATAACCCGTGTCGAATATGCGTCTGAACACCTCCTGGCCAACATTGGCAGCTTCCGGATGCTGTCCATATTGAAAATTGTTGGTGGGCAGCAAATCAAAGTCATTCATAATCGTGACAAGGTGGGTGGTGCCGATGGTTCCCATTTCGTTCTGCTTGGGATCGAGTTTAACAATCTCTTTGGAGTGCTTTCTTCCCACCGCTTTTAAGGCATTCCCATCTGCCGGATTATTTGTGTCGACTTTAACGGTATCCCATCGTGCCACAATGGCTTTAATCCGTTTGTCGGCAAAGACACTGCCGATTCCGCCACGCCCGGCCTGCTTGTATCTGGCCCGTTTTCGTTTCAAATCATACCAGGTAAAGTTGAGACATCCCATCCGCGTATTTTTTGCACCCGGACCTGTGGAAACAACAGAAATATGTCGGGGTTTTCCCTGTGCAAAGTGTTCTGTCAATATGGCTGAAAGGTCATAAGAGTCGTCCGGCAGCCCCGATGTTTCTAAAATTTGCACCTTTTCATCAATGCCATCAATTAGAATTACGATATCCTTTTCGGTTTTCCCTTTGACTTCTAAGGCATCAAACCCGGAAAATTTAAGGTAAGGCCCGAAATATCCCCCGACATTGGAGTCTATAACAGAACCTGTTAACGGAGAAATGGTGGTCACAATACTTTTGCCGGAGCCCGGATATAGGGGGGTTCCGCCCATAGGCCCCGATGAGATGCATATTGCATTATCCGGATCCGTCCACTGTGTCGTGCTTTTCACCGCCTGCCAGAGCAGCCAGAGATCAAATCCCTTCCCGCCGATGAATACTTCTTTCATTTTTTCGTCAACAGGCTTAACGGAAATGTCCGGAACAGAGATATCTATAAAAAGGGTTTGGTTGGCATAGCCTTTTTCTATAATAGGTCTGTCATAATAGAAAGTCTTTAGGGTTTCCATTTTATATTCCATAATCATATCAGCCCTTTATAATTTATTGACAACCGTTATTTTTAAAATTTCGGGTTACAATTTCACCCAGTTCCTTGGATCGCTGGGTAGCGACCTCAACAGCATCGATAAGGGTGGTTCGGAGTCCCCCTTTTTCCAGAGAATGAATTCCGGCAATTGCGGTTCCCCCGGGAGAGGTTACCATATCTTTTAATCTGCCCGGATGTTCTTTGGTCTCCATCAACAATTTTGCAGCACCCAGAACTGTCTGGGTTGAAAGAAACAGGGCATCTTCCCGTGCCAGCCCTACCTTTACGCCGGCGTCAGCCAATGCATCGACAATCAGAAAAATGTAGGCAGGCCCGCTGCCGCTTAAACCGGTGACGGCGTCCATGAGGTTATTTTCTTTGAGGAAGATGCTTTTGCCCATGGAATTGAAGATCGCCATTGAAAGTTGGATGTCCTCTTCGGTGGCATTATCTCCTGCCGCAATAACCGAGGCACTTTCTTTAACAAATGCTGCAATGTTGGGCATGACTCGAATAAGGCGCAATTCTTTTTTTAGACACGACGATATGGCAGCCAGAGGAACACCGGCGGCAATAGAAATGATGAGCTTGGACATATCCAGGCAAGATGATGTTTCCTTCAATACCGAGGCAATGATCTGGGGCTTGACCGCGTAGATAACAATATCCGAAATTTCAACTGCTTCGATGTTGTTTGTCATTGTGATCACACCATATTTTTCTTTGACGGATTCAAGCTTATCTTTCCGAACATCTGTGCAAATGATATTCTTGGGATTGGATGATTCCGAAGCAATGAGCCCGCTCATAAGGGCTTCTCCCATATTCCCTGTTCCGATAATAGCAATTTTTTTGTCTTTTAACATGAATTTAATTCCCCCTTAACTATTTATAATTATTCAACCTATATTATTCTTGGCATACGGTTTTCGGTGTATTGAAACAGCGGGTTCAATTCGCAAACAGGTGCTTCCGCGGGCGGCAGATCAGCGTTTGAGCCGCCTGGGACAGAATCGAATGAACCCCATAAAGCTTCAAAGGGTAAATATGTTACCCTGTCTTTTATCGTCTGAATATAAAGTGTGTCAACGATTTTGCCTGAAATATCTTGACTTATTGTTAATATCTAATTAAATTTTTAAGAAATATTATCCGTTTTTCAAGGAACTACAGTCTTCTTAATCCATTAATCAAAAAAACGAAAGATCGTTGTCAATATGTTTATCATCGGCAATTTATTAATGGCTGTCGCAGTTATTCTTCGTTATGTTCTCACGTTTTATATGTGGATCGTTATCGCGCGCGCGGTACTTTCGTGGGTGAATCCAGACCCTTATAATCCCATCGTCCGGTTTATTCATAATGTGACCGAACCGGTTCTATACCGAATCCGCGAAAAAATCCCCGTTAACTTTGGCGGTATCGATTTTTCTCCGATTATTGTTATACTTGGCGTGATATTTCTGCAAAATTTTGTCGTCAACAGCCTTTTGAGATTGTCCGCAAATTTTATGTAATCAAAGAAAACAGGTGATACATCATGAAAATTACACCCCTTGATATTCAGCAACGGCAGTTTAAAACACGGTTCAGAGGCTTTGATGTCCGGGAGGTGGACACATTCCTCGAACAAATGGCGGATGTCTTCGAATCGTTACAAAGTGAAGATCAGCGCTTGCGTAAAGAAATTAAACGGCTTCAACTCGAGGGTCAGGGATATCGGGAGCGCGAGGAGAGTTTTAAGCGTGCGATGCTGAATTCCCAGAAAGTTTTGGAACAGATGAAGCAAAACGCCAGGAAATCGGCGGAATTGGTTGTTGCCGAGGCAGAGGTTACGGCGGAAAAAATCCTTAATAGGGCGCAAAACCGACTGGCACAGCTTCATGAAGATATTATTGAATTAAAACGGCAACGCATGCAGATCGAAGTCCAGATTCGCTCAGTTATTGAAAGCCATGCCAAACTCCTTGAAATCGGAAAAGAAGACGCCAGAATCAGGGAGGAGGAAGATGGCAAACTAAAGCTGTTCAGACAATCTGAATAAACGGATAGAACGATATGGCAAAAATTGATGCGTTTTTTAAATTGATGGATGAGCAGGGTGCCTCAGATCTTCACCTTGTATCCGGCCAGCCGCCGGCACTCCGAATAAGGGGTGAAATGGAGCGGATTAAATATAAGGTGATGGAAAATGATGCACTGAAAGCCATGCTCTATGAAATTGCGCCGGAACACAAGATCAAGGAGTTTGAGGAGACAGGCGATATCGATTTCGGATATGAAATACGCGGTATTGCCAGGTATCGATCAAATTTCTTTATGCAGAGAAATGGTGTCGGTGCGGTTTTCAGGCAAATTCCTGAAAAGATAATGACCGCCGAACAGCTGGGTCTTCCCAATGTAATATCCAAACTGGCCTCACTCCCCAGAGGTTTGGTTCTGGTAACCGGACCGACCGGATGCGGCAAATCCACCACCTTGGCCGCAATCATCGATATTGCAAACCGTACCCGAAAGGATCATATCATTACCATTGAAGACCCCATCGAATTTGTTCACAAGAGCCAAAGTTGCATTGTAAACCACCGAGAAGTTGGAATCCATACCCGGTCATTCGGCACGGCGTTAAGGGGTGCTTTGCGAGAGGACCCGGACATCATTCTCGTGGGTGAAATGAGGGATCTTGAAACCATATCCCTTGCCATAGAAGCCGCGTCAACCGGTCACCTTGTTTTTGGCACCTTGCATACCATGAGTGCAGCAAAAACCATAGATCGTATCATTGAGGTGTTCCCTTCAAGTGAACAGGCTCAGATCCGTTCGACACTGGCCGACGGAATTCGGGCGGTTATCGCGCAGGTCTTGTTAAAAAGAGTCGATACAAAAGGGCTCTGCGCCGCCCTTGAGATATTGATTGCAACTCCAGCGGCCCGAAATCTTATCCGCGAAGGTAAAACCCACCAGATTCCTTCGGTAATTCAGACCGGGAGAAAATACGGCATGCAGCTTTTGGATGATGCCATTATGGAACTGCTAAACAAAGGATGGATCGGGTCTGACGACGCTTATACCAAAGCCAATGACAAGGGAAGATTCAGAGAATTTTTAAAGAATCCGCCCACTGACTTCACCGAAGCATGACAATCTTATGAGGATATATTGTGAAAAAACAGGAGATTGATCATATTTTGGCAAGAATGCTGGATGCCTGCGACAATGTTTCAGATCTGAATATTACCGTTGGAAAACCATTCCAGGTTGAAACTTCCGGCGAACTTGCTGCGGTGGATATGGACCCGCCGTTTCATGAAATCACCCCTTTTCAGGCTGAAATTTTCGCCCTCAATCTTATCAACCAGAACCGACGGCTCACCGAGAACCTCTTGCTTGAGGGATCCTGTGATTCTTCCTATGAACTTCCCGGCAAGGCTCGTTTCAGGATCAACATCTTTTCTCAGCGAGGGAATTATTCCATTGTCTTGCGGAAACTTGCAACCAAGATTCCTTCCTGCCAGGAACTGGGCCTCCCCGATTCCTTTTTAGAAATGGGTCAGGAGAAGAACGGCATCGTCCTGATCACAGGTGCCACCGGCTGCGGAAAATCGACCTCCCTGGCTGCCATCCTCAACGAGATTAATGATGCCAGATCGGTTCATATCGTGACGCTTGAAGATCCGGTGGAGTTTGATCATCCGCATAAAAAAGCCACGTTCAATCAGCGGGAGATGGGAGAGGATTTCGACACATTTTCCAGCGGCCTAAGAGCAGCTCTGCGACAGGCTCCAAAAGTGATTCTGGTGGGAGAGATGCGCGACCGGGTAACGTTGGATATTGCGCTCAGTGCTGCCGAGACCGGCCATCTGGTTCTAAGCACCCTCCACACGGTGGATTCCGGACAGACAATTAACCGTATCCTCGGGATGTTCCCTCCGGAAGAAGAAAGTCAAATACGTACCCGGCTTGCTGACATGGTTCGCTGGATCGTATGCCAGAGGCTGCTTCCCAAGGTCGGCGGAGGACGGGTTGCGGCCTTTGAGATCATGCGCACCAACCTTCGTGTCAAAGACACAATTCTGCACGGAGAATCCGAAGGTAAAACTTTTTATGAAATCATCCAGGCCGGAAAAGCATTCGGAATGACCACCTTTGACGATTATATCGTAGGATTGTACGAACAGGGTTTCATCACCCAAGAGACAGCCATGGCCTACAGCTCTCGAAAAGGTGAAGTGGGCCGCGGCATCGACGCGGTTAAGGGCGCCCGGGGAGAGGCTACGACGGATATCGAGGACCTGAAGGTCGACCATGAATACGGTCAGCCCTGGAGAAAATAATCTAAAAGGCTGTAACCTCTGTCAATTGCCTCCCCATAAAGGAAAAATAATGGATGTTGTGTGCCAAAAGTGTCTGGCTAAGTTTAAAATTCCGGACGAAAAGATCCCAAAGGGACAATCCTTTTCGTTAACCTGTCCCCAGTGTGAAAACAAAGTGTTTGTCGATTCCCGCGATGGTACACGATCTTCATCCGATAGGATGACCGCTTCATTTTCCAACGCCGATGTGGAAAAGGAAAAGGCAATCATTGATGAAGTCGACGCCGGTACCTATGATGCTTCGGATAAACCGTTTGATTTTGTTGAAGAGGGTGTGGAGACAGCCCTTTTGTGCGAACCCGACTCGGCTGTTCGAGCGAAAATCATAACCGCTTTGTATAACATGGGATATCATACCACGGCACCTCAGCTTCCCAAAGACGCTCTCAAACAAATGCGATTTCACGTTTTCGATATGGTCGTTCTCAACGAACGCTTTGGCACCCAGGATCCAAACATGAACAACGTCCTCAAGTATCTGGATCGACTCAATATGTCCATACGTCGGGACATCTTTGTGGCCCTCGTCACCACCCGGTTCAGGACCATGGACAACATGGCAGCCTTTCATAAAAGTGTTAACCTGATCGTCAACCTTAAGAATATAAACGAAATAGAAAAAATCCTGAGACGCGGGAAAACCGATTTTGAGAACTTCTACCGTGTCTACAAGCAGTCCCTTATTAAAACCGGCAGAATCTAATCGGTGAAATATCCGGGATAATCCGAATTGCTAATGATAAACTATACCTGTGCCGACTATCGGATCGAAATGATCCTCCTGAGTCTCAGACAGCGTCTGCACTGCGGAGATCTGAGTGAAGAAGAAAGAAACGATATCATTTTACAGATGAAAAAACTCGAAGCAGCAATGGAGCTTGATTAAATAATACGATTCTTCTCCAACTTCGTTGGAGAAGAGGGTCCGAGGATTCAAGGGGTCAAGGGGCCAAGTGTTTGTTCTCCAAAGATTTTAAAAGCTCTTTGTGCATCCTTTCAACTTCCTCTGTTTCATCCTTGAGAGCCTTTCAATTTTCTTTATTTACATAATTCAAATCACCTGAAAGCAGAACCTGGGTTCCCATCCGCAAAGACAGAAGCCATTGGCAATATATAATGACCTCAAGGAGTCTGCTTGTCTTCCTGCTGTATTGTTCTTTTACCAAACTATCAGATCTCTGTAATTCTTAAGCATTTCACTCGAATCCTTGGACCCTTGACCCCTTGAATCCTTTCAAAATCATCAATTCTTTGGGAGATGATCCAGTTTTATAGAAATACATAATTCTGGATAGTCAGCACGTGATTCCGAATGCACCCCAACCCACAGGGCCGAAATTTTTGATGTTGTGGTTAGCCGGAGAAGTTAGTCATTCATCTGTATCAGACATATCTATTCCTGTCAACTTTTTGGGACTTTTTGACCGGCAGTTGATTTGCCTATCAGGGATTATATAACATTCTGACATCATATCACTTTTAGACATGTGTTTATTTCATGTGCTGTCCGACTTTCCGGACACGTTCCGATTTTCCGGACATATTTACCCTTCACTATCCCTGCTCAAATTCCTTTTCTTTGCCTATGTTCCATATAACCATTTGATTTTAATTTCATTTTAGTCATTCAATAAATTTTGGCATACATATTGCTTTTATAGCGCCTGAAGCAATGGTTTTGATTGGGGGGGACGACAATAACTTGCCCCCCTCCTTT
>DATKWE010000082.1:0-2548 GCA_035529735.1 Desulfobacterales bacterium | reverse complement strand
CCAAGACCTTCGATTTCTGCAAGGCGAATGACGTCCCTGGCTTCACGCGCAAAGGCCGCCCTGGAATAGCGGATAAGACTGGTTTTTTTTACAAAAGTGTCCACTGAAAGGGCGGAAGAGAATCTTGCCGTGCCGGCAGTGGGGAGTACGTGATTGGGGCCTGCCATATAATCGCCCATAGGTTCCGGTGTATAGTTTCCCAAAAACACGGCGCCTGCATTACGGATCTGTCCCACACGGGTTAGGGGATCTCTGATCTGAAGTTCGAGGTGCTCGGGCGCAATTTGGTTTGAGAGTTCAATCGCCGCGTCAAGATCAGACACAACCATTATGGCGCCGAACCTGGAGAGGGATTGTTCGGCAATCTCTTTGCGCGAAAGATTGTTAAGCTGCTCATTCACGGCAAGGGCAACCGATTTTGCGGTGTCCATGGAATCCGTGACCAGGATTGCAGAGGCCAATGGGTCGTGCTCCGCCTGTGAAAGGAGATCCGCTGCAGTAAATTCCGGGATTGCCGTATCGTCGGCAATAACCAGAATTTCACTCGGTCCTGCGATCATATCGATGCCTACGGTTCCTGACACAATCTTTTTGGCAATGGTGACATAGATGTTTCCAGGACCGACGATTACGTCGACTTTTGGGATGGTCTCGGTACCATACGCCAAGGCAGCAATGGCCCAGGCGCTGCCCACCTTGTACACCGCATCCACACCGACCTTTTTCGCTGCAACCAGAAGATGGGGGTTTACAGAGTCGTTTTGGGTCGGCGGTGTTACCATGGCAATATGCTTTACGCCGGCTATTTTTGCAGGGATAACGCCCATCAGGACCGAAGAGACCAGCGGCGTTTCACCCCCTTTTCCTCCCGGAACGTAAATTCCTGCAGCATCCACGGGGTTTACCATCTGACCCAGAAAGGTTCCGGGTCTTTTGATGTTAATCCATGATTTGTCGAGTTGCTGTTGATGAAAGGATTCAATTTGAGTAATGGCTCGATTCAAAGCACGTACAAAAGAGCGGTCTACGCGCTTCGGCGCATCGTCGAACTCCTGGCGTGATACCTTCATCAATGCAATGGTCAACCCTGGAGCGTCAAACCGGTTGGTATATTTAATGAGCGCCCTGTCGCCATTCTTTCGGACATCCTCAAGGATACGGGTGACCGAAGAAACGTCTTTCTTTTTAAAGGCAACGCCACGGTTTACAATGGATTTAATTTTTTTTTCTGCTGATTTTGAAGGATAACGATATATTTTCATGACAATTACCTTCTAATGATAAGTTTATACTCTGGGGATATTAATACAAAAACATAATTAAGCCAAGAAAGGTTCTTTGTCAACACCGGGTGGCAAGTCAAAAAAATCTGATTGACATATTTACTTCTATCTGAACAAATAAGGTCTTTTAAAATAGAGAAGGTCATACAACTTATACAAAGATGGAGGAGACCCATGAAGGAAGATAGAATCTATAACTTTAACGCCGGCCCCGCCGCGCTTCCCCTTAAAGTCCTTGAAGAAATCAAGGATTCATTTTTGAATCTCGGTGGTTCCGGTATGTCGATAACCGAGGTAAGCCACCGATCAAAATGGTTCGACGATGTTATAAACGATGCCGTCGCCAGAACCCGGCGGCTGTTGAAACTATATGATAGGTTCAACGTACTTTTTATTCAGGGCGGGGCCAGTATGCAGTTTTGCATGATACCCATGAACCTGCTCCGGGACGATGATTCGGCAGACTACGTCAACACCGGCACCTGGTCCACAAAAGCCATAAAAGAAGCTGAAATTCTGGGTAAGCGTGTCAACGTTGTCGCTTCTTCGGAAGATGAGAACTTTTCGTATATTCCGAAAAACATTTCCTTCAACAGCAATGCCGTTTATGCTCACATTACATCCAACAACACCATTAAAGGGACCCATTGGGCATCCTATCCCGATACCGGCGGTGTGCCCCTCATCGCCGACATGTCATCGGATATCATGTCCAGACCCCTTGATGTGGATAAATTCGGTCTAATTTATGCCGGAGCTCAAAAAAATATCGGCCCCGCCGGTGTGTGCATGGTGATCATCCGGGACGATATGCTCGGCCGGGTGCCGGAATCACTGCCGTCCATGCTGAAGTATACGACCTATGCTTCCAAAAATTCGATGTTTAACACCCCGCCGTGCTTTGCAATCTATACCATTCAACTGGTGCTGAAATGGTTGGAGGAAACCATCGGCGGTCTCGAAAAGATGGCGGAAATCAATGAGAAAAAGGCCCGGATTCTTTACGAAGCAATCACATCCGGCGATTATTATCGAGCAACGGCTGTACCTGACAGCCGATCCCTCATGAATGTAACCTTTCGCCTCCCTGATGAAGAACTCGAAAAACGGTTTATTGCGCAGGCGCTGGAAAACGGGATGGGCGGCCTTAAAGGTCATCGATCGGTCGGGGGATGCCGCGCGTCCATTTACAATGCAACGCCTTTGGCGGCAGTAGAGGCCCTTGTCGATTTTATGAAGACCTTTGAAAAGAAAAATGGATGATT
>DATKWE010000081.1:0-6007 GCA_035529735.1 Desulfobacterales bacterium | reverse complement strand
TGAAAATATGGATTTAGCCGCCAGATCTTTGATTGACAATCCATATTATTTCGAAAACGGCGGGCAGGTCGGGTTCGAGTCCAAACGCGGCTGTTCCTTGAAGTGCACCTATTGTCCGGAACCATTTATCAAGGGTAAAACCGTAAGAGTGCGTCCGCCGCAAAATGTGGTGGCGGAATTGACCGATCTTTATCACCGTGGAATCAACGTATTTCATACGTGTGACTGCGAGTTCAATGGGCCCTACTCCCATGCTGTTCAGGTATCCAAGGCCATCATCGATTCAGGACTGGGAAGTAAAATTAAATGGTATGCCTACTGTTCTCCCGAGCATTTTACAGAAGAGCTGGCACATTTAATGCGCACCGCCGGATGTGTTGGAATCGATTTCGGTGCCGACCATGGGGATGAAAGCATGCTGCGTCGTCTGGGTCATAATTACAGCCCGGATGATTTGACGCGAATTCGAGAAATTTGCCTCAAACATAACATCATTTGCATGTTCGACTTAATCCTCGGATCTCCCGGCGAAACAAGAACATCGATTGAAACAGCGATTCATCTGATGAAACAGATCAAACCGGATCGTGTGGGCATCAGCCTCGGTGTAAGACTTTATCCGATGACGCAACTGGGGCGGCAAATTCTGGAGACGTCCAAAGGAAAGTTGTCGAAAAATCCCAGCCTTTTCGGCGCCCTGGAAAACAATGAATCTTTTCTTCGCCCGATTTATTACTGTGATATCAGTTTGGGTGAAGACGTGGAAGACTGGCTGCACGGTCTTGTGGGTGATGATCCGAGATTTCTTCTCGGCCGGCGGACCGAGGTAAATCCGGATTACAATTATAATGACAATCCGGCACTGACCGAAGCGATCAAATCCGGGCATCGCGGCGCCTATTGGGACATTCTCCGAAGGGTATCCGAGGGTATTCCGCCGTTATTGCAGAGCAAATCCTGACCTTGAAAACGTCGAAGCCGCCGCAGATCCTCTCCCGGACATCCTAAAATCCACGAATCACGGATCGACGGGCCAGGCATATGGCGTGGGAAAATCCACCCCCAACCCAGCAAGGGCCTCTTTGCCCCTTACCGTCAGATCGGTGATGAATCGGAATTGATCCCGGGGATCCACCGGATATGCCTTTAACCGGTATTGCGTTGTCCCTGGTTTTTCCGAAGCGACGACGTTAATCGGTTTTTGAACCTGCAAAAATGAGCTGGTCAATGCGGTATCCAGCAGGGCTTCAATCACGGCTTTTGGATTATGTCGAGGATGCAGATAAAAATCCGCCGCGCACTGTAGATTGTGGCTGCCATCGTTGGCATTGAATATTTTTTTGTCCCAGAGTTTCAAGTGGGGAATCACCACCACCGTGTCATCCGGGGTGATAATTTCAAAGGATCTCATGCCGATGGACTTGACTTCGCCGTAAGCGCCCTCCACCGATACCCAATCGCCTAACCGATAGGGAATCTCATAGAGCGTTACGATACCGGCGATGAGGCTGCTGGCGTAATCTTTTAAGGCAAAACCCAGCGCCAGACCAAGGGCGCCCAGCAGGGCAAAAAGATTTTCGATTGTCGGCTCAATGATGGTGGAGATGATCATCCACACGGCGACCACAATGATCATCAGCCGCAAAACAGGCACCGAGGCAAGAATATATAAACGGTGACGTCCGGAGAACCTTTCGGCCAGCCATGGCAATGTTCGCTGCGACACGGTTATCAGCAGCAACGCCGCCACAACAATGATGATCGTCCTGATGATCACCATCTGATTCAAATTATGTAATATTTCCATAAGGTCCTGATCCGTTAAAACTGGTCGGTTAGATAACCCTCTCCATTCAAGTGCTGTCTTACGATGGGATATCCCGATGGCGACACTTGCCACAGGCCTTCATTTTCTTCTATCAGGCCCGCATCCTTGAGCACCAGTAGCATCCTTGTGATCACATTGGGAGAAAACGGTAAAATTTCCGCTAATATCGCTTGCGAAAGGCCGTTGTGAAGCAGCAGGCTGTGCAATAGAATCGAGGATTCGGGGCTGATAGAAGATGGCAGAGCGGGGTGATTTAATTTGTCCCATGGCAAAACCCATAGGGTGGTTTTCATGTCTGATGGTGTTTCCGAAAGCGACGTGTCGGTCATTGTTTTGTCCGGTACCTTTCTCAAGGCCTTACGCCACAAGCAAAGGGCGATACCCGGAATACCGCGACTGTGGGCGGACAGTTGATCGATGAAGGCACTGGTTTTGGGGCCGGCCTTGTCAGGCTCGACATGATCGGGTTCAACAGGAAGTACCAACTCACCGTTGTCTGTCTGACGAAAAAGGATTGGTTTTTGAAACCGGCTTGAAGCCAGGTGATAAAACCACCAGGACAATCTATCGTCGTCAAATGCTTGCGCCACCAAAGTATCCGGAAGCCGGCCCGGCAGGACATGTTTCAAATAGGCCAGGGCCCAGCTGTCACATCCGATAATGCCGTTACCCAACGCTCCGGTGTTGATTTTCTCGAACAGTTGGCGCACAAGGGCCAGACCATGAACGTGACGCAAGTAGCACCTTTCCAGCGCAGAAACAACCCAAGGGGTATCGTGGTTTTCCATTTGTCTCAACCAGCTGAGGTCCTGTGAAAGGATCTGGTCGGTGCTGGGTGCGGTGATAAGCGGCCAATTGAGTTCCCCGGCCAAAACGGTCAGAATCTCGGCGTTGCCGCCTTGGGGAAGGCCAACCACCAGAAACGTCGGTTTTTCATCAGGCTTTGCCCCGAGTCTTTCATCCAGGGCGGTCTTTAAATATCCGGCCGGTAATTGCCAGTCAGGATTCGGCGCCATATTTTCAAGGACTTCGTTCGGAATGTGCTGAAGGTCCGATTCGGGTTTTTGCGGATCTTCGGTCTTTTTTCTGGCAACCCGGAGCTTTTGCCACAGACCCCTGATACCGCCTTTGATGGATCGGGACATGGTTGTTTGGGGCACGGCATAGTCTGACAGGGAAACATAGCGCCAAAGTTGTCGCTGTTGCTCAATTTTTTCCATTGGCGTTGTCATCTCCAGATCAATTTCCTTTTTATGCCATATGCAGGTTAAGAATGATTCTCATCCGCTTTATGAACCTTCACGTCAAGATCGGGTGCGGCCGTTATCTCGAAAGTTGCCGAACCCAATTTGATCCGTCCTTGGGTTTCATCGATCCGGGTGAGTAAAAGCTCACAGATCAAATCCTTGGTGGTTCGCCGCTTCTTATAGTCTACAATGTATCTAAGGGTGTATTCAACCCAGTTGTCGTTGGAGAGGATTGTGACAACCGGAGCCACGTTTAGATCTTCTATCATATACTTATCGGTCATCTGGTGCCAGATGGACCTCGATTCCGCGGCGTATCCACCTGTTATCTCCTCAAGAATACTTGCAAACATTTTGCGTGCAAGCGGATAATCGCTTCCATAGCGGACCGGGACGATAATTTCATCCCATAGAAAGGGAAAATCTGAAGAGTAATTAAAAACGGGTTCCTTGAAAATAAAGCTGTTGGCAACCCGGACAATCCGACCATTGTACTGGTCGCCGTTAATCCAGCCGCCACACTCCATAAGGGTGGTTCTCAACATTCCAACATCGATGACATCGCCTTTGATACCGCCAAGCTGCACGCGATCGCCGACCTTGTAAAATCGACCGAAAGACATGGCGACCCATCCGGCAACACTGGCAATGACCTCCTGGAGGGCAAATGCGATACCGGCTCCGGCCACGCCAAAAGCGACCGTTAAACCGGACAATTTTTCACTGTAAATAATGGAAAACAGAAAAATGGCCAGAATAAAGCCCAAAATGCCGATGATTTTTTTCAGTCGATACCGCCGCTCGGTATTCTGCACATACCGGGGTAAAATCCGCTGAGCAAAACGCACCACGGCGATGGTGAACAAAATTACCGCCAGGGAAAGCACGATTTTGCCCACAACCGGGTCAAAAAGCCATTTTTTTAGGGTATCTTCCATCAACCGCTCCTAATATGATTTCATCACTTTGAATTGGACAACCCCTCGAGCCCCTTTATTGATGATTACCAATCTCCAGGGCGATTGTAAATAGAAAGGGGAATTCATCGGCCTCAATTCGGGGTTTGTGAAGTGCATTGACAATGATTTTGCATTTTATATCATTACAGAAGATTACAATGATATACGACGTCCTTAGATATCCTGTTCGTCATTTCTCCGGGACATTAAATGATATCATGTGCCTTCATAATTGTTTTTACCAAGTAAATCTAAAAGGTTAAGGGAAACTTATAAGCTTATGTACGTCCCGCAGAACGTCCCGCAGAACCGAAATTTGGGGTAACGTGGAAAAAAATATTTAACCGGGGAACAATTTAAGGTAATAATCTGGTGGTTAAGAGGATTTTGTCAAGAAAAAACAATTCGGTGTATCATCTTATAAAAAGCATCCCCCTATGACCTGTAATCAGCATCATATCACGGATTTGTTCAAACAGTATGCCGATTTACAGCAAAATCTGTTGGGCAGACCGGATACCGCACAACCGCATGCTGGAACCCGGATTTTTAAGCGGTTGCTCGCTCGTTTTCATCGCGAAGCAGATGTCTCCATTTTGTTGCGGGCATTACCGGACCCCTACTTTCCCTTGGGCATGCTGGAACAGACGATATTTGCCGATGTGGTCGGCATGCGGTTTTTTATCAACAAGCGGCGATGGGACCTGGAACCGAGCCTGGGCCAGGAAATTTTGGAATGGGCGAAAGCCTTTCTAAGGATTCGACACGACATTCAAACCCTGTTTGATTCCAACACCATTACCTGTATACCCGTGGACGAAACCCGCCACCGCCTTCCTTCCGGCCATTGGTGCACGCTTTGCGGAGTATGCTGTCAGATCGGAGGCGTACCGCCGGATCCGCCAGCAGGTGTTGTTTATCCGGATCACTGGCTTGGCTTCCTTGCCGGTGAAACAGTTGAAAATCAACAACTCTGCCCATTTCTGTTTCAGTACTTTGGTGAACCACGCTTTTTTTGTGCCATCCATCATATCAAACCCGTATCCTGCCGTCTTTTTGAACGGGAAGACTGTCGCCGACGTCTCGAAGACCGGGGCCTTCACGGTAACTAATCTAATGATCAAGGTTGTCCGGTTCACTGCACATTCTACATGAACGACCCCATGACCGAATTGATTTCAAACCGAAATCGCTAAAATTTAAATGTGATCTTTGTTAAGTATAGACGGCAGGAATTCTCGCATTATGAACAGAATCTCTTTCAGATTCAATCAAAACCAGAACAGTCATCTTGACAATCATCTGAATATATTGGATTTTCGCGATTTAAAGAAAAGGGTGACCTTCACCTGCCATAATCATCCATGATTTCTGGAAAAGTATGCACAGCACACAGGGGGATGTTGCATTTTTTACTTGACAAGCACGAACGGTCGTATTATTTTGTATGCATGGCAAAAGGAAAGGATACTAAACTTGCTGTTTTGGAAGCCGGTCTGGATATGGCAAGCAAGTTGGGCCTTGAGTGCGTGACCATCGGAAACCTTGCCAAGACAACGAATTTGTCCAAAAGCGGGTTGTTTGCGCATTTTCAGTCCAAGGAGAATCTTCAGGTCGAGATTCTCAATTATGCGGCGCAGCTTTTTTCAGAAGGTGTCATCATCCCGGCACTGAAAATCGAAGCCGGCATCCCGAGAATCCGGGCTTTGGTCGACAACTGGATTCAATGGACTTCTGAATTGACAGGGGGCTGCATTTTTGTTTCCGCCAGTGCGGATTTCAGTGACCGCCCCGGAAAGGTCAGGGAGGTTCTTCTGAATCAACAGAAAGAATGGATCGATTGTCTTCGACGCATCGCCCAATCGGCCGTTCAGGCGGGTGATTTCAGGCAAGATATCGATGATGACCAGTTTGCCTTTGACCTCTACTCTCTTCTGCTCGGCTTTCATCTGTATTATAAATTGCTCGACGAC
>DATKWE010000080.1:0-15626 GCA_035529735.1 Desulfobacterales bacterium | reverse complement strand
AAAGAAAATAACCGTCAAGTCCCCAAAATATGATTGAAGGAATATAAGCAAGCATTATGAAACGGACATTGGATTTGTTAGCGGAAAGAGCGAACAGTGCCGATACCAACACAACACTCCAACCTTTCAACAAGAACGAATTAGTTGAAAGTCTGTTTATAACTCCTTGAATGAATTCTAAATGTTTTAGTTTTCTATCCACGTTACTATATTTCTCCTACTTTATTCGCTGTTATTACGAGCTAACCAGTGATTATACAGTTCTGTTTATCATGTGAATTGCAATGAAATACAGACAGGTTGTAAAATGTGATGTCTTCAAATTTCAGATACCTTACTATTATCTCAGTTTGATGCCAAATTGTGATACATTGAAGATTATCCCATGATATCATCTTTCAAAACATGAGCGATCTTACCAAAACCCCTGATGGCTTTGTCTTGAAATTGTTTTCTGATGAAAGGTTTCATGCAAGGTCTATTTCCAGTGGATGAGAGTTTCGGGATTACTGTCAGTACAGTTCAATAGAGACGAGAATCAGGTCAGCACAGGTGAGAAGGTCTAATTGAATAAAATAAACACTATATATCAATTTGTCAAGAAAATCAATGATATATCACATTGTAGTATTGTTTGATAAAGGTATCTCAGAGAGAAATCATTTATGCTCCCTTCAACCCCCAATATGAGTTGACATAGTGCCAGCTCATCTGATATTAAACCCACTGATCATTTCATTCAATTCAATTCAGGGGCTAAGATATGGCGAGTACTGGAGTCCAGCGCAGGAAGCTCTCTAAGGGTTATAAATGGAGATACCACCTATTCCATAAAGGCAGGAAGATCTTCAGCCCATCGATCTATGATACCGAAGGTGATGCTCTCAAGGCAAGACAAGACAAACTGATAGAGCTGGCTTCAGTCGGCTCAAATGACACTTCCCTGTTTCACCTGATTGACCAAAGGTTAAAAGATCTCAGACTCGATAAGAGTGATCGTTATGTGGATGATACAGAGTATTATCTGGATATCTGTAAGGTAGCTTGGGGTGACATAGAGATTCAGAAGATTTCAAAGGGTATGGTTAAGAGTCTGTTAAATAAGCAAGCTCAAGAGTGTGCCAGGAAAGGCTGTCAGAATTACCCTGTGAATTACCTGTTGCGTATTCTCAAGGCGTTTATGCAGTACTGTATAGACTATCATGATTTTGAGATCAGAAATCCATGCAAAGGAATTAAGCCCTTCTCTATCGAGCATCGTGAAAAGTACATCCCAAGTGATTATGAAATAGGGTTTGTTAGATCATTATTGAATGAGACCCAACAGGCATTACTGGATGTTGTGGGGGATACCGGAGCAAGGATAAGTGAAATACTAAGGCTCAGGGTTGAGGACATTGACTTTGAGCGTAACCAGCTTACTCTCTGGACAAATAAATCTCGCAATTCAAATAGAACTTATCGCAAGATAAGGCTACCTGAATGCTTGATCGAGATGGATCTACCAAACTCAGGTGAAATATTTCCTCAGTATAATACTCACCCTAAATTTATAGAGAAAGCCATAAGAGACTATAATAAGCAACAGGATGAGATATATGAAAAGCAAGGAGAGGATAACCCTAAGCCACCTCTGAGGGCTTGGAGCTGGCATAATCTCAGGCATAAGTGGACATCAGAGAAAGCTGTGGCTGGCTATGATATTCTGAAGATCATGTATCATCTCGGTCATACCAATTACCAGACGACTCAAGGGTACATTAATATGCTACTTGGGGAGTCACAACACGATGGCAACAATGTAGGAGATATGTGGGCTGAATCTTCTAAGAATTTAATAAATTCCTCGGCTGAATGGGCTGACGATTTTTAACCCTTAACCTATTGATTTTATTAGCTGGATAACCCGCCTCTTAATCAGTAGGTTATTGGTTCGATTCCAATACGGCCCACCACATTGAAATCAAGGGTTGTCCAGAATCGGGGGTCTTCCATGAGTACTGCCGAAAATGAAAGCAGCATCTATGAAGTCAACGCCCGCCTGTTTAAAATGCTCGCCTATATGTCCGAAGCCGAAAGGCAGGAACTCCAGTCCATCTTGACGCCCGGCCGGCCCCAGACCGAAAATCGAAAAGATTTGTCTGAGTCGATTATCAATTTATCCCAATTAAAAAGACAGAACCTCTTGGAAAAGCTGGAGAATTGGCACAACTCCAAGGTCTTGGAACTCAGGGAGTATCTTCGGAAAGACACGTTCATCCCTGCAGAATGCACCAGTGACGGGCTCAATTTTACGGATTTCATTCAGGATATCAGTCATGGCGGTGTTTTTATCCAGACCAGCGGCAACTTTTATGTGGATCAGAAAATTACCATGACCTTTTCCATCCCCAAATCTGAAAAAGACATCACCGTCAGCGGTAAGGTGGTACGGGCCGATTCTCAAGGGATCGGCGTGAAATTCGACGCGCTGTTACCGGAAATTTAATCCACCGCTTCACACGTCTTGCCCGTCCAAAATCAACAGACAACCACGGGCACACATCCCCAGGCCGGGCCCGATATTCCCGATGGTGGCCACACCCTTTCTAATACATTCGCTTTTTCGAATCTGCGCATATTATGTCCGTTTTTTTCGAATCGAGTCAAGGGCATCGTTGGGACCCAGGATAATCAAATCTTCGTCGTCTTTCAAAACATATTTTCCCGTTGGAATCATCTCGAACTGGCCTGAAACGGCCTGTTTGACGGCCAAAACCTGAACGCCGAACCGATTGATCAAATCGAGCGTTTTCAATTCCTTGCCCAAAAAATCGTCCGGGGGGGACAGTTCGATGATCGAATACCCCTCGAGAAACGGCAGATAATCGAGAACGCTCGGGTTGTGAAGTTTCTCGGCCAGAGAGACGGCCAAATCTCTTTCCGGGAACAGAATTTCATCGGCGCCCACCTTGCGGAGAATGCGGCCGTGGGAATCTGTAATGGCCTTTGCATATATTTTTTGAATACCGATATCCTTGAGATTGAGCGTCACAAGAATCGAAGCGCTGAGATCCGTACCGATGCAGACCACTGCGGCGTCCATTTCCTTGATCAAAAGGGATTCTACGGTCTTTCGATCGGCAGCGTCCGCCACCACCGCCTGGCTCACACTGTCTTTGATTTTCTGAACCAGCGTTGGATCTTTGTCCATGGCCAGTATGTCATGCCCTTTTTTATAGAGGTGTGTTGCCAGATAATACCCAAAAGTTCCAAGTCCTATGATCGCGAATTGTTTCATATTCCACCTCACCCCACCATAATGGTTTCTTCCGCATAATAATACCTGGATATGGCATCGCGGCTGACGGCCACACCCACCATCAGCGGCCCCAGGCGTCCCACGAACATAACACCGGAAAGGATTATTTTACCCATGCCGGAAAGCCCCGGGGTGGTTCCTGTGGAGAGCCCCACCGTACCGAAGGCGCTGACCGTCTCGAAAAGCAATTCTAAAAATTTCCCCCGACTCAGTGAATGGGGAACATCCCCGATCTCCGTCATCAAAAGGAGCATGACGCCCACGCATACCACAAACATACTGAGCATGGCGACGCTGATGGCCTTTCCAACGCTCACGTTGGAGATGGTCCGGTTAAACAATTGAGGCCGTTCACGACCCCGAAGACGGGATGTCCCGAGTACGATCAAGGTTGCCAGGGTCGTGGTCTTGATACCGCCCCCGCACGAACCCGGCGAAGCGCCGATGAACATGAACAACATAAGGAGAAAGAGGCTTTCATTGGCCATACTCCCGATGGACACCGTGTTGAATCCAGCGGTTCTGGCGGTAACAGACTGGAAAAAAGCAGACAAAAATCGGCCCGGCACCGAGAGGGGCGCAAGGGTATTGTGCCACTCCATGGCCACGATCAAAAACATTCCGGAAACGATCAAAATGGCCGTTGTCGAAAGCACCAGCTTGGAGTGAAGGCTGAAACGGGACAGGTCGCGGCGCTTGAATAAAAATTTCTGTCTGATCTCGGACAATACCAGAAAACCCAGACCGCCGGATACAATCAAAAAGCAAACCACCAGATTCAACGCCCAGTTTTCCCGATATCCGACAAAGCTATCCGAAAAGACGGAAAATCCTGCGTTGCAGAAAGCGCTGATGGAATGAAATATGGACAAGAACAGCGCCTGCTGTGCCGTATGCCCGGGAAGAAAGCAGGGAAACATCAGGAATATTCCCACCCCCTCGATCACAATCGTCAAAAGAACCACATCCTTTAGAATGGAAGAAATATTCCGTTCTCTTGAATGGGTGAAGGTATCCTGGACCATGATTTGCCCGGAAAACCCGGGTCTTCTTCGGGCCAGCATCAGGAAAAGTGTCGACAAGGTCATGATCCCGAGGCCTCCGGTCTGAATCAGGATCAGAAGGACAGACTGCCCGAAGGAGCTGAAGGCGGTCCCCGTATCCACCACCGTAAGACCGGTGACACAGACCGCAGAGGTCGAGGTAAAGAGCGCGTTTACAAACCCAAGGGGTTTTCCCGTGGTCACTGCAGGGAGCATCAACAGGATCGTCCCCGTTAAAATCAACAGTGCGAATCCGATAATTGTCGTACGCGCGGGAGACCGGACTATGGATTTTGAAATTCGCATGGCTCGATTAATCGCTGAACGGTTAGGCAAACGCCGCAATCCTTGGAATTATGCGGGTGCCGATTCCAGTTCTTTAAGAAGGTTCTTCTCCAATTTAGTTGGAGAAGAGGGTCCAAGGATTCCAGGGGTCAAGGATTCCAGGGTTTGTTTTCTAAAGACTTTATCAACGCATTTAACATTCTGCGATGTCTTTTTTGAGTGTACCCAATTCACTTTTTCAATTAAATCTAAATCCCCTACTAATAATATCTGTGAAGTTAGGCCGTATCGTTCTTAGTTTGGGAATTTTGCTGTTATTCTATATATCTCTAAACAGAGTTCGTATGACTTTTTCCAGACTTTCGCCTCTTTGTAATTTTTAGCATTTTTATCCGCCTGTTTTGTGGCGGGTCACTCGAACCCTTGAACCCTTGAACCCTTGAATCCTCTGGGATCACCCCTGTTTAATTGGAGATGACACACTTATTTTACCCTAATTAACTACAACTAATCGGGAGATGATCCTTTAAGAAAAACAAGCCGTTTTAATCAAATCTCACGGAAAAACACAAGGCAAATTCTTCATGGGAGAGAAAATCGAGGCTAAAACGAAAATCGAGGCAATTGAACAGGCCGCCCACTGGGGGTTTTTCAGTGTTTTTCGTTGTTCTTTGAAAAAGCGTCGTCACCCAGGCCGGACACGACGCCTTTTTTTAAATAGTGGTAGCCGGTTGCGGCGATCATGGCGGCATTGTCACCGCAAAGCGCAACCGAAGGGATATGAACCGTCAACCCTTTTAGGCCGGCATGGTGCCGGACGTTTTCCCTCAGCCGGTTGTTTGCGGCGACCCCCCCCACGATGGCCATATGGTCGCATCCTTTCACCGTGGCGGCATGAACGATTTTGTAGGTCAACACATCCACCACCGCTTCCTGAAATCCGGCCACGATATCCGGAATCTGCTGCAGGTAATCGTCCGGGTGGATCTCGATATATCGCCGCACCGCAGTTTTAAGGCCGCTGAAACTAAAATCGAACATCTTTTTATCCAAAAACGATCTGGGGAAGACGATTTTTTCCGGATCGCCTTGTCCGGCAAGCCGGTCGATCACACTGCCGCCCGGATAACCGAGACCCAGCATTTTGGACACCTTGTCAAAGGCTTCTCCGGCAGCATCATCCCGGGTCTGCCCCATGAGTTCGAAGTCCGTGTGGGAGGTTACATGGTAGATGCCGGTATGCCCGCCGGACACAAGAAGCGCCACAAACGGAAACGGCGGCGGATCGGGTTCCAAAAATACTGAATTTACGTGGGCTTCGAGGTGATTGACACCCACACAGGGGACATCCAGTGCATAGGCAAACGCCTTGGCAAAACAAAAACCCACCAGCAAGGCACCCACGAGTCCCGGACCACGGGTCACCGCAACGGCATCGAGGGCTTTTGAATCGATGCCCGAAGAACCGAGGGCTTCATCCACCATCGGTACGATCACTTCCATATGTTTCCTTGAAGCCAGCTCGGGGACCACGCCGCCATAGGGATGGTGAACTTCGATTTGGGATGAAACGACGGACGACAATATCTGTTTGCCGTCAACGACCACCGCTGCAGCGGTTTCATCGCAGGATGTTTCGATACCGAGGATGATCATAACGGCTTTATCTTACCCGGCACACGCCCGGTGCCGGCCTTTTTGCCCGTTCAGCTGCTGCAGACACGTTTCCCCTTCTGTGCGCCCCCGATCCATTCCATCAATTTCAAGAAGGGGTTCCCGATCTTTTTCAATCTCTGTTTTTTGTCCATGCTGTGTTTTTTCATTCGTTCACTGCAGCGCCGCCAAGAAACCCACCATTTAATACCTGAATTTTGAACGAGTTGGAGGCTTTCATATGCAAGATTCAGGTAATATCTCCGGGCAACGTTCATGAAAAATAGGATTAGACCCACTGAACCCGCTCGGTGGACTCTTTTCGCTCAACGACTTTTCCGATGACAAAGACGTTTTCATTCATGGCGGTAAGGCGATCCAGGATTTCCTGGGTGCTCTTTTCACGTACAACGGCAACCATGCCGATACCGTTGTTGAATGTACGCATCATTTCGCTTTCCGAGATATTGCCGGCCTCCCTTAGATACGTAAACACGGGGGGTACATCCCAGCTGTTTTTTTCCAATACGATATTACAGCTTTCCGGAATAACACGAACAATGTTGCCGGTGATCCCGCCGCCGGTGATATGGGCCAGTCCGAAGATCGGCAGATCTTTGATAACACTTTGAATGGTCTCTGAATATATCCGCGTCGGCGTCAGCAGCGCTTCACCGAGGGTCTGACCGAATTCAGGGACGAAGGTATCGATCTTCATTTTCAGAATTTCAAAGCAGATCTTGCGTACCAGGGAATATCCATTGCTGTGAAGCCCGCTGGATGCAATTCCGATCAGTTGATCCCCCACGCGGATTTCCGAACCATCGATAATTTTACTGTTTTCGACAACCCCCACGATAAAACCGGCAAGGTCATATTCATTGTCCTGATAGAATCCCGGCATCTCGGCGGTCTCCCCGCCGATCAGTGCACAGCCGGCCTGCCGGCAGCCTTCACCGATTCCGGCGATGACATCCGTAGCGATGTTGGTCTCCAGCTTTCCCATGGAAAGATAATCGAGAAAGAACAGCGGTTTCGTGCCCTGGACGATGATGTCGTTCACACACATGGCCACAAGATCGATGCCGACGGTATCGTGTTTTCCCATCATAAACGCGATCTTGAGCTTGGTCCCGACACCATCGGTGGAACTTACGAGAACCGGACTTTCCATGTCGGCGACGTTCAGTGAAAACATGCCGCCGAACCCCCCGATTTCCGAAATAACACCCGACCGGGACGTCTGATTTGCAATTTTTTTAATGCGTTCGACCAATCGGTCTGCTTTGTCGATATCTACACCGGCATCCGCATACGTCAGTGATTTTGTCATTTGAATCCCTCTGTAAACATCTTGTCAATTTGGCTTTATTGAAAAGGCGGCGTATACACGATACCCCGAACACCCCTTAACGCGACCAAACGAAATGACCCTCCATGGTAACAAATAAAAATTGGGGGTTTAAATCTCTGGACATCAAAAATTAATCCGAGTGGGCTTAAAAGTCAAAACAAATTTTTTGACATAAAATAGTTTGTATTGTAAATAGAGACACAAGCCGGCGACGAACAGGGGGTTTTGAAACGGCTTATTCCAAAGTGACGCAACGGTACGACATGTGTTAAGATCTTTACACCATCTATTTTAAAGAGGGTATGTTTATGAAAACTTTTGCCAGGCTCGATCGTCTTCCACCGTATGTATTTGCAACCGTCAACAAGATTAAAATGGATGCCAGACACGCCGGAAAGGACATCATTGACCTCGGAATGGGAAACCCCGACCTCGGAACCCCACAGCACATCGTGGACAAGCTCACCGAGGCCGCCCAAAAACCGCACAATCATCGATATTCCGCATCCATGGGCATTACCAAACTGAGAATGGCCATTTCAAGCTGGTATAAACGCCGGTACGACGTCGATATCGATCCGGATACCGAGGCCATCGTCACCATCGGCGCCAAAGAAGGGATATCCCATCTTGTCCTCGTAACGATCCGGCCTGGAGACGTGGTGTTCACACCCAACCCGACCTATCCCATCCATCCCTACTCCGCCATTATTTCCGGCGGCGACGTAAGGGGGATACCCGTGGGTCCGGGAAACGATTTTTTTGAAAACCTGATGAACGCCACCCGGCAGACCTGGCCGAGACCCAAAATCCTCATTATCAGCTATCCGCACAACCCGACCACGGAAGTCGTGGATATCGAGTTTTTTGAAAAAATCGTCGATTATGCCAAGGAGCACAACATCCTGATCGTCCATGACTTCGCTTATGCGGATCTGGCATTCGACGGCTATGAGCCCCCCAGTTTTCTCCAGGTCAAAGGCGCCAAAGATGTGGGGGTCGAATTTTTTTCGCTCTCCAAGAGTTACAGCATGCCCGGATGGCGGGTGGGCTTCTGTGTGGGAAATCCTGAAGTTGTGGGCGCCCTTCGCAGGATAAAAAGTTACCTGGATTACGGCATATTTCAACCGATTCAGATTGCAGGCATCGTCGCCCTGAACGGCCCCCAGGAGTGCGTCAAAGAAATATGCGACACCTATAAAATGCGAAGAGACGCCCTGATAGCCGGCCTTAACCGCGTGGGTTGGGAAATTGAAAGCCCCAAGGCGACCATGTTCGTATGGGCCAAAATCCCGGATCAATTCCTCGGCATGGGATCCGTGGAGTTCTCTAAAATGCTGATTAACGAGGCCCAGGTGGCTGTTTCACCGGGCCTTGGATTTGGCGAATATGGTGACGAATACGTACGGTTTGCCCTCATAGAGAACAAGATGCGCATCAATCAGGCCATACGGGGTATCCGGAAGATCTTGTAACGTATCCGGACACGCCGAAACCAAATTGAACCCTATCGTTGTATAAAAACTAAATGCTTATAATGTTTCTCCCGGTTTGTTTGCGATCCATTGGGGGGATACAATTTTGTGGAGTAATCTTCGATGAAAAAAATAAATGTGGGGCTGCTCGGCTGCGGCACCATCGGCACCGGGGTTGCCAAGATTCTCATAGAAAACAAAGCGCTTCTTTTATCCCGGGTCGGCGCTGTTTTGAACCTTAAATACGTCGCCGACATCGACCTTGAAACCGATCGCGGCATATCCTTTGATGACGGCGTTTTTATCTCTGACGCCTTTAAAGTGGTCGATGATCCCGACATCGACATTGTCGTCGAAATGATCGGCGGGGAAGGAATTGCCAAAGATCTTATTTTACGGGCCATCGACAACGGAAAACCTGTGGTGACCGCAAACAAGGCCCTGCTCGCCGGCCATGGCAACACCCTGTTCCGGGCGGCCATGGAAAACAATGTCGACCTCGCCTTTGAAGCCAGTGTCGGCGGATGCATGCCGATCATCAAGTCGCTGCGGGAGTCTCTGGTGGGCAATCATATACAATCCATGGCCGGGATCCTCAACGGAACCTGCAACTACATTTTGTCACGCAGTGCCGAAGACGGCAGCAGCTTTGAAGATGTACTCGCTGAAGCCCAAAAAAACGGGTTTGCCGAGGCAGATCCGACGCTGGACATCGAAGGCATCGACACGGCACACAAGCTGGCCATTTTGACATCCCTGGCCTATGGCATGGAAATTAACTATAAGGACATCTACATTGAAGGGATCTCCCAAATCACCGCTATGGATATCGAATTTGCCCGGGAATTCGGCTACCGCATCAAACTCCTTGCCATTACCAAAGACACGGGAGATGCCGTCGAAGCAAGGGTTCATCCCACCATGATCCCTTTCAACAATCCCCTTTCCGGTGTCAACGGCGTGCTCAATGCCGTTACCATTACCGGCGACGCGGTTGGCGACATGATGCTTTACGGATATGGGGCCGGCATGATGCCCACCGCCAGCGCGGTGGTGGGGGACATCGTTGACATCGCACGCAATATTCTCACGGGCGCCAAAAGCAGAATCCCGCTGCTTTCCTATCAGATGGACCGAATCCGTAAAATTCCGGTTCGGCCGATCGATGCGATATCCATCCATTATTATTTCCGGTTTTCGGCCCTGGATCGCCCCGGTGTTCTGTCAAAGATATCCGGAATCCTGGGCGACAACGAAATCAGCATCAAGTCCGTACAGCAAAAAGGGAGAAAAACCAACGGTGCGGTCCCCATTGTCATGCTCACGCATTTGGCCAGGGAGGCGAATGTGCAAAAGGCTTTGACCGATATTTTGAATCTTGACGTTGTGAGCGACCGGCCGGTTCTCATACGAATCGAGGATGAAAATCAGGAGGATTAACACAACCGACCCCCGGAGGCGCCGGCTTGCATTAATCCAAAAAAGTTTTATGATAACACTTTATTTCTACAGCGGCCATGGCCGCTGATCCCCCGTACGACAGGGTCTTCGACCGGCCCGAAAGACCGGGGTTTTTATAACGAATTAAACTAGGACAGTGAGGTATCATGCAGATTGTTTGTTCCGACCTGGAAGGTGTTTTTGTTCCGGAAATATGGATTAATGTGGCTGAAAAAACAGGGATTAAAGAACTTCGCCTGACCACACGCGACATATCCGATTATGATGTATTGATGAAAAGACGGCTTGCCATTCTCGAAGAGAACGGGCTTAAAATAGACGATATTACTGCGGTTATCGCCACCATGGACCCCCTTGAAGGGGCTGTGGAATTTTTGGACTGGGTCCGGTCACGCACCCAGATTATCGTTGTCTCCGATACGTTCGATCAGTTTGCAGGACCGTTGATGAAAAAACTCGGGTGGCCGACACTCTTCTGCCACACCTTATCCATAGAGCCGGACGGTTTCATTTCAGGATATGTTCTGCGCCAGAAAGACAGCAAGCGGGAAGCGGTGATTTCCTTAAAAAACCTGAACTACAAAACCATGGCTGTGGGCGATTCTTACAATGACATTACCATGCTCAAGGAAGCCGACAACGGCATCCTTTTCAACCCGCCGGATACCGTGAAGCGCGAGTATCCGGAGTTTCCGGTGTCGTTCAGTTACGAATCGCTTAAAGATATTATCGAAAATATACTGTCACCCTAAATGAGCGAATAGGGTGTCAAACACTTGGAGTGGGTTCGCTTCGTTTACAAACGGAATATCGGATGCTTAAACATAAAACCACATGCCGGGTGACTTACGGCGACACCGATAAAATGGGGTATGTCTATCATGCCAACTATTTCCGCTGGTTCGAAATCGGCCGATCGGAGATGTTCAGGCATTTGGGGATCCCGTACAGTTCCATCGAATCGAGGGGGTTTTTCCTCCCGTTGTCCGAGGTGCACTGCAAGTTTAACGGCCCTTCCCGGTACGACGACATCCTGCTGATCGAAACGCGCCTCGATCCCCGTATCAAAGCGGGGATGAAGTTCGACTACCGAATATTCAGTGAAGACGGCCAAAAACTGCTGGCCAGCGGATATACAAAACATGCCTGTGTGGATCGAGACAGCCGTCTGGTGCGACCGCCTAACTTTTTAATGGATATTATTTCAAAAAACGCCGATGCCGATTGACATTTCAAAATTTGACCGATGTCATCTCCTTGTTGTGGGAGATTTAATGCTCGATGAATATCTCTGGGGCGATGTCGACCGTATATCTCCCGAAGCGCCGGTCCAGGTGGTTTCCATCAAAAACGAGGGGTATGCACTGGGGGGTGCCGGCAATGTCGTCAACAATGCGGTTGCCCTAGGTGCAAAAGTTTCAGTGGCCGGGGTGATCGGTACCGGCAGAAACGGACAGCTTTTACGCGACAAATTCAATGAACTCGGTGTCGATACCGCCGGTATTGTTGAAGAACCCGCCAGGTTCACCACCCAGAAGACCCGGATCATTGCATCCCATCAACATGTGTTGAGAATCGACAGGGAAACCAATACCGGCATATCCGACGCCACACTGGAAAAGATTTCACGATACATAGAAGATAAAATACCCCAAGTGGATGTGGTGTTGATTTCCGACTACGGCAAGGGGCTCATTACCCAAAAACTGCTTTCGAGACTGATGGCATCGGCCCAAAAACACCAAAAAATGAGTATTGTCGATCCCAAAGGGCTCGATTTTTCGAAATATTCCGGCGCATCCCTGCTCACTCCGAATAAAAAAGAAGCCGCCCTGGCTTCGGGCGTGGAAATTGTCGATGAATCCACCCTGGAAAAATCGGCCAACAAAATTTTTGAGACCGTCGGCCCGGATAAGCTTTTAATCACCTGCGGCAAGGAGGGAATGGTTCTGTTCGATAAAAACAGGGAACCTTTCCGGGTCAGGGCCGAGGCTCGGCAGGTTTACGATGTATCCGGCGCCGGCGATACGGTCCTTGCGGTTCTTGGGCTTGCCATCGCATCAGGGGCTTCCATCCACACCGCCGTCGCCGTGGCCAACACCGCCGCCGGAATCGTTGTGGGCAAGGTCGGCACGGCAACGGTTTCCAAGCAGGAACTGGCTTCGGCCTTAAAATCGGGCGACCCCGGCCGGCCGGCCAAATACAAACATTTATCTGAGCTTCCGGCCCTCGTAGAAGAACTCAAGAAAAAGGGAAAGCAGCTGGTATTGACCAACGGTTGCTTCGACCTTTTGCATGCGGGCCACATCCGCCTCTTTTCTGAGTCCAAGGAGATGGGAGATATCCTCATCGTTGCCATCGATGATGATGAATCGGTCAAAAAACTGAAAGGATCGGGGCGACCCGTCATCCGGGCCGAAGAACGGGTCAAAATCTTGAGCGCTCTGGACTCGGTGGACTATGTTGTGGTTTTTTCCGCCAATGAACTGGAAAAGCTCATTGAAATCCTACAGCCGGACGTTTTGACCAAAGGGAGCAACTACGCCTCCAAGGAAGTTTTTGGGCACGAACGGATCGAAGCCCTGGGGGGAAGGGTGGTTCTGATTCCGGTGACAGAAAACATCTCGTCCACCCGCATTATCAACAATATTAAGCGCAACTCGCCGGATTGATAGATGTAAGATCCAGGCAAACCATGCAATTTCTAAAGGAAACCAGCCAGGGAATTATCCTCAAAGTCTTCGTTCAGCCCCGGTCCGCAAAAAACATGATTGCCGGGCAGCATGGCGACGCCCTCAAAATCAAGCTTACGGCGCCGCCCGTGAATGGTGCCGCCAATAAAATGTGCATTCAATTTCTGGCGAAATTCCTCAAAGTCCCCAAATCGGCCATTGAAATCATATCCGGACACAGCAGCAGGACCAAACGGCTCCTGTTGCGATACGGCAATGAGAAAAATGCCGGCGGATCCGAGCAGAAACGGATACGGTCTGCAATCGCTTCGGTGTTGAATTTAACAAAAACAACTTGACATACTTTCCATACCTGCTTATATATACTGCTTACAAATAATTGATGCGGGGTGGAGCAGTCTGGTAGCTCGTCGGGCTCATAACCCGAAGGTCATAGGTTCAAATCCTGTCCCCGCTACCAACAAAAACAAGGGTTTACACCAATCAAGTGTGAACCCTTTTTTTATGGTGTGTCGTTTTTGTGTCGTTTTTATCAAACAACCCAATAACTTTACCCTGTTTCTGCTCGGCTTTAGGCGGGTCAAGGATATTTAATTTGTCCTTCACCGCTTCCATGAAAGCAGAACCATCATTTCGCGTCTTTTTCGGTATCCAGGAATAGTATCGAGTAAAAATCATCTGTAATGATGAATGCCCAAGCATATGCTGAACCCATCCAATATCTTCACCGAAAGACAGCATCATTGTTGCGAATGAGTGTCTTGTTTGCATTGGTGGTCTATATTCAAAGCCAGCCTTTTTCAATGCCGGCATCCAAACAACCTTACGATAATGGTCAGGGTTCATACGGTCGCCATCTTTGGTCAAAAAAATGTGCTTGCTTTTACCGGTCAATCTTCTCTGTTCTTCGAGGGCTTCAACGACAAAATCTATACAGTCAACATACCGTTTTGATTTTTTCGTTTTTGTTTTACCTTCCCTGCCATACACAAATCCTTTGTTTATATGGAGTTTCCGGTAAGGTTTCATTTTTTCTTTGTAGTCTGACCATTCAAGCCCGTCGATCTCTCCCGAACGCATACCTGTATAAAAGCGTATCGCAGTATATGGCTTGTAAAATGGGTCAACGGCATTCAGAATTATTGAAACTTCATCGAATGTAAAAGGAAAAATGTCTGGTAATTCAGCCGACAGATTATCCACTTTCAACATTACATTCTCTTGGATATAGTCTTGTTTATGAGCCATCTTAAAAACAGAGCGCATGGGGATCAATATATTATTGATCCTTTTCGCACCGCAATCAAAACCAGCCTTAAATTTCTCCACATCAAGGTAATGAATGCCCTTAATAGGGATATCCTTAAATGCTGGCAAAACATGAGTGTTCATAGCAGACCTGTAATCTCTCCAAGTGCTGTATGCAACCGTATTTTGGTGGATGGAAGCCCATTCTTTGGCGACTTGACCAAATGTAAGGTTTTCATCGTTATTAAAATTTACCTGCAACTGACCAAGCAAAAGATAATTCTCCAACAGTTTATCTCTCAATCGGATCGCTTCGGTCGCCACAGTTGTTTCCAAAGACATCCTTACCGGATCTTTCCGAAAATACCAGGCATTTCCTCTTTTGAATAAATGATGATACTTTTTTTTAGCCATGTTATATCCTCCAATCGTCATCTTTTTTGGCTGATACAACAGGCTTTACCCTTTTCATCCCAATTATTTGATTTTGCCTATCACCGCCTTTCCTTGGATGTGTATTTCCATCCTTAAAGTCCTTTATTTCGTCGCAGAAATATAACACTCTCGTTGAGCCAGGGGCTTGCCAATAAGACAAGTATCCTTGCTCTCTCCAATTTTTTACTGTACCTGCTACAACTCTAAAATAGTCAGCGACTTCCTGCTGTGTCCATAATTCTTTCTCCCGCAATTTTTCATCCATTAAACTGTACCTCTTTTAACTTGATATGACAATTGCCAAATATGGCATGTCCATACCGCTCTTGGCGGTCTTTTGAGGCCTGAGGTGAGGCCTCGTTCCCATTTTAAAGAGTGGGTGCTCTTTTAAGAAATCTCCATTTTCATGATTTTCATAATGAAAGTGTATCTCATGAGATACAAGGTATCTATATCTCCATCAGCTTTGTTTGGTCTTCAGGCGGTTATTAAAACTTTGTTGAATAAAAAAAGTTACCGCCCTCATCTTTATAGAGGTTAGTTAATTCACATTGCTGTCAATACAATGTCAGAAGTGTTAAATTGTTTTTTTTCGTGCAATTGAATTGTTTTGAGGGGCATTATTAGAAGTTTTTTATCCTATGCTAAATCCTGGGGCTGTGCTATGGAATGAAAAAT
>DATKWE010000079.1:0-4023 GCA_035529735.1 Desulfobacterales bacterium | reverse complement strand
CCTCTCCAAACCCGGCGGACACGCAAGTTCTTAAGACGAGGGAGTAGTCTGACCATTCGAGAACAAACCTGAGGTAGAAAAACTGAAGTCTCTCGAATATCGGTTCCAACGATAGGGGGATCCGGTGTAATACAGAACAATATCTGTCCGTGCTTGTTTTGATAAAAATAGTAGTTCTTGGACCCCGGTCCCGGCCTGAGGTCCACCACCATGGTAGTAAAAAAGGGCTGAACCGGTTCCGTAATAGCGCCTTCATGGGAATCCGGAATTACAGGGATATCAATGCCGGCGGTTTTACACAGCTTTCTGGATCTGGGCCCTGCCGCATCCACCACCACCGCGGCTGTATATTGATCCCTATCGGTTGCCACACCAATCACCTTTTCATTTTCAACGATGATCTGTTTAATTTCTTCCTTAAATCGGAACTGGACCCCGGCTGCCCGAGCATGCCGATAAAAGGCATTGATGGACAGAAGCGGAGAAGCCGACCCGTCGTCCGGGGAAAATGTGCCCCCTATAAGCTCTTCAGGATTGATTCCCGGTATAACTTCCCGGATTTTCTCCGGCCCCACAAAATCAATGTTCAGGCCAAATTGTTTCTGTATCGGCAGAATCGACTTGAGCGCCGCTTCCTCCTTCCGGCGATAGACAGGAAAGGTATACCCGCCTTTGAGCCACTCAATGTTATCACCGAACTTCTCCTCCCACGAGGAGAATATTTCTAGTGATCTCAGGCATGCCAGAATTTTTCCCGGATCGGAATGGGTCGCTCTGATTCCACCGATGGCGTGTTTATTCTGCCCCTGACCCGGAGATGCGTGTTTGTCCAACACCAAGGTCTTCACACCTGCCTCCCCTAAGGCCATGGCCGTTGGGACACCGATTGACCCCGCTCCTACAATAATGGCTTCATAATCATTCATTATCATCACCGTCATCGATTCCTGCAAAGTGGCCGATCGGGACCTCAACGAACAGGGGCCTGTCGGTCCTGTCAGTCACTTCGCCAAGATCGATACCCTCCTCATTGAATATTCTCCATATCATCAGCCGGCAGGTCTTTGAGCCGCAAGACCCCATTCCTGCACGTGTCATCGCCTTTAACTGGTTCATATCTCTGACTCCGCTTCTTATAAGTATCCTAATTTCTCCGGCGGAAACACGTTCACAGCGGCAGATAATGGCTTCGTCGGGCAGGGGCTCTTTCTCATAAATCACGGACGGCTCGATCTGTTCTTCCTGAACCCAAATACCCACCGCACGTTTGGCGACTTTTTTATCCAGCTTAACCTGAACCAGAAGAGTTCGGGGGTATTTCTTTTTGATCTTTACGCCTTGAACCGGGAAATACCCCAATACAGCCCCGTCTTCATCCGTGACCGGGACCGGATGACCTACCTCTACTTTTTCTCGCCATATTTCATAGGGAAGGGTTACGGTGGGGGTCTCCTTGTCCTTCCGGTAATCCACCAGTGTAACAGCAAGTCCCGGGCAGACGGCGACGCAATTCCCGCATCTGGTGCACTTCTCTCCATCGGTGACATAAGGCAGTCCTGTGATCTTGTCTTCTTCAGTCTTTACAATCCCGGCAGGACACACCGATGTACACGGATTGCACGGTACCTCCTGGAAGCAGTGAAAAACAGGGAAAACGCCTTCCTCTTCTTTCGGCTTTTTCCTTCGAGCAGGCGGCCCGGGTTTTGACTTTAAAATAGCGACCTTTTCATCCCATTCTTTAGGGATCTCCCCCACATCTTTTCCAAGCGCTCCGGCTATTTTGAGTCCCGCTATCTTTCCGGAAAACATGGCTGAAGAGGCTTCAGCAATCTCTTGTGCATCACCGGCGGCAAATACATCCATCCCCCATTCCCTGGCCTTTAGATAGAATTCGTTCACCTCTGCAAGCCCTACCGCGATCAATATCGTATCAACATCGAACTTGCGATGTGTCGTTGGGTCGATCTTCCAGTTTTTGTCGAGTTCGGCGATGGTCACCGATTCAACATGATCCTTTCCATGGGCGGCCACCACCGTATGGCTCGTAAATATCGGAACACCCAGCCTGTGCAGCTTATCCGCGTGGACCTTATACCCGCCGACTTTTGGCAGGGCTTCCACCAGCCCCACAACTTCAATGTCGGCCTGTATTGCATGATATCCGGTAATTAAACCGACATTTCCACCGCCGACGATAAGCACACGTTCGGATGCTTTCACAAGGTCGCGGTTCACAAGGGTCTGGAATGCGCCTGCCCCATAAACACCCGGCAGCGTGTTCCCCGGAAAAGAGAGCATCTTCTCTCTTGCACCGGTTGCAACAAGAAGTTTCTTGGGTCTGATCTTTCTATATTTGTTTCCTTTTACCACACCGACTATCTTGTCGGAAAATACGCCCACGACCGTTGCATTAAGCCAAAATTTCGCATGGACTGACTTTTTGAGACTCTTCGCCAAGATATTGGCGATTTCAAAGCCGCGAGTTCCAGCATAAGAGTCCTTGACAGAACCGAAGAATTTGTGCGTCTGCAATACCAGTTTTCCCCCCAGTCGGTCTTTATCATCAACGATCAGGGTATCGACGCCAAACTTTCCGAGCTCGATGGCTGCCGAAAGGCCTGCCGGACCACCTCCGATAATAAGAACTTCCACATCTATTATGGGCATATCACTCACGGAAGGTATGGTTTGTACGTCAGGAAGCCGAGGGAGTCCCTCTATACTCTGTAAAACCATTCGTTTTTTGAGCGAGGTCATACACGATTTGACCGGAACGCCGCCAGCGATGACCATACATTGGGAGCACTGGCCGTTGGCGCAGAACATTCCCTGGGGACTGTTGTCTTTATAGTGACGCCCAAAGATGTGGATATCGTTTGCAAAAAGAGCGGAAGATATCATCTCCCCCTCAAAACCGGTTAACGTATCCCCGTTCCAGGTGAACTCCACCTCGTTTTTAATTGGAATTTCAAGAACCGGATGTTTTGTAATTCTTTTGATCCCCATTTGGGCCCCTGTCAGTTCACAACATCGTTTTTATCGTTTAGAAACACTCGATCTCTCAGATTTGGGAATTATCCGAATTGAATTGATTCCCTTTCTTAAGCGCCGTACCACCTAAATATGCCTCCTGTACTTTCTTGTTGCTTCTGAGTTCAGAAGCTAAACCGCTAGTAAATATGTTTCCGGTTTCTAGCACATACCCCCTATTGGCAATACTGAGCGCTTTGCGTGCATTCTGCTCGACCAGTAAAATCGATACGCCCTGGGAATTGATATCTCCAATAATTTTAAATATGAGTTTTACAAACATCGGCGACAAGCCAAGCGACGGTTCATCAAGAAGTAGAATCCGAGGTTTACTCATTAATGCACGGCCGATGGCAAGCATCTGCTGTTCTCCGCCGGACAGTGTTCCTGACAACTGCTTCCGACGCTCGACAAGAATTGGAAACAAATCAAAAATATGCGCCTTGGTTTTAGAAATCTCTTCAACTTTTTTTCTTTGGGTATAAGCACCGAGATTCAAATTTTCTTCAACGGTTAGTGTTGAAAACACACAACGACCTTCGGGTGCATGGGAAACACCTTTAAATACAATTTCAAATGCCGGCACATTGTCCAAAGGTTCGCCATTGAGTCTAATACCGCCGGTATGCGGCGCAACAAGCCCTGAAATCGCGCGCAGAAGTGTACTTTTCCCCGCTCCGTTCGAGCCCAGAACCGTGACAATTTCGCCTTCATTCAGGTCAAGCGATATGCCTTTAAGCGCTTCCACCGAACCGTAAGAAATGTGCAAATCTTCAACTTCTAAAAGTGCTGCCATCTTCAGTCTCCCATATATTGCCTGAAGGAAAAGAAACCGAACCCATTTCTAAATAGCTATAACTCCATATCATCTTCTTCTTTTCCTAAGTAGGCTTCGATGACCAACGGGTCGCTGTAGATTTTATCCGGAGGCCCTTCAGCAATCTTTCTACCTTCATCCATCACCGTCACCCAGTCGGAGATGCCCATAACCAC
>DATKWE010000078.1:0-7901 GCA_035529735.1 Desulfobacterales bacterium | reverse complement strand
GGATAGACGTCGGAAATAAAGAATAGCAAGATAAAGTTGTTGCGTTAAAGTTTTCATCTGAGAATTAATTTGTCACAAAACGGACTTAACCTAACACCAGAAACATATGATATCTGTATATCAATTGTTGTTGTGAATGGTATCGATACTGGCAAGTGATCTCAGAAATCTGAACCCCTGTTTTTGTTTGATCACCATTACATATCACAACTCGCCTCTTTTCTGCTTTTTGATCATATCGCAAATTTTTACGTTTTTATTAATGATAGGGTAGTGGAATTAAAATGAATCACAACCTCTTTAAACTAATGCTAAATTTTTACCCTCCCTATTGGGCTACGGGAATAATAGTTAGGAAAGTCTCTCCTGATTATAGAGAGATCATCGTTCATATGAAAATGAGATGGTACAATCGTAATTTTGTTAACACCCATTTTGGTGGTTCTTTGTATTCAATGACAGATCCTTTTTTCATGTTAATGTTGATTCAAATTTTAGGAAAAGAATACATCGTTTGGGACAAGGCTGCCCATATCGATTTTATTAAACCAGGGCGGGGAACAGTAGCGGCTAAGTTCGCCATCAACGAAAAACAAATCGAAAAAATAATTGCAAACACTACTGCTGGACAAAAATATTTTCCGGAGTTTGCGGTTGATATTAAGGATCAGGCTGGCGAAAAAGTAGCCAGAGTAAATAAAACATTGTATATCCGGAAAAAAGACGATTAAAGATATCTGCTGAGACTGTCGGAAACCAAAAAAGGCAATTTGTAGACTTCTAAGCACCTGATATTATTATATGCGAATTTCACAAAAATGGAGAAATCAGACTTTTTCGACAGTCTCGCTATGTATCCGCCATTTTGACAACGTTTCACTGGGTTGTGATATCAAATTCTGAGGATTGAACTGTCAAGCGATGTATTGCACCGCTTAAAGAGTCTGTCAATTCAAGTATAGGTCGGAACAATTTTTAACGCCACATTATCTCGGCATCATTTCTGAGCGGCAGTCTTTGATATTTAAATTTCGGATAACCTAAATTTGTTTCTCAATCACAAGTTTTTATGGATAAGCAAGATCAGTCAAAATACATCATTCATTTAGACATGGATGCTTTTTATCCCTCGGTTGAGGTGCTGGACAATCCTGCCTTAAAGGGGAAACCGGTTATAGTGGGAGGTAGTAAGGAAAGAGGTGTGGTATCATCGGCCTCATATGAAGCTCGAAAATTCGGTATTCATTCTGCCCAACCTATAGCTAAGGCAAGACGCCTTTGTCCTGATGGGAATTTTCTGCCTGTCAGAATGTCAAGGTATCAAGAAATTTCTAAACAAGTATTTGAAATATTTCATCGTTTCACACCATTAGTTGAACCCCTATCTATTGATGAAGCATTTCTGGATGTAACAGGTTCCATACGTCTTTTTGGTCGCCCCGAGAATATCGCGAAAATGATCAAGCAAACTATTTTAATAGAGACAGGCTTAACAGTTTCAGCCGGTGTTGCTCCTTCTAAATTTGTGGCAAAGATTGCCTCTGATATTGACAAACCCGATGGCTTAACAATTGTACCTCTCAACGATGTTAGAAATTTCTTAGATCCGCTCCCCGTCAAAAAAATGTGGGGGATTGGAAAAGTGACACAGCTACTCTTAAGTCGCCTCAATATCCACACTTTTAGGGATTTGAGACAAACGCCAGTAAAGGTTTTAGAGAAAAAATTTGGAAAACATGGTGTCAAAATACATCTGTTAGCCATGGGAGTAGATGAACGAGATGTGATACCGGAACATGATGTGAAGTCTATCGGTCATGAACAGACTTTTTCACAAGACATCATATCTTTGGATGTGGCTCAAAAAGAGCTCCTTGCTTTGGGGAATAAAGTGGCTCGACGGATGCGGCATAAAGGCCTAAAAGGAAAAACCGTCACATTGAAGGTCAAATATTTTGATTTTGTTCAGATCACCCGGTCAACAACTTTGCCTAAATCCATTGATGACGGTTTGGAGATATATTCAACCGTTTGCCGTCTTTTAAAAAAGGTTGAGGTGACTAAAAAACCAGTCAGGCTTTTAGGGATCTCTTTGTCGGGACTAAAATTTTTGGGCATCGGAACCCAACTCTCTCTTTTTGATCAAGACCCGTCATCTCAAAAACGTCAGAGATTGAACACTGTTTTAGATTCGTTATATGAGAAATTTGGTGACGAAAGCGTTCTCCCCGGCACGCTTTTAAACGATTAGATTCCAAATTTTGCAGTTAGCTTGAAAGCGTTACACAATTCGATCTTTTAGCTCCATCTGCTTATATAAAGCGAGTTCTTCTCAATTAATTCCTTATCAATATACTTATAAAGTTTCATTTTGTGAAATATCCATTCGACCTTCCATTTTAACCACTGGCTATCCTTTTTTGGACTCACCGTAAGCGGCCGGGGAATAATCGCTGTCAAACGGACGATCTCTTCGAGATTTAAGTTTTGGACTTTTTTTCTATCTTGAATTCGTATTGGATTTCATTCATATTCGATAGCATTAGGTTAGATGCAAATTATTCGAACGTTTAACTCAGAAAGCTCAAGTCTTAACGCCACATTATCTCGGCATCATTTCTGAGCGGCATTCTTTGATATTTAAATTTCGGATAACCCACCATCATTGATCCGAAGCTAACATTTCCTTCAGGGAGCCCCAATTCTTTTTGCATTGGCGGCCAGAAAGTTGCTGCTGCATTAAAGTAACCCGCCCAACATGCCCCAAGGTCAAAAGACGAAGCAGCCAGCTCTAAGTATGTTAGAGCAATAGTGCAAGCAGCTGGAGCCGTTCCATCATCTTGATGGGCATGGGTAACGATAACATGTGGTGCATTTCTGCATATGGGGTCATTTCCCTCTTCCCAAAAAGAGACCACTCGATTCAGGTGCATAGCTGCAACGAGGGGAGAATTTTCTTTAATTACGTGGCGCATCCAATCAATAACGAATCTGACCATTCGTTGGACCTCATCCCGTTCATTTATAACCAGCCATTTGACAGGTTGGCGGTTATGTCCGGAGGGGGCAAATCGTGCGACATTAATTAACTTTGTCAGAACCTCTTGTTCAACCTGTTTATTTTTGTAATTCCGTATAGACCTTCGATAGCGTAAAAAGTGCTCGACTTGTTCTGGGCCAAATAACCAGTCCTCTTTAACGGATAGGCACTCTTCCGGTTTCAAAATTGCGTGAGACATGGCGCCGTGTGGACAAACAGCCACACAATGTCCGCAGCTGATACACAGTTTATCTCCGCCATCGACAAGGGTGGGGAAATCATCTTTGTCTTTAAATTCGATAATTCCCACAGGGCAAATTTCAGCACAAATACCGTCGCGTTTACATTTTTCTTGATCTACGGTTAACAGACTCATAATTTTGCTCCTCTATGATTTATTAAATTGTATATCATAAATATATTTCATAATTTTGAATTATATTGGAAACCCATGGATAGCTTCTAAAAATTAAATATTCAAGTCCCAAGATATATTGATTTCATTTTGAAATATTTGTGAAATGAACTGGTATAGGGAAGGGGCGGGCGTTGAGTGACAGGGAAGTTGATTTTGTTGTGGAATTGGTGATGGGGAAATTTAGAAAAAAGGGAAGACTGAAATTTAATATGTTGGTTGATGAGTTGTAAATAGAAACTTGAGTTGTTGTTCGTATGTTGTTCGGCAGGAACTTATATGATTGAAAATATTATGGAAATTATGGAGGGAACAGGTTCGACTCCCCCCGCTTCCCGTGATGCTATGAAGATGGGGAAAATAAGATTGTTTTCCCCCATCTTCATCAACCCCATGAATTTGTGTTACCGTTTGCTGAACAAAATGACACGAAAAAAATTATTCGATTAAGGAGTCGTTCTCTTTAACAGAACGATTCTGTACGTGACTCCATCACTCCATCTTTGTTTTCGGCATTTCGGGAGCCTTTTCTTTTGCCATCTCGTCAGCCTTCTCTTTTACCATCTCGGTAGTTTCGTCAGCCTTCTCTTCTGCCATCTCGGTAGTTTCGGGAGCCTTCTCTTCTGCCATCTCAGCAGCTTTTTCAGATTCAACGACAGCAGGTTTTTCAGTTTTATCGCCCTGCCCACACCCAACGAAAACCAATAGGCAGACTATACTCAGAAAAAGTGCAGCATGTTTCATAATTCTTCCTCCTTGATAAAAGTTAAAATAATTTGCCTGACCGCAAATACACCTGTAAAATATTAAATTTCTAAATGCACCTCCTTAGTCGATGGTGTTAATGAATCCACCTTCAAAAAATGAGTGTCCATTCAATCGATTAACACCTGTGTTAACCCCTATTGAAGGCAAGTTTTTAACACCTAAATTTTTTCGGAGTATCGCCGAAAAAATATGGTATCATAAATCAAGGCATAGTTGTGTTTGTGGTAAAGATCAAAGGTTTTGACAAGCCCGAATTTCGTTAGGTAGTCTCAATATATCTTTAAGTTCGATGACACTTTGTTTATGAATTTATGTCTCAAACCTTGGTCGTTTGATTTGACCTTCAAGATAACATCAAAAGGATAGAAAAATCAATAATATTTAATCAAAAGAATTCCTCGATGCTCTGCATCGGGGTGATTTTGCCAATAAACAATTGAAATCAAAATGAATTATCATAAGATATTTCAAGACGGTGTACTACGAATCCGTAGGTCGAAGGTTCAATATAGCAAAGAAGAATTTTGGACGTATCCGACCAAATCCTCCGTGCGTTCATACGCCAACCTTCATCGCTTGTAAAGCGATTTGCCGACAATGAAAATATGCATTTTTTATTTTGCGCTGTAACGGGGCGATGTTTTTTGCGCGCAAAATGTCCGGTACGCCTCCGGACACTGCGGGCAGTTGACAATTGGGAACAGATTCTTCTATTCTGACAGACATGAATCAAACCGCCACAGACATTTCGCAGCGCATATTCCACGCACAAGTTGCCGGATGCCGCCTCAGGGTCAAGCGTATTGAGCCCTCGGTCTCCGGGCAGTCACTTCAAAAACCGACGCTGGTATTTCTGCATGAAGGACTGGGGTGTATCGAACTCTGGCGGGATTTTCCCGAGGCCGTTTGTGCGGCCACGGCGTCTCCTGGGCTTGTGTATGATCGCAAGGGATACGGCGGATCGGATCCCTACGGCGGCCTCTGGCCGCTCGATTATCTCCGCAAAGAATCCGAGGTTTACCTGCCCGGCCTGCTGAAAAACTGCGACCTCGAGCATGCTGTTCTGATCGGGCACAGCGACGGCGGCACCATCGGCTTGCTTACCGCGGCGGGCAACAGCAGCCGGGTATGCGGCATAATCACCGAGGCGGCTCACATTTTTGTCGAAGGGGTTACGCTCACCGGCATTCGTAATGCGATCGAGGCCTATGAGACCGGCGACCTAAAAACTCGGCTGGCCCGCTACCACGGCGAAAACACGGAAAACGTTTTTCAACGCTGGGCCGACCGCTGGCTGTCGCCTGATTTTCTCGACTGGAACATCGAAGCCGATCTTCCCAAAGTCAGCTGCCCCGTTCTGGCGCTCCAGGGGGAAAACGACGCGTACGGTACGGCGGCCCAAATTCAAGGGATTGCCGCAGGGGTTTCCGGTCCGGTAGAAGCAAAGCTGCTGCCCGGATGCGGCCATGTTCCCCACGTCCAAGCCCGTAGAGTGGTTTTGAACGAAATGATTCGCTTCATCAATTCTCTTCTCCACAAATTATAACTTCGGGCTCCCAAACAAAAAGCCCTGCCGTATTCGGGAGGGCTCGTAAAAAATAGGATCCAGCAGGGGAACCCCCCCCCCCGCCATTTCAGGCGGGGGGCGTGGTTATTTTCTAAACGGATATTGCTTTTTAAATTAGAATGTAGGTCCGGTACTCGAGAAGCGTGAAGGAAAGGGCCAAAACGCCCGCAACCACGGGGTCATCGTGAATAATGACAACCTCCTTGCTTTTGTTCAGCTTTTCAAGGTTGGCAAAGGTCCACAACTCCTCGTAGGGAATGTTGATGGCATTTTCCACGTGCCCTTTCTCGAATTTGTCGGCCGACCGGAAGTCAACCAGGAACGGATTTCTCAGGGCCTTGGCCTGGTCAATTCCAATGCTCCGTGCGGCAGGGTTGTTTTGGTTGGCGAACATGATGTTCTGAAGAAGTTTGGATTCGGTATCAATGGAGAAGAAAGCGTCCATCCAGCCTTTCGTCCCGACCCGCATCCAGTGGACTTTGGTGTAGCCTTGGGTTACCGCCAGCCTGGCGGCGTGATAGGATTTCCATCAATTATTGTCAGCGCAATAGAAGACCATGGGGGTGTCTTTGTCCTCGGGAAGGGCTTCGACGTCGAACTCGGCCTGGGCCAGATCGAAATCGGGCCGCTTGTGATCTTTGGGAACATCCATGGTGATGTGGACGGATCCGGCAGCGCGTCTCATGCACCAGTCGGTCATGTGAGTGAAGGCGGCGATGAGCATGCCTCCCCCGGACTGGATTTTGAGAGCTTCCTGCGGAGAAACGACCACCACACCTTCGAGCGTTTCTGGTGTCGAACTCATGTTAAACTCCTTTCTATGTGGGTTTTATACTGGTTGGACTACAACCGATTATAGAGACAACTTCAAAAATTATGCCAACTCCATTATATCCTTAAATATTGAAGTAAACAAGCGCTTTTCGACAATTTTTCGGTCAATGAAGTCAGATTTGAGGTAAAATTTAAATCCAATTTGGAAAGTCGGGATTCCAAATTGGAGTTTGGGAACGGGGGTCAGACCTTGACGGGCTGTTGCCCAAAGCGGTTTGAGATTATACCGTTATTTCCATCCAATTTAGTGGGTGAGCTTGTCGATGGAAGGGAGAACTATTTTATTTTTTTGCGTTTTCTGATTTTGGGTCATTATTATCAGGTATCCTTTAAACCCGGTAATTATCTGTTAAAAAAAGGCGTATGGTGAATCCATACACCTTTGGTGTTTTAGGCCGATACATAATGTTTTTGAACAGGGAATTGGAATCAAGGGTAAAAAGCCTGTGCACTCATGGTATCAAGTTTGCTTCTGTAAGCCGCTGTTATGGTCCGCATGAGCTTTTCCAGATCCACCGGTTTTTTCAGATATTCAAATACACCCAGCCGTCGGGCTTCTTGTTCATCTTTTTCCGATCCATGGCCTGTCAGCATAATAATCTGAACCCCCGGGTAAGCCTTTTTGGTGCGCCGGAGAACTTCCAGTCCGTCGATGCCGGGCATTTTAAGATCCAGAACCATGACATCCGAAGGCGCTTCATCCATAATCTCAAGGGCGCTTTCCCCGTTTAATGCAACATCTGATTTTAGATCTCGCATCTCGATTCGCTCAACGAGAGTCTTTACGAATTCTTCTTCATCATCTACCAGTAACACCTTCATCTCTTTCATTTCTTTTCCCCTTTATTGAGGGTTAGAAAAATTACAAATAGGGTGTGCGCCAATGAAGGGAGTTTGTTCAATGTCGAATAATTAACGAACTCCTTAGTAAGTATCTGGCACGGCGTTGGATGCAAAGGAGAACAACGGGAAATCATCGAGACTCGGCTATTTATTTTGCCCTGAAAAACCTGGTCCTTTGGGCCAGGTCAGAGTTCTCCGGCTCTGCCTGAGAATCTTGTTGTCGGAATAATGGAGTGATGGAGTAATGGGATGATGGGCCTGAGAAACATGATCAATTTTATCAGTACCATGACTATTTCTGTGATTCTTATTCAGAAAAATTACGTTTTTAGACCCAATAATCCAACACCCCATTATTCCAACACTCCAACTGTTTGAGTTGAAGTTTATACTACACCCCTGTGGGGTGAAACCAAAGCCTGGTCCTCTGGGCC
>DATKWE010000077.1:0-11940 GCA_035529735.1 Desulfobacterales bacterium | reverse complement strand
GGATACTTCCAGACACCCGGTTTTGGCAGAATATGCTGCCCGCCGACGGTCAGCCAATTCAAGTCGGGTTTGATGTCCCGCAACTTGCCGTCGTCCGGCGGCCTGGCGTGATTGGTAAAGGAGTATGTGGCCTGAAAAATACAGACACCTTTGTTTTTTGTGCGGGTCACGACATAATTTTTTTTGAACGTGCGGGGCGTCATGTTATTTGCCTCTGCAATCTGGTCCATTTCATTATCCGCCAGCGTCATTAGAATCGATTTTGAAACACCCCTCTCTGAAATCCGTATCAATGCCCTCGACTCGCTGCTTCCGGCATAAATCGTTGAAATACACAATATTTTCTTTAAATACTGGGCCGCAACAATAGCGGCCGTTCTTCGGCCGCCCACTTCAAAAGGAAGACAGTAATACTCGAAAAATTTTTTCTGAATATCTTCGGCGTATTTATCTCCTCGTTCATACAAATCCTTTGAGATATATCGGAGGCTGATGGCCAGATCTTCGGCTGCATCTGCAATGGGCCAGTCGATTCTCACATGAAAATGTGAAAGGCTGAATCGGTCCTTTTTTTTGGTGGCGGTATCCCTCTGGATGAGGAGTGCATAATCAACGGGCAGTAGAATCTGAATCAAATCATTGAAATGGGCAGACTCCAGGTATTTCTGATTTCTATCAAATTTACCTGAAAGCGGCAGGGTTTCATACCGGAGAAGATTGGCCTTGTTGGTTTTGTTGGTTTGATAAAATCGAATATATTTTTTGTGAATTGCAGGGATGCTATCTTCAAAAAAAATCACCAGAAAAGCATTCTGCCATTCATACTCCACAGCCGGAATACGTGCACGGGGTTTTAGCTCCCGCTTTTCAACAAAGGGATATGGGGTCTTTTTAAGAATAAATTTATTATAAGAATCGATCAGTGCATACTGAAGCATCTGCTGATCCAGCTCATCCCGCAGCAATTCGTAATAAGAACGCCGGAGTCTGTTTTTCTGACTCAGCTCTTCTCTTACACACCAGAATGCCAACCTCCGCTCCTTTCGGGTTACCTCATGTGGAAAGACTTGCTGAATTGTTGTTTGATTTTTCCATTAATAGCACCAATTTAGGAAAACGTCAACGACTAACGCTCATGGGTTCCCGTTAAATCTTTCGAGCCATCGATACAAAGGGTCTCTATAGGTGTAGGCCAAAAAAACGATGACAATGCATACGCCCATAATCCCTGCGAACAGTCCATATCTCTGTTCAAAAACATACGAGCCTTGAAGACTTAACATCAATGTTCCCGGCATCCGGCCGATGGTTGCGATCACCATGAAAACCGTTAAAGGTATGGCACTCAATCCGAGAAATAAGCACAGGTAGTCTTTGGGAAAGCCGGGAAAAACAAATAAGACGAACAGAACGATGACGCCTTGGCGTTTAACAATCCTGTCCAGACGTTCCAGTTGATGTGGGGGGATGAGCTTTCTGACATAATGTTTTCCCAAAAAACGACCGACTGAAAAATTGAGCAACGATCCTAGGGTCAGACCGACAGTCGAATATAAAAAACCCTTTGCCGGGCCGAACAAAAACCCGCCGATAAAGCCGGTGGCTTCACCTGGAAACGGTGCCAGGAGCACCTGGAGTATCTGGATGATGATGAAAACTAAAGGTGCGCCGCTGCCGAAAGAAGCGATAAAGACTTTGATCCGATCTCTGTCCGTAAAAATAGGGTAGAAATCGGTGATTCTTTCCCACAGGAAAGTTCGGTTCAGATATCCCAGAAGAACAAGGGCCACTATAATCGCGACGACGAAAAGTGTATGTTTTCGGGAAAAAGCCTTAAGAGACATTCGATAGTTTTTTCGGATTAAGTATTATTTAGAGCAGCGACAGCCGGCAAGGTCTTCCCTTCCATGAGGGCGAGGAAGGCTCCTCCACCGGTGGAAATATAGGTGATTCTATCGGTTTCCCCGCTTTTGTGTATGGCAACATCTGTGTCACCCCCGCCGACAATGGAAAGAGCGTAAGAATTGGCCACGCTATGCGCCATAGCGAATGTTCCCCGGCTGAAGGCATCCATCTCAAATACGCCCATAGGACCGTTCCAGATAATGGTCTTTGCATCATATAACGCCTGGGAATATAGCAGAGATGTGGCAGGACCGATATCCAAAGCCATCCACTCTTCAGGAATCTCCTGAATCGGGACGATTTTGATTTCAGCACCGGCATCAAAATCCCTTGCCACCACAGCATCCACCGGAAGATAAAACTTTATACCGCGTTCGGCGGCCTTTTTCATGACAGATCTGGCAACTTCGACAAGGTCCTTTTCCACCTTTGATTTCCCCAAATGGTAGCCGAAGCTTTTAAGGAACGTGTTTGCCATGGCACCGCCGATGATGAATTTGTCGACATGGTGGAGCATATTTTCCAATGCGCCGAGCTTGCTGGACACCTTTGCCCCGCCCACAATGGCAACAAGGGGACGTTTCGGATCCGCCAGGGCATTTTCAAAATAGCCAAGTTCCTTTTGAAGCAAAAAACCCGCCGCCGATACCGGCGCGAATTTTGTTATGGCGACCACCGATGCATTGATCCGGTGGGATACGGCAAAGGCATCATTAATGTAAACATTGCAGAGTTCAGCCAGTGCCTTTGCAAATGTATCCTCATTTTTCTGTTCTTCGGGATGATACCGCAGATTCTCAAGCAGGATGATATTGCCCGGGTTCATTTGGTCTATAAGCGCTTTTACATCCGGACCGATACAGTCTTTGGCCATGATAACATCTTTTCTAAGGAGTCTACCCAGGCGCTTGGCCACGGGAGAAAGGCTCAGTTCAGGAACCATCTTCCCGTTGGGTCTCCCGATGTGTGAGGCGATGATCAGTTTGGCGTTATGGTCCAGGGCATATTCCAGAGTTCCCAACACAGCCCGAATTCGGGAATCATCGGTGATGTTCTGATGCACGTCCATTGGAACATTGAAATCGACCCGGATAAAGACCTTTTTGCCTGAAATATCTATATCTTTTATGGTTTTCATAAAGCCTCCTTTTGACATCTTCCTTTTGCCCCAAAGTCGGTTCGCCACACCGCGTCTGCCCTTGCAAGGGCGGGATAGAATTTTCCAAAGGTTTGATTAGGGTTTCATCTTCTTATCGCGTCTCCCCTGAAGATCTTTCTTTTGGGACCATCTTTGAAAAAAGCTCAAAATGCCGGATCGATACGCCCTGTCGACGATTTCTTCCCTGACCTTCAGTCCGTCGGATCCCTCCATGGCGGATCGCAGACACGCTGTTTTGTACGCGCATTCCAAACACGTCTCCGGTGTGTTTCTTAGATCGTCCGGTCCTTTAGGAAAAACCGTTTCCAGATGGCCGAAACAGTCGGGATATTTTTCATGGATATCGTTCATTTCTTTCCGGTTGCCGGACAATTGACACTCGATTCCGAACGGCAACAGCTCCCCAACCTTACTTGTTCTGCATATCATATTCGCGATTCATCCGGGAGATGTCACCATCATCCGCAAAACTGAAGTAACGATTATTCCCGATGATGAGATGTTCATGAACCGTTATACCGAGCACCCTGCACGCAAAAACCAGCTGGCGTGTAATGGCGACGTCTTCCGGGGACGGCTTCGGGTCGCCGGACGGATGGTTATGGGCGAAAATTAGCGCAGCAGCATGATGATTAAGGGCGGCAAGAACCACTTCTCTTGGATAAACCGAACTGGCGGTTAAAGTCCCTTCAAAGAGTGTCTCCGTTGCAATAACTTTGTTTTTTGCATCGAGAAAAACAACATTAAAGCATTCTCGGGTCTTATCCCTTATGCTGTGGTAAAGATATTCGAAAAGTTCCTTGGAGTTGTTGAGGGCGTCTTTGTGCAACAGACGTTTTTCAAGGTAGCGGTCCGCCACCGCCTTGATCAACTTGATTCCGAATAGATTTTTTGGACCGATCCCTGGGACCTCACAAAGCGCTTTTGGAGAAGCTTCAAGCACGCCCTGGAGGGTTTTGAATTGTCTCATGGCGGCCTTTGCAGCATCCTTGCAATCTTTCCGCGGCGTCGCCAGTGTCAGCAGCAGCTCAACAACCTCATAGTCATGAAATCCGGTCAGACCTGAACCCAGAAATTTGTCCCGAAGCCTCTTCCGGTGTCCTTTTCCCTTATTGGGCCGAATATTTTCGTGCCCCATCTCGGTTTACACCTCATCCAGCTCGTGTTTTAGGGTGCGTGTCATTAATCTGTGTACAGCCTCTTTGGGGGGTAGATCCTCGTAAAGAATCCGATATACTTCATGGCAAATGGGCATTTCAACGCCAAGCTTTCGGGACAGGTTGTAAACCGACTTGGCTGTTTTTACCCCTTCCGCCACCATTCGCATTTCAGAGAGGATCTCATTCAACTTCATCCCCTCCCCCATTTTTTTCCCGACGGTGTAGTTTCTGCTGATATCTCCGGTGCAGGTCAGAACCAGATCGCCGACACCGGCGATTCCGGCAAAAGTCCGCGGGTTGGCGCCAAGCTTCAATCCCAGGCGACGAATCTCTGTCAGACCTCTGGTAATAAGGGCTGCCCTCGCATTTAACCCAAGCCCAAGACCTTCGATGACTCCGGAAGCGATGGCAATAACATTTTTTACAGCGCCGCCCAGTTCAACGCCGATCATGTCGTTGTTTGTGTAAACCCTGAAATATCGCGTTGCAAATACATGCTGAACAAATCCGGCCACGTTCTGATCCTTGGATGCAACGGCAACGACGGTGGGAATTTTCCCGGCAACTTCCCGTGCAAAACTTGGCCCTGAAAGGACCGCAAAAGAATCTTCCGGCGTGTCATGAAGAATCTCCCTCAGTACGCCGGACATGGTCAAGTGGGTCTTATTCTCGATCCCTTTAGATGCCGACACGATGATCGTCTTCGGAGAAATATCGCCCTGGATCTTTTTACCTGTCTCCCGCATGACATGTGACGGCACGACAACCAGCACAAGATCTTTTCCTTTGACAACGCCGGCCAGATCGTTGGAAGGAAAAATATTCCTTGAAAGGGAAACGCCGGGGAGAAAAACGTTGTTCTCTCTGGATGATTCGATCTGTTCTTTTACTTCCTTTTCGAACACCCACAAATCTATCTTAAAACCTTTCAGCCCCAGAAGGTTGGACAAGGCGGTACCCCAGCTTCCTGCGCCTACGACACCAATCTTTATTTTATTCACATCTACGTGTACGTTCACTGTTCAGACACCTTTTTATCAAACAAACCATCTTCTTTATCAAACAAACCATCTTCTTTATCAGCCAAACCATCTTCCTTTTCTGCCAAAACATCTTCCTTTTCTGCCAGCCACACCACTCCGGCCACCTTTTCTCCCGGAATCATCTCGATGAGCTTCACCCCCTGAGTGTTACGGCTGATGACCGAAATGCCGCCCACCGATATGCGTATCAGCTTTCCGGAGTCGTTCATGAGCATCAGGTCATCGTTCTCATCCACCAGAAGTATCCCGACCACCAGTCCGTTTCGCTGAGTGGTCTTGATGGTAATAACACCTTTTCCCCCGCGTCTTTGAAGCGGATATTCGTCGATGGACGTCCTCTTTCCAAAGCCGTTTTCCGTTGCGGCAAACAGGGTTTGGCCATGGCTTAAAACTTCCATTCCAACAATCCGGTCTCCGGAAGCAAGTCTCAACCCCCGAACCCCCCTTGCCACACGGCCGCTGGGTCGAACATCGGACTCGTGGAAACGGATCGATTTTCCCTGGGCCGATCCCAAAAAGACGTTCTGGGTTCCATCCGTAATCCGTGCTGCAATCAGCTCGTCATTCGGGAGCAGACTTATGGCGATGATGCCGCCGGCCCTGGGTCTGGAGAAGGCCATGAGATCTGTCTTTTTTATCAGGCCGCTTCGGGTCGCCATTATAATATGATACCCCGGTTCAAATGTCGGCACGGCAAGCACCGTGGTAAGTTTTTCATCTGTACCCAGATTAAGAAGATTTACAATCGCTTTGCCGCGACTGGCACGGCCGGCTTGTGGAATGTCGTATACCTTGCACCAATACACCCTGCCCTGGTTGGTGAAAAAAACGAAGGTGTGGTGGGTAGAGGCCACAAAAAGGTCGGCGATAAAATCGTCGTCCTTAACACCCATGGCTGTCTTACCCTTGCCGCCCCGGTGCTGCTGCCGGTAAAGGGTAATCGGATTCCGTTTTATATAGCCGCTCTTTGAAATCGTAACAACCATGTCCTCTTCGACGATCATGTCTTCAATGGTTATCTCTTTTGTAGATTCAACGATCTCAGTCCGGCGCGGGTCTCCAAACTCCTCTTGTATCTTTGAAAGTTCTTCCTTGATAATATTCTCCACAAGACGTTCACTGCCGAGAATTTCCAGGTACCAGGCGATGTCCTTAATAATATTTTTATACTCCTCGATGATTTTTTCCTGTTCAAGCCCGGTGAGCCTCTGGAGTCGCATGTCGAGTATGGCCTGGGCCTGAATTTCAGTCAGGTTGAAACTCTCCATCAGTCCTGTTTTGGCCTCTTGGGGTGTTTTGGACTCTCGGATCAGAAAAACGACGTCATCGAGGTTTTCTAAAGCGGTTTTCAAGCCTTCGAGTATGTGCGCCCGTGCTTCAGCTTTTTTCAGGTCATACCGAGTCCGCCGGACAACGATCTCCTTGCGGTGAAGTATAAAATACTCAAGAATTTCTTTTATGGTAAGAAGTTGAGGCTGGTTGTTCACAACCGCAAGAAAGATAATTCCGAAGCTGTTCTCCAACTGTGTGTGTTTGTAAAGCTGATTGACAACCACTCCCGCAACCTGATCTTTTTTCAACCCGAGTGCGATCCGCATCCCTTCCCGATCCGATTCGTCCCTTACATACCGTATCCCTTCGATCCGCTTGTTTTTCATCAGTTCGGCAATTTTTTCGATAACCCTCGCCTTGTTTACCTGATACGGAAGCTCTGTAACGACAATCGTTTCTCTTCCGGTTCTTTTGTCTTTCTCCACAATGGCTCTGGCACGAATCCGGATAATGCCCCGGCCGCTTCGATATGCGTCATAAATTCCCCGAGTACCGTAGATAATACCGGCCGTGGGAAAGTCAGGACCCGGAATGTAATCCAGCAGCCTTTCCCAGGTAATTTCAGGGTTGTCGATGATGACCTTTATGGCTTCAATGATTTCAAAAAGATTGTGCGGTGGAATATTGGTGGCCATGCCGACAGCGATGCCCGAAGAACCGTTGATCAAAAGATTGGGGACCTTAGCGGGCAGTACGGTCGGCTCTGTCAAGGATTCATCATAATTGGGGGCGAAATCGACGGTCTCCTTGTCCAAATCCTCCAGCATTTCATGGGCCAGACGCATCATTCTGATTTCCGTATACCGCATGGCTGCCGCAGGATCTCCATCCACAGACCCAAAGTTTCCCTGGCCGTCTACCAAAGGATACCTTAAAGAAAAATTCTGGGCCATCCGCACAATGGTATCATACACAGCGGTATCGCCATGGGGATGATATTTGCCGATGACATCCCCCACGATACGGGCCGATTTTTTGTGCGCCTTGTTCCAGTCGTTTTTCAGCTCTCTCATTGCAAACAGTATGCGTCGGTGGACCGGCTTCATCCCATCGCGAACTTCCGGCAGCGCCCTGCCGATGATCACACTCATGGCATAATCGAGATACGATTTTTTCATCTCGCTCTCGATACTGATTTGGGACAATTTTTCAGATTTCAACATATACCCCTTACCTTCTTGTTGATAGAGAATCCGAAAGAAATCGAATTCCAATGTGTTTTTATTCGCCTTCGCATGAATACCCTGCAACTTGCTGCGGGGAGCTTCATTTTACCTAAATTGAGCGATTGCAGTGCCGTTTGAAACGCCTCCAAATGGTCACAGAGCGAGAAAAACTGACTTTTTACGAAACCATCATAACTGGATCATATCGGACTTTTGCATTCAAACCGGCGAAGCCCCGTTGTAGAAAATCACGGAGGGATTTTACAACTCGATCTTTACGATTCGTTTATAGAGGAAAGCGGCCTGTGTGTCAAATAAAAGCGCTGGACTAAATTACAATTATTGGCTATGATCGGCGAAAAAAAATACCGCATACTTTCCAGATATATTATGCTTTAACCTATTGAATTAAATTAATTATTTAAAATCTAAACGTATTGAATATTTTTTTCGGCGTGCCCAAAATGCTTATTTTACGATCCCGTCCGGTTTAAAAGCTTTTTTCTTTTACACGCTATCCGTGAAATGTGTTTTTTTAAATGAACAAGCCCACAAAGATTTTTTTATGGACCATCGGATCTCTGATGGCCGTTGTCATATTTTTATCCGTGTTGCTGGCGTTGTCAGCCCGAATGATCAATCGCGAATCGATTAAAAACAAAATTCAGGCTGAGATATCACAAGCACTCAACGGGAAGGTTGAATTCCAGCGCCTTGATGTATCCTTCTTCCCGAAACCTAAATTGATCATTCATCAGTGCAACTTCTCTGTTCCCGGAACCGCCCATGGAACCCTGTTGTCGTTGACGGTCTCCATTAAAATTCTGCCGCTGTTCATCGGAAAATTTAAAAATGCCGGAATCGACATCAAATCTCCGGACGTTAAAATCGCCCTTGGCGGCTCACCGGGCAAAAAAGAAGATGATTTAAAGCCCGTATTGATAAAGAATCTCGAAGAAAAGATCGGTTACACCTTAAGATTTTTGTCAGAAAAAGCCCCCGGGTTTGTCATATCAGTGGCAAACGGCCGTCTCAATTTTATCGAAGACAAAATGGCCGGTTTTAAGTTTCAGAACATCAATGCCCGTATTGCCCAAACAACCCACAAAATCGGTTTTGACATCCAATGCAAGTCCACCCTCTGGGAAGGCATTTCCATAAAAGGGGCTGTCAACCCGGAAAATTTCAAAAGCCGCGGCAGTATTAAGTTAACGCAGATCCATTCTCAATTTTTAAGCCGGCGTCTTTTTTCACTTCTCCATCATAAGGTGCAAGCCTCCCCCGTAAATCTGAATATCAATTTTAAGACAGACGGCATAAAATCTATCCAAGGAGACTTGAGTTGTTCCGCGCTCGATCTGAAAATTCATTCGGGAGAAAAAGAATGCGGTTTGAAAATTAAACGGCTCAAAGGCAGCGTCGATCTGAATGAAAATAAATTGATCTTTACCCTGGATGAACTCAAACTCGATTATCCGGAGATGGATGTGATCGGGAGATTGGATTTCACGCCTTCGTCTTCGTCGACACCCAGGAAAATCGATCTGGAGATTACGGGCACCAACATAGACGTTCCTTCCACACGGGAGGTCGCCCTGGAGCTGATTGGAAAAAGCCCGGTTGTACAGGATATTTTTAAGATCATAAAAGGCGGAAAAGTTCCCGCTATCAATTATACCGCCCATGCAAATTCCTTGGAGGATTTAGGATCCTTGAAGAACATGACCCTTGACGGCGGCATTTTGGACGGCAAGATTTTTGTTCCCGGCGTGGCCCTGGATCTGGAGGGAGTTGAAGGGAATGTAACGATTTCCAAAGGTGTCTTACACGGTCAGGATCTTAAAGCACAACTGGAAGCCTCCCAATGTCTCGATGGAAGTTTGAAGTTGGGTCTTGAAGGCAAAGATGCCCTTTTTAATCTCGATATAACGGTGGATGCAGACCTGGCACAACTTCCTCCGATTTTGAATCGTGTGGTGAGAAATGACGCCTTTCTCAAAGAATTGGCCCGCGTTGACAACCCGAAAGGAAGGGCCACGGGAAGACTCTATCTTGGAGACAGCATCGATTCCATAGATGCGAGGGTGGAGGTATCTCAATTTAATCTGTCTGCAAATTACCGGCGATTGCCGTATCCTTTGAAAATTGACAGCGGGCAATATTTCTACAAAGGGATCATGACCGGCGTAAATAATCTGAGCGGAAGCATGGGGAAATCTTCTTTTACGGCCCTTTCGAGTCAGACATCCTGGGATAAATCACCTGAACTGAAAATTACCTCCGGAAAGGCAGTCATCGATTTAAAAGAGATATATCTATGGCTCATATCCTCTAAAATAATCTCCGGAAAATTTTATGATCTGCAGGGTGTGCACGGTGTCATTGCATTGTCTTCTATGCAATATCAAGGCAAGCTTTTTGAACCGGATAATTATCAGTTTCAAATTGCAGGTGAGGCCCGGAAGGTCGCTTTAAATTCATCTCTGTTTCCGGGTGTGTTGGAAGTCACAAAAGGAATTTTCAACTCGACTGCCGAGAATATTTCAATTTCTGATTTTCAAACCCGCATCCTGGACGCATCATTGAAGGTTTCGGGGGATTTAAAAGATTACCTGAAGGATTTAAGCCATGTGGATCTCACATTTCAGGGAGACATGGGGCCGGATTCAGTCCGATGGATATCAGACGTTTTAAAACTGCCGCCCCATCTCCACTTGAAGCCGCCCATATCGGTTTCAACGGCGCATCTGACCTGGAACCCTCGTCAAGAAACAGCTTTTTCAGGAGATCTGGTTTTCCAGCCAGGAATCAAGGTTTCAACAGACGTTCATGCAAATCCCCATGCATTGACCATTAATAACCTCGCCATCCAAGACCAGGACGCCCACGCATCCATAAAATTTGCTCAAAAAAACCGGACGGCGGACCTTTTCTTTGCCGGAAATTTACACAAATCGACGCTGGATGGCATCGTCGCGGAAAATCAAATTCTAAACGGTTGGATAAAGGGAAAATTCCATGCCCGCGTGCTTCTGGATCAACCCTTGAACTCTACCCTGCAGGGCGAGGTCCAGGCAAGCAATCTTTTCTTTCCGGGAACATCCACACCGCCGTTGATTATCAACGACCTTTCTCTGAAAACCATAAACGATAACCTTCAGGTTGAATCAGCAAAACTGTCGTGGGCGGACAACCAGTTCGAACTTAGAGGAAATGTGGATTTGTCGGCCCATGTGCCCAACTTGAATATGGAGCTCAATTCCGAGGCAATAGATCTGGACAAGCTCATTCAAGCCATGGATAAATACCGTAAAAAAGACCATAACCCGGAGGGTGAAAAAGCATGGACAAGCCCAATAATCGGCGTCTTGAAACTAAAAACAGAACACCTGGCCTATAAAGGGTTCATCTGGAATCCCTTCCAGGCCGACATAATTTTCAATAATCGGTCTGCCGATGTGGCCCTCACAAATGCGAGTTTATGCACCATCTCCACACCCGGCATGTTGAAAATATCGCCCGGGGAGATCAACGTCCATGTGAAGCCGTCTGTCCGTGGAAAAAAACTCAAATCCCTTATTTCCTGCTTGCTGGACAAGGCCGCAAAAGTGGACGGTGACTTCAATCTTGACGGAGAACTGACGGCCCATGGTCAGGATGAACAACTGATCCAATCCATTGGAGGACATATAGAATTCGATGCCACCGAGGGCCGGATCTACGCGGGTAGATTTTATAGCGTGTTGATAGATATCTCCAATCTTATTCAGTTCACTGAAATGTTCAAGGGGAAGATGCCGGATCTATCCGCAGAAGGGTTTGGCTACCATTCCATCCATATCAAAGCAGACGTTCAAAAAAGCATATTAAATTTAAACGAAATGGTCATCGACGGTATGTCCATGGGGATCGTCTGTCATGGATATGTCGACTATTTCAATAAAAAAATGGATATTACGGCCCTGGTGGCACCTTTAAAAACCGTCGACTTTATCGTCAATTATCTGCCGGGGGTGAACTATATCCTTGGGGGTTCCTTGATCTCCATTCCGGTTCGAATAGAAGGCGATCTGAACAATCCACGGGTGACCCCGATTTCGCCCACAGCGGTGGGATCGGGACTGTTGGGAATTATGAAAAGAACGCTCCGTCTTCCGGTCAAAATGATCGAGCCT
>DATKWE010000076.1:0-11597 GCA_035529735.1 Desulfobacterales bacterium | reverse complement strand
TGCGGTCGAGTCCCAGCAAGTCCACTATCCGTGGAATATCGTCTCTCAATTGTCTCAGAGCGTCATTCAGGTTTGGTGTATAAAGATTTTTCATAACGGCCGTTACACTGATAACACATTTTTCCCCGCAAAGGAATGCTCTAGTGAGGCCTTTGAAAAATGTTCATTTTTGTTCAAGTTCAAGAAAGGCGAAAATTTTAACCAAATGAATACATTGAGTATTTCGAGGATAGCGCTAAAGCTTCACTTCGTGCACAATTTGAGACTGACACAGAAAAGACCTCGACCCCTGCGTTAATTACCCGGTCCATCCATCCCGCTGCGCCACCCCCGCAGTCCCCAAATCAAGGACACAAGGCCCAAGCCGCTCACACCCGCAGAAACAATGGCGGTTAAAAGGATCCCGCCGGTCAACCAGACCACCCCGCCGGTCAGCGCACCGACCACCCGCCCGGTGCCGGCCGCCGCAAGGAAGGCCGAAATCATTGTCGCCCGAGATCCGGGAAGCAGCTCCGTACAGAGTGACAACGCCGAGACAATGGTAAATTCAAAGGTTATAAAAATAAGAAACAGCCCTCCCAGCGCCTGGGGGAGGGTCTGACCCAGCAGGGGTAAAACCCCGTAACTGGCCATACACAGGGACAGCCCCAAGATTATGGAGCGTTTCAGCCCCAGGCGGTCGGAAACAGCCGCGGTCAAGCTCTCCCCTGACAACTCCGCAGCCCCGATGATACCGGTTCCCAGGCCCAGAGCCACGAGGTTCAGATCGAAAGACTTTTCCAGCCATGCACCGTAAACGACGAAAAGAGTATCATTGGCTGCGCTGACAAAAAAAGAAAAACCAACGGCCCCCATGGCAGCACGTTCCCGCCCCAACCGTCGCCAGGAATTCCATAAGCCGGCGGCAGTTTGATGCTTGATCCGTTTTTTCTCCTCTTTGGGTATCAGAATGCTCAACGCCAAAATACCGATCACGCCGACGCCGCCCATGGCGAAAAAGGGGGCTCGCCAGCCCATATACTCCATGAGGATGCCGATCAGCGGAATTCCCACCAGTGTACTGCCTGCCCAGCTGAACTCGAGCAGGCCGATGACCAAGCCTCTCCGGTGAAAGGGAACCCTTTCGCTGACATACGCCTGTAACGCCGGGTCAAAAACACTTTTCCCAAGACCGGCGATAAACAGCGACACCAGAACAACACCGTAGAACGGGAAAAAACCCCCGGCGAACATTCCTGCCACCAGCATACCCAGTCCGGCCAGCATCATCAAACGATACCCTAAATGGTCGGCAAAAGGACCAAAGAACATGCCGAGCAGCGCCGTGGACTGATTCGCTGCGATGACGGACGTAATGGCGGTCAGCGGCACCCCCAGCCCACGGCTCAGCGCCGGCGCAAACGGATAGGCAAACCGCCGTGCAGAATTGAGGACCAGTCGGCATAACGTTGCTACGCAGACTTTCCAGACCAGGCGGGAACTGTCCCGGCCTGGCGTCGAAGTGGTTGATTGACGGAACACAAATGAACTCCGCTGCAAAATTGAAGCGTCGACCCCGACGCTGTTTAAACAACCGATCGATTTTTCACGATTTTTTCAATACCCCCCTGCTGTTTATGCATCGTTAGGCCGTTATGCAACAGAAATTTTTCAAAATCTTGGGATGAATCTCCCCGCAGCCCCCTGGAAACGGGATCTTCGCCGTACGTTCACAAGCGGACGGGGTATTAAAAAAAACAGAATGAACTGCTCCGCGGCAAGCCGCGGAGTATCTATTGATTGGTTATCTCCAATCTAAACGCAGCAAGCTGCGGGGTATTAAACCCTAAAACAGAACAAAATCGTTCCATGGACAAAAATAGCTTTACTGTCTTGAAAGAAAGACATAAGTTGGCAAATTACGTATAATTCAAAGCTTTGGGACCACTGGGAGCACAGGATGGAAATAAGAGTGGAATGCTATGCCGGGTATCGGGGTGAAGAAATCCCCCGGAGAATCTTTATGGGAAACAGAAAAATAGAGGTCAAGGACGTTCAAGATCGATGGTTGTCGCCCAACCACCGATACTTCAAGGTTCATGGAGATGACAATGCCGTTTACATTCTTCGCCATGACCCGGGAACAGGGGACTGGGACCTGACGTTCTACCAGCGGGCGGAAGCCGCTTCCGATTCGACATCCGAATAACCCTCATCCCGATATCTCCCTTACAGCATTATCGAATATGGACAGGCAGGTATCGATCTCTCCGGCAGTTACCGTCAGGGGGGGAGAAAATCGGATGGTGTTTTCACCGCACCCTAATAGCAGCAGCCCTTTGTGAAAAGCGTTTTGAATAATTTCGTTCCGCCACGTTCCGGCAGGTTCTTTGGTTTCACGGTCTTTGACCAACTCCACCCCCACCATCAGTCCTTTGCCCCGGACATCGCCCATGCATTCGTACGATTGCTGCAGTTCCCGGAGTCCTGCCATAAGATAGTCCCCCTGATCGGCAGCATTTTTCATAAGTCCTTCTTCAAGCAGTTCAATGGTCGCCAGCGCCGCCCGGCATGAAACAGGATTGCCGCCGAAGGTGGACGCATGAGAGCCGGCTTCCCAATCCATAATCTCAGTCCCTGCGATCAATGCCCCCAAAGGCATGCCCGAAGCGATCCCCTTGGCCAGAGCGATGATGTCCGGATCGACGCCAAAATGTTCCATTGCGAACATTTTTCCCGTACGCCCCATGCCCGACTGAACTTCGTCGGCCACATAAAGGATGCCGTATTTTTTCGCTATACTATTCATTTTCTTATGAAATTCAGGCGGCGGCACGATATACCCCCCCTCTCCCTGAATCGGTTCCACGAAAATGGCGGCAACCTCTTCGGGGGGTATGGTTGTTCGGAAAAGGGTATCTTCAATCCATTGGACACATCCCAGTTCACACCCGGGATACCGGAGATTATAGGGGCACCGATAGCAATAGGCATAGGGGATATGCGTGATTCCCGGAACCAACGGGTTGTAGTGTTTTCTCTGGATGGTCTTGCTGGCCGTAAGGGACAGTGCCCCCATTGTCCGCCCATGAAAAGCCCCGTAAAAGGCCAAATTCAATTCACGCTTCGTATGCCATCGGGCCAGTTTGAATGCGGCCTCAACCGCTTCTGCGCCGGAGTTCCCGAAATAAACCTTTTTTCCGCCTTTTCCCGGAGTCAGGCTCGAAAGCTTTTTTGCAAGGGCAATCTGGGCTCTGTAGTAAAAATCGGTCCCGGACATGTGCAACAGGCGATCGGCCTGCTCTTTGACAGCCTTGACCACCCGGGGATGACAATGCCCCGTGGCGCAAACAGCGATGCCGGCGGTAAAATCCAGAAATATATTGCCGTCCACGTCGTGGACCCAAAGGCCCTTGGCTTTTTCAACCACCAGAGGATAATAACGCGTATAGGAAGGAGAGACGTAAGTCCGATCCTGATCGATCAGTTTGCGTGCTTTTGGGCCGGGCAGGGGCTTCTGGATCAGCGGCGATTTTATCATAATACCTCCGAGAAGAAAAATGTGCGGGCGGCCCAAGTGCTCTTATTGGGTTCGTTGACGAATTCTCAGCGTCATCGAATCTTTTGAATACTCCCGGCGCCCTTGAGAACTTTTGAAATATCCGGTTAACCACGTCAATGGTTTTAAGAATATGAGTGCTAACCTTTCGGACACACGGAGAGAACCGGACACGGCGTCTGACGTGCGACCCGATCCGTCGTGGATCCCACAAACAGTTTCTCCACAAGACCCTGCCCCCGCACACCCAGAACAATCAAAGCAACTTCATTTTCCTTGGCATAGCGGATCAGTTCCTCATGTGGCTGACCCTCCAAAAGCGCGGTTTGCGGGATGCACCAGTTACAGGCTTCTTGGGGAACCATTTTTTTAAGTCTGTCTTTTATCCGGATCTGCAGGTCATCTTCAAGATCTTTTTCATATTCCACAGACGTCTTGAGCCAGTCCGCATATACAGACGGCTCTTTCACGTGGACCAGGTGCAGTTCGGATTGAAACTCCTGAGCCAGGCTGAGTCCGTGTTGAAATGCCAGAATAGAATCCTCAGAGAAATCACAACCCACCAGAATTTTTGGGAAGTGTATCGTTTGATCCGAAAGGATGTTTAAATTATGCTCCGGACCGCGAACGATCAGCAAGGGACAGTGAAGCGTGCGCATGAGACGTTCGGTTACAGAACCGAGAACCAGTCGTTTGAGACCGGATCTGCCGTGCGTGGCTGAAATGGCCAGGTCCGCACCCTTTTCCTCCGCCAGACGGGATATTTCATCGGCGGCATGACCGATGGTCACCAGAGGCTCCCATTCAATTTGAGCCTTGCCGATTAACTGTTTAAGTTGCGTATGCGCGTTACCAATGGCCATCTCCTGCTGATCCATAAAAAATATGGGGCCATCTCCGTATGTGATGCTGGTGGGGAAGTCGACCACGTGGCAGACATAAAGCTTGGCTCTGAACTCCCGGGCCAGAGCAATACCCCAAGAGATAGCATGGTTGGAAAAGTCTGAAATATCGGTGGCACAAAAAATTTTGTTTATTCCTACTCTCATGGCACAGCCCTCCTTTCTTTAGCCCGAATTTCTCATGAAGAATGTTGACAAATTTACACCCCAAATGAGCGAACGTCGCGGATGCCTCCCCGGTGAAGTCGATTCCCACGAACTTGCACCCGTGGCACTTGCCAAATGAACTAAAACGGGATTGAAGCTCCCTGCATACCCGTTGAAACGAGATTTACGCCCCGGTTAAACAGAAATCACGGGGTAAATTTCCCTTCAACAAGCTTGCGGGGAATGCGCTTGCCCGGTTCAATCCCCGAAATTCAACTGGGCGAGCGGTCGAAGTTCAAACCCTTACAGTGAGACCATTTTGATCAATATAAGATAAAGCCGTTCTCATGTCAAAGGGAACTCGCCCGGATTTGCGGTCTTTTTCTTTTCTTGACACTGTTGCTGAGGGACAGCGCCTTGACACGATACATCAAAGCGGCAATGGGGTCATTCATTTCAGCCTCATATGATTAAAATGATCCCGATGTAAGGCTAAACCCGCGGGAATCTAACGGGTGAGGATCCGATCGAGGATCAACCCGTTAAAACTGTCCGCGTCCGGCGAATCGAAAAGCCATCCGAGATGCATCAAACACCGGAAGCAAACGGCAATTCGCCAGCGATAGCCTGCAAACCAGCTAAACTCATCCGAAGAAGGACCGACATAACCGCACCCTTTGACAGTTCTAAAACACCCGACCTCAAAAACAATTCCATGGGGATTGGCAAAGGTATGCTGGTGCGACCCCTGGATGGTGATGCGCTCAGAAGGATGTGTTATGATATTAAGGCATTGACGGCAGCGGACATACGCTTCGGGGTCCAATACGTCCGCTTCAGTCTCGTCTTCAACAAAACTTTCGATCATTTCAATGTTTTGTTTTTCAGGCGGAACACGAAAAAGATAAGACAAAGACAGACTCGACGATATCATTCTTTACCTTCTTTGAACCGGACATGTTTGGCAGATGGGAATGGTTTTGTTGAGGCCGTTCTCTAGGTTACCATTGTTTCCGGACAAATTTCAACATGGAGTTGAACTTTATGCACCACCACCAGAATCTTTCTTTATGGGAAGTCCGATTAAATGATCTGTCCATAAAGTCCTTGAAAACACTTCAATTCTATATTATTGTTCATTTAAAATTGACAAACTCGTAAAAAGTCTTTTGTGAGCGATATCTGATCCTTTGTGTTGGTTGTTCTGCATGAGAATTTCGGATTAAAATGATGGCCCGAAATACAACATCTTCAATGGGAAAAAGACGGGGACAATTTAAGCGATGAACACACCGACAATTGTTGTAGGGCTGCTGACGTTCTGGCTGGTGATGGGACTGGGTTTTCTTTCTAAATACGTAAATGTGCGCAAAAAAGGAGAGAGTCGGTACGAAGCCTGGACTTCATATGAAGGACTGTTGTTTATCTTAAGTATCGCTGTCCCCTTGGCAATTATAATTCAAAAATCCTTATCGCATTGATTTTATAACCGAAGATAAAAACCCGATTGCGCGAATTCACTCCATTGGGGTATCGCCGATTCCGGAGTCGGGCAATTCAAGGACTTCAGTTGTCGCTTCTGCCGGGAGTTCCTCCACCGCACGCAACTTACGCGCCATGGCTCGGGTTCGCACCTCGGTCTGGGTTATCGTACTTGAGGCCGTTTTCAACTGCCGCTTTACCTTGCCCAGGATGTCCCCGAATCTTCCAAATTCCGTCTTTACAGCTGCCAGAACCTTCCAAACCTCACTGGACCGCTTCTCTATGGCCAATGTACGAAAACCGACCCGCAGACTGTTCAAAATTGCCGACAGGGTCGTGGGTCCGGCAATCACAACTCGGTAATCCTGCTGAATCTTCTCTACCTGGCCCGGTTGCCGAAGGACCTCTGCGTAAAGGCCTTCGGTTGGGAGAAACATGATTGCAAAATCGGTCGTTTTTGGCGGGTCGATATACTTATCGCGGATTTCTTTGGCTGAGTTGTGTATGGAACGGATGAGGGCTGCAGTCGCTTTCTGCACGCCCTCTGCGTCGGCAGCGTCCGCGGACTCCACCAGTCTCAAGTAGTCTTCCTGTGGAAACTTTGAGTCGATGGGCATCCAGACACAAGATTCAGGATCATCGTCGCTCCCGGGCAGACGGATGGCGTATTCGACACTCTCCTGGGACCCGACTTTGATATTCACATTTTTCCCGTATTGATCCGGTGTCAAGACTTGCTCCAAAAGCGCACTGAGCTGGAATTCGCCCCAAGTTCCACGCGCTTTCACATTCGTGAGCATCCGTTTTAGATCACCCACCCCTGTGGCAAGATTCTGCATCTCACCCAGTCCATGCTGAACAGCCTCAAGGCGCTCACTGACAAGCTTGAAGGACTCGCCGAGCCGTTTTTCGAGGGTACTTTGCAATTTTTCATCAACGGTCTCCCGCATCTGATCAAGTTTCTTTTCATTGCTCTCCTGAAGGTGCTTTAATTGTGCATCGATGGTGCTTCGAAGGGTCTCGAGCCCCGACGTATTCGACGCCGTCAGTTCCTGGATTCGCTGGGCAATGGATCCCAGTTGATCGCTTTGTGAGCGACGCATTTCACTGATGGTCTTTACCATCGTATCCATCGAAGACTTCTGAACTGCGGAGACTTCCTCCCTGAGATTCCTCGCTGCTTGAGCCGATTCTTCACGACCGAAACGCAGCTCCTCTCGAATTGCCGGTTCCACACCGGAACTCCCGTTCGATTTCAACTTTATCAGGGCCCAAATCAGCAGCAGTGCACTGGCGGCCAGTACAACAAAACGGGCCCATATGAAGATATCCGTCACGATATAGAACTTCCTTTATCGTAATTTACCACTTCTATCGGAGCGGCTTGAATATTTTTGGCCAAAAGGTACGGATGGATTCCGACGGCGTCTAACCAACGGACATTCAGGATACTTTTTGACCCGAATTGATCGTAAACAAAATGAAGAACTGAAATAAGTATTTAAAATAATTATTTTTGGGGCGTTTGTTCAAAATTTCATATATCTTCTATCGATGAAATATATTTTTAAGCGCAATTTCTCCATTTTGTTGACCCATTGGGAAAGATGAAGCAGAAACGTGAGCATTGCCTTCCTAGTCGCTCTGGATCATTTTTATTAAGCTTTCTAACGCCGTCCTCAGCGCCTCACTTTCTATTTTGAACGCTACACCCACACCATCCGGGTGGATCCGAGCAATTTCACCCCTGATCTTAAAGGGTTTTTGATAATCCGGAGACATGAAGGTCATCAAAGTTTCTTGACCTTTCGAAAAGGTTTCAGTGGTTTTGATGAATACGCCCCGCTCGCTGATGTTTTGAATAAAGTCCCGATAATATCGATCCGCCACGTTATAATCGACCATCGTTGAGAAACCTTTTCGACGACACGATCTCCGTTCCTTGTTTTGTCTTTCTTCTAATTCAGTTAAAAGCTGCCGCATTTCTGATTCGGACATTCTATCGATTATTTCAAATAGAAAGGCACGGACTTCATTTTTCCCGAGTTCAATATCCTTGTTTCCCATAGTGAAAATCCTCCGAATCCGGTATTAAAGCGCCCGCCGGTTACGAACAGGGCGCTGACAATTATTTATTTCAGGGGTCGGGGTGTTTTTATTGGTCAAATCGCTCCATGGATAATGCTTTTTTTCAAACCGTGTAAACTCCCCGACCCCTCATTTATTTAACAATTTTTAATTTATGCGTTTCTTTTAATCTTTCCCACAGCTTTTCTATGATCACATAGGCCGCCCTGCTTTCGTTGAGATCATCGTTTCCCGAAACGGCGATACAGGATTTGATCAAGTTTCTATTCGCTCCTTTTTGAAACAACCGATTCTGAATAAAAATTCTGAACGTCATGCCGAAGGGTTCCATATCCTCTCTTTTCAGGTTCGCTAATTTTACCCTGTCTTGCAGCGACATTTCTGAAATTATTTGATCGACGGCTTCGTTCACTGTTTTGGGTATGTCAAAAGGTTTACCGGATGATCCTTCTGCTGAATCATGGACAATATGAGAACCCGAAGCGGCATTACTTGGGCCCAATAATATTGCACTTTCAACGATAAACGTTGTGTGATTCCCAACATCAGGATTTGCGGCTGCACCGGATCCGGTCACGTACAGCGCATCGATGCGCCTCAATTGAATCCAATCATGAACCAGGGAGGCGGCATCAATAAAATTTGTTAGATCAAGATCGATACCGAGCAGTTGATGTCTGTGCTTCAAGGTCATTTTTCTGGCAAAATCCAGATTGCCGGTCGGCTTTCCGCATGAAAGTATCAAGGTGCCTTTCGAATCGATCACATTCTGTTCAATACATTCAGAATACTCGTCGGTGGGCATTTCTTGAAGTCTGTACTTGGGTGGAAGCGCGCCGGTTTCAGTCAATTTTCTTTTTGGAATCCACCCACCATGGGGGACACCCAGCTTTATGGCTGCATCGAGCGCCGCCTGCTCTGCTTCGGTTTGTCCGCTGGATATGATTTTCTTAAGCATATTCTCGTTTTTCAAGTCGATACCTCAGCGCTTTCTCCAAATCCATTGCAAATTTCGGGTGTTTTCGGGGAAGATTTCTCGTCCCGAAGTTAACGATTTTTGCGCCATAACGTATCAATATTAAAATTTTTTCTTGAAATCAATCAAAAAAGCCAGGGAATCGTGTGGACTTGAATATTAGGGGGGGCAACAGTGCCAATACCGATTGAAAATGCGCTTTCGAGGAAAAAGAAAACCCCCGGAAAGGGTTGCGTTTTCCAGGGGTTTCACAGAGGATTGAAAGGAGAATGGAATGGCAACATTCCATACGTACCGTTCATTTTATATTTGTAAAATGCGACATGTCAAGAAGTTTATTTAAAAAATAAATTATATTCAGTATATGAAAATTGTTTATGGGCTGTGCGGGTATAAAAAAGCCCCTGGAGAAAGGCGGGCTCCAAGGGCTCGTGCGAGGGATGTAACGCCCCGATGAAAATCGCATACAGACAGACGACGGATTTCATCAGCGATATATTTCGGATTTTAACGTTCCAAACCGGACCGTGTCAACCCAGATTTATATGGCATAAAAAAGGGATAAAAACTAAGTATTGTTCCCTGAAAGACCGCCCATCAACCCAGGGAATGGACCATGGGAGACGAAATATTTACATGGGTATATGGATGCAGTCTCCATCTTTGCACAAAGTCTTTGCAAAGTTCTTTTGTGGCGAAGATGATATCGGTTAGACGTGTGAAGGGATAAATTAAATATCGGTTAAAACCTCATCGAATTGTATAGCAATTCCCCTTGTATTTACCCTGACAATTTTTCCAGTGATTTTCATAGGATCTTCTGCACCGGGGAGGGAAAAAGTCATTGAAAGCTCTTCTCCGACAAAGAAAGGAATTTGAGTTTCGATAAATAGTCCGCCAACGCTTAAATTTTGAATGAAATCGTTCAAAGCGCGTCTATTGGCTGAACATTCAGCCCAGATGAAAGTTTGTTTTCTAGGATATTTTCTCTTTTCCTTAAACTTGGATCGCCGCCATTTCTCCAACCTTTCCAGGAGATTCTGCCGTTGTCCTTCTGACAAATCAGAAATGATTTCCAATATTCGATCGTATACTTTTTCACTGCTGAATTTATTGGAATTATTTGTCATCGGCTTTTTTTTCGATTTTTTTTAAGGCCATATCTAAACGGCGTCTAATAGCTTCGGAGCCAAAAGGGATGCGGTTTTCATAGCGGTGATACATCGACGTTTTCAATTCGTTTGCCAGTCAGTGTGATCCATTTTTTTGGATTTTTAGAAGCCATGATTTTTTCATAATAAAACAACCAGCATTAATCAAGAAATATATCTTACCACGAAAGGACATCCAGGATGTCAGGGATATATATTATATTCACCCATCCAAACCCTGAATCGACCTTGTGTGGGTCCGGGGTAAACATCAAATTGTTGTACTGGAAATAATATCAGGAACGTGTTTTCTAAACGATCAGGGTGTTGGGAAGGAAAAGGTATGGGTGGACATCAAAAGGATTATTTCTTGGGTTTTTTTGATGAGTTACGTAACTTTCTAAGACAATCTTTATCTTTACGTACAAGGGCGCATACATTGCGGTTATCAATCTCCCTGCAATTATAAGGGTTAACCAGGGGACATTCAGGATATTTCTTTGGCATATCTATTCTTTGACCTTCTTTTCGTATTTGTCATGGAGCGCCTTTTGAATGAACGCTATCATATATGTTACATTGTGGTATGTCAAGGTTTTGGGCAAGAAGGTCTTTCAGGGCCTAAATAACAAAAAGCTCCTGGGGCCGTGGTATACCCCAAGAGTTCGAGAAGGTAAGACGTTATGAGGGGAAAAGGTTACTGGATTCAATATTACCGGAGTGGCACGCCTTACCATGAATCCACAAAGAGCAAAAAAGGGCTTAGCAACACGATGTTTGCTAAACCCTTGATATTCTTGGTGCCGGAGGTCGGAATCGAACCGACATGAGGTTGCCCCCGCGGGATTTTGAGTACCAGGGCAAAAATCGCGGGTTTTGCTGTATTTCTAAATGGTTGTATTGCTTGTGGATTTCAATTTGAATATTTTTTATGTTTGATTAACTTTGATAAACAGGGTATAGTTTTGATTAGGTCTGACACAGGTCTGACACAATTTGGGGGATAGAGGGCGGCTGTCAATCGGCCCTCTATTCCAAACCAAAAAAGGGGCGGAACCAATGTCAAAAAAAGAGTTTCACAAAGACCAAAAAATAGTTGGTGAGATAAAAAAAACTAAAGGTCGAAAGGAACGATTTAACCAGGATTACGAAGCGCATCATTCTCCTCATTATCCGGTAATATTCGATAATATATTAAACCATCTTCTACAAAATAATCCGGATAAATTAAAAACCGCAACAACACCCGCTCAACATAGATGGATTAGGGCCTATGCCGTTCTTAAAGATGCCCTTAATGGCGGTATTCCAAC
>DATKWE010000075.1:0-11017 GCA_035529735.1 Desulfobacterales bacterium | reverse complement strand
TTCGTGGCATCCAAGGAAGTAGATGCCGTAATAACGGGGAACTGCGGCCCCAAAGCGCTTCAAACGCTTTCTGCTGCCAAGATTGAGGTTTTTGTAGGACAATCCGGTACGGTCAGAGAGGTCGTCGAAAAATACAACAGGGGCGATATTAAGTCTACAGGCACACCCAATGTCACCGACCACTATGGCATGGGAAGCGGTTCCGATATGAATCAATGGATGAGAAAGGGCTGTGGCGGCGGTATGGGCATGGGGCGTGGAATGGGCCGTTCAACATGGAACGTTTCTGGTCAGTCCGGCGCTACCATGTTATCAAAAGAGGAGCACTTGAAGCACCTTAAAGATCAGGCAAATGAATTACGTCAGCAGATTGAAGACTTACAATCAAGCATGAAGGCCGTGGAAGAAAAATAGCGACCGTGTTTACAAAATAAAAAACTCAAAAACGTTGGCAAAAAAATTTTGGGGTAAAACCGGAGGGTAATGATTGATGGCAAAAGGACATAGGAATCAACAGGAACAACAACAGCAGGATATAGAGATAAAGGAAAGGCTGGGCCACATCAAGAACAAAATTCTGGTGATGAGCGGCAAAGGCGGCGTTGGAAAAAGCAGCATTGCAGCATATCTATCGGTGGCTTTGGCGAAAAAAGGGTATAGAGTGGGTCTCATGGATGTGGATCTTCACGGACCCAGTATCCCTCACATTCTGGGTCTCAAAGGAAATATCGGACCGGGCAGCATGGATGGAAAAGTCCGACCCGTCAAGTACATTCAAAATATGGATGTGATTTCCATTGAACCGCTTTTGGGAGAAAATAAGGATGCAGCAACGATCTGGAGAGGACCCCTTAAGATTGGCGTTATCAGACAGTTCATTGCAGATGTCGAGTGGTCGGATCTTGACTACATGATTATCGACTCTCCGCCGGGTACCGGCGACGAGCCACTGACCGTAGCACAGACCATACCCGATGCAAAGGCTGTAATTGTGACAACCCCCCAGGAAATTTCACTTGCTGACGTTAGAAAATCCATCAATTTTTGCCGCCAGGTCAAGATGGAAATCTTAGGTCTTGTGGAAAACATGAGCGGACTCAAATGTCCCCATTGCGGAAAGATGATTGACATATTCAAAACCCGTGGAGGGATGCTCACCGCAAAAAATGAGGGATTGAGACTTTTGGGGTCACTCCCTTTTGAGCCGGAGGTGGTATCAATGGGTGACATGGGGAATATGGGTCTTCTGGACGACAGTAAGATTTTAATCACACAGGAATTCAATAAAATAGTGGATGAAGTTATTAAATTTACAAAAATTGAGGCAAAGACGATTCCTGAACCGAAAAAAATAATTACGATTAGAAAAAAGCACGCTGAAGACACAAAAATATTCGTTGTGCCAGTATCCGAAGGAAAACTCTCATCCCATTTTGGTCACTGCAAACAATTCGCATTTGTTGAGATTCAACACGGTAAAATAGCAAAAACAGAAATGCTTGCCCCACCGGCCCACGAACCGGGAGTGCTCCCCCGGTGGCTTAATGAGCAGGGAGCTGACGTCGTTATCGCGGCTGGAATGGGAGAAAAGGCGCAACAGCTTTTAGAGGAAAATGGGATTGAGGTGATTATCGGCGCTCCAATGGATTCCCCGGAATCCCTGACAAACCAGTATCTCTCCGGTACACTGGTAACAGGCGCCAATGTCTGTGATCATTAAATCAGATGTATAGGGTAAAGGAAGAGCGAATGAGCAAAGGTTTTGATGATTTTGTTGAAGGGTTGCAGGATCAAATTTTTCAAGAAACAAGAGAAGTCTATGGGGAAATCGCGTTTCAAAGGTGGCTGAACCCATTGTATGCGGGTTGCATAGAGAATCCTGATGGATACGGACGTGTAACAGGTTCATGCGGTGATACCATGGAAATTTTTTTGAAATTCGAAAATGGGAAAGTCAAAAATGCTTCATTTCAAACCGATGGTTGCGGATCCAGCACGGTGTGCGGGTCATTTGCAGCCGAGCAGTCTCTTGGAAAGAGCCCTGACGAGATTTTGAATATCACAGGAGAGGTTATCCTGGAAAAATTAGGGGGATTACCTGAAGAAGATAAGCACTGTGCTTTTTTATCTGCGGATGCCCTTCAAGAAGCCCTAAATGATTATATGGTCAAATGAGCGAAAACAAAACATATCAACAGGAATCAAACTTTTCCTGGGAACCATCTGTACATTATATTGAGATGGTAACTCAAATGGATAAACGCCGGATAATAAAAGACCCGGATGGATACGGCAAAAGAATCGGCAAGTGTGGCGACACTGTTGAGATGTTTCTAATTGTTCGGAAAAATCGTATCCATTCGGTTTCATTTATTACGGATGGCTGCATAAACACCCATGCCTGTGCAAATACGGTAGTCTTTCTGGCCGAAGGAAAAACCGTAGCAGAGGCCTGGGAGATTACACCGGAAAAAGTCATTGATTTTCTGGAGACATTGCCGGAGGAACACACCCATTGTGCTGAGTTGTCGGTAGGTGCGTTCTATCTGGCTTTGGTCAATTTTCAGGAGTTCAAACATGCCCCTTGGAAAAGATTATACGTTAAACGATGATGATTTTGGTTTTTAGATTAAGAGGGTTGGAAGATTATTCGAGGTGACTTAACTGTGGCTTTAGACCCCTATAGAAAAACCGCCAAGCGTTACGATGTGCTGGTCGAACCGCTCATCAAGAGTCTAAGAGCGGCCAGCATGAAGATGGTTCCATCCAAAGAAGAGATGCGGGTCCTTGATGTTGGATGCGGAACCGGGACGACCTTGGACCTTTATCAAAAGGGCGGTTGCAAGGTGTTCGGAATGGATCGGTCCCCTGCCATGATAGACATTGCCCGAAGAAAACTCGGAAAACGGGCGGAACTTCATCTGGGCGATGCCTCACAAATGCCCTATTCTGATGGAACATTCGACTTGGTCATTGCGTTTTTTGCGTTGCATGAAATGCCGGCTCCGATCCGATCAAAGGTGGTGAGTGAATCCAAGCGTGTCATGAAAAAAAATGGGCGGATTTTGCTGGTCGATTATCATTCCGGTTCGATTCGTTTTCCAAAGGGTTGGATCTTAAAAATTGTGATCACCTGTGTTGAAATGGCGGCCGGACAAGAGCATTTCAGAAATTATCGCAACTTTCTTGCCTGCCAAGGTGTATTCCCTTTAGTAACCGAACACCAGTTATCCGTTGAAAAGGAAAAGTTCGTCACCGGGGGAAACACAGGGCTCTTCCTGCTGACCCGAAATAACGCATAAAAAACATCAACGCCCAATTGAGCGCAAACAAAATGAAGAACCATTGGATCATATTAACATTCCAAAATTTAAAGCATATCCGTAATTGCGGACGGTAAAGATGAAAATAAATGTCGGTATTTGAACTGCCTTAACCTGTTGGAATTTATATGTTTAAATAAAAGTTGTTAAAAGAGCTTGACAAAAAAACATGGTGCCCTATGTTATGCGCAAAAGCTCATAACCAATCCGTATTTCTCATCCCGCTTTCAGCGGGATTGAAGTTCTTTGCAGCCCCGCGAGGCGAGATTTCCGCTGCGCTCTAATAAGTTTGCGCGCAGCGCAATTCAACCGGGCGAGCGGTTGCAGATCATTTACAAGACATTCCGCCGGATAGGCGGAGAGTATTCGCATATAAATTATTCTTGAAAAGTTCGGTATAAAAGGAAGTGTCATCGTATGATTATCAGCATTGCAAGCGGAAAAGGCGGTACGGGGAAGACGACTGTGGCGACCAACCTGGCTGTTTCTATAGGGTCGGATGTGCAACTTCTGGACTGTGATGTTGAGGAACCGAATTGTCACCTTTTTATAAATCCTGTCGTTGAAGCGGAAAAAACGGTTTATACACCCGTGCCGCAAATTGACGAAGAAAAATGCACGTTCTGCAAAAAATGTGCTGAAATATGTCGGTTTAAGGCCATCATCGTCATCGGGAAGACCGTTCTGACATTTCCGGAACTTTGCCACAGCTGTGGCGGTTGTGTAGAAGTCTGTCCGGAAAAGGCCGTCACCGAAACCGGCCGCGAACTGGGTACGATTGAAATTGGCCACAAAAACAATCTTCATTTTGTACACGGCCGGTTAAGGATTGGGGAGGCCATGTCACCGCCTTTGATCCGAAATGTTCGGTCATATACCCGTTCTGATCAGCTGACCATCATCGACGCCCCTCCCGGGACATCATGCCCGGTTATCGCTGCGATGAAAGGCGCTGATTTCGTTTTGATGGTCACCGAGCCGACGCCGTTCGGTCTGCACGATTTGCAACTGGCGGTTGAAGCGGTGAAACTTCTTGGGATTCCATCGGGTCTGGTCATTAATCGCTCGGATATCGGTTACGATCGGGTACGGACATATGCAGAACAGGAAAACCTGCCCATTTTGATGGAGATTCCCTTTGATAGACGGATTGCGGAGGCGTATTCAAAGGGCAAGCTCATCGTTGAGGAAATGCCGGAGTGGAAAGAAAAATTTCTTGGATTATACCGTCAAATTGAAAAATTAACATCCTAAACCGGAAATATTTTTTTGCCACAAAGGCCTCAAGACACGAAGAATTTATTTAATATTTTTTTCTTCGTGACTTAGTGGCGGAACGATTACGAATTGTTGTAAGGGAGAAAAAATTCAGTGAAAGAGTTGGTGGTGATAAGCGGCAAAGGCGGTACCGGCAAAACCAGCCTGATGGCAGCCTTTGCATCATTGGCCGAAAACAAAGTTCTTTGTGACTCGGATGTGGATGCTGCCGATCTTCATCTGCTCACGGACCCGGAAATAAAAGAACGCCACGATTTTCGTGGCGGCAGTACTGCGGTTATTCATCCGGATAAATGCACCGAATGCGGTCTTTGCAGGGATCTGTGCCGTTTTGACGCCATCAATGAAGCGTTCAAAGTCGATCTCATCGAATGTGAAGGATGTGGCGTTTGTGTCGATTTTTGTCCCGAGCAGGCCATCGACTTTCCGGTGAAGACCTGCGGGGAATGGTTTATTTCAGACACCCGTTTCGGCCCCATGGTTCATGCCAGACTGGGCATTGCCGAAGAGAATTCCGGCAAACTGGTAACCCTTGTTCGGCAGGAGGCCAAAAAACTTGCTGAAAAGAATAAATTGGATCTGCTTTTAACCGACGGACCGCCGGGTATCGGTTGCCCGGTTATTGCGTCCATAGGGGGTGCCACAGCCTTGCTGATCGTCACTGAACCCACAGTCTCAGGGTTGCACGATATGGAGCGGGTGGCACAACTGGCCGCCCATTTTAAGGTCCCTGGAATGGTGTGTGTCAATAAGTTCGATCTGAATCCTGAACAGACACACGCCATCGAAAAACTGGCAGAAGAGAAAAATTTGGCGTTTGTGGGGCGGATTCCTTTTGATCCTGTTTTTACAGAATCGATGGTGCAAGGGAAAACCATCTTTGAAACCAAAACAGGATCAAAAATCGGTCAGGCAGTCGAACGGATATGGGCTAACATCATTGAATTTCCTGCAATGAATGGAAAAGGAGATGTTTTGTTATAAGGTCATTATAAATAAAACAAAGGAGAATTTTGTATTATGGAAAACGGAAGAATTGCGATTCCCTCGACAGAGAAAGGCGGACTGGACGGTCAAAGATCGGGCCATTTTGGTCACTGCGATGTGTTTACGCTGGTGGACGTGAAAGAAGGAAAGATTCAAGAGGTTTCAACCATAGCAAACCAGGAACATGTTCAGGGAGGATGTATGGTCCCGGTTAATTTCTTGGCGGAACACCATGTGAACGCTTTAATAGTAGGCGGTATCGGCATGCGCCCGCTCATGGGATTCAGACAGGTTGGCATCGATGTTTATCACGATGCCACACGTCATGAAATACGGCCGGTGGTGGAAGACCTGATCGCAGGAAAACTGCCGATTATTTCAGATGATCAGGTTTGCGGCGGCGGACACAGTGGCGGGTAAGCCGACGGGAATCCTCTGAATTTATAGATGCTTCGTCAATACAGGACACAGAAAAAAAGGGGAATGGAACCATGAAAATAGCTGTTACATCCCAGGGTACGGACCTTGACTCGCCCATGGACCCCCGTTTCGGGCGGGCGGCTTATATTCTCATTGTGGACACTAAAACCCTTGATTATGAGGTTTTGGACAACAAGGAAAATGCAAATGCACTCAAAGGCGCCGGTATTCAGGCGGCCAGTATGGTGAGCGAAAGGGACGCAGAAGTTTTACTGACAGGGTTCTGCGGACCTAAAGCATTTAGGGTTTTAGATGCCGCAAAAATAAACGTGATGAACGATGTTGAAGGCACCGTCAGAGATGCTGTCGCAGCATTTAATGAAGGGGAATTATCTTTTGCAGATGGGGCAAATGCTGAAGGCCACTGGTAAAAGAGGAATTCATTGCTCGACACGGCCCTGATGTCTTTGACCCGGGGTTAATCCCATCCGGATGATTCTAAGATTTGCTTCGGCGTTTGCGGTTTTTTTAACAGAAAGATATCTTCAGCATGAGAAATGTCCAGGGTTGCCTCGTTCAGTGGTTGAAGGATGCGCAATTTATTGGACATTTTTTGTTTTGATGATTAACGTGGATATAATTATCGATATTTTTGAGATGTTTTGTAATAAAAAGGGGGTTTATGAAAGTTCTGATTATCGGCGGGGATGCTGCCGGAATGAGCGCTGCCAGCAGGGCCAAGAGAAACAACCCGGATCTGGATGTCACTGTTTTGGAAAAGACCATGGATGTTTCCTACAGTGCCTGCGGCATGCCGTATAATATTGCGGATCCGGATCGGGTAATAGATGACCTGGTGGTCAGACAGGCAGATGTTTTCAGAGATAAACAGGGTATCCATCTGTTGACCGGTCATTGTGTTGAATCGATCGATCCGCTGAGGAGGACGGTTGCCGGAATATCTATTCAGGGAAAGGCGTTTCAATTTTCCTATGATAAATTGCTCATTGCTACCGGCGGATCTCCCATCGTCCCCAATCTTGACGGTTTTGATCTCCCGGGTGTTATGGCTTTAAAAAGTTTGGATGACGGTCGAAAAATAAAGGCATTTATAAAAGCAAACAATGTTAAGAAAGTAATTATTATCGGCATGGGATATATCGCTCTTGAAATGTGTGAAGCGCTCAGGGCCCGATCAATAGACGTCGATATGGTCAAACCGGGTCCGGTCTTTCTGCCATGGATGGACACAGAACTGTCTGATGTTGTCAGACAAGAAGTGGAATCCAATCAGGTGAAACTGCATCCAGGTTATAAAATTCAAAAGATTGATGTCGAGGGCGGAAGGCTAAAAGTAATCTGTTCGGATCTCACCCTCGAAGCGGATATGGTGCTGGTTGCCGTTGGAATAAAGCCGAATAGCGAACTGGCCGCCGAGGCAGGTCTTGATCTTGGCATAAAGGATGCGATTGCCGTGGATAGAAAACTCAAGACTTCAGATGAAAGCATATATGCTGCCGGAGATTGTGCGGATGCCTATCATGTTGTTACCGGCAAAAAAACATGGATCCCTCTGGCGTTAAGGGCGAATCGAGCCGGCTGGGCGGCTGCCGACAACATTTGCGGCAACGCGGTTGAACTTCCAGGTGTTGCCGGTACGGCGGTGTTTAAGGTGTTCGATTTGGAGGTGGCGCGGACCGGGCTGACCCTGGACGCGGCCAAAAAGTCTGGTTTTGAACCGGCAAAGGTTGTTATAAAAACCCGTTCACGGGCCCATGCCCATCCCGGTGCTTCGGTGATCCATGTTCAGATGGTCGGTGATCAAAAGACCGGACGCCTTTTGGGCGTCCAGATGGTGGGCAAGGAAGGTGTTGCGCATAGAATTAACGCGCCTGCCGTCGCGTTGCACAATCAGATGACCGTTGAAGCATACGGCCAAGCGGATCTGGCGTATGCCCCGCCGTTCGGCCCCACCTGGGACCCGACCCTGACTGCGGCAAATCAGCTCCTAAAAAGAATTTAGCGTCGCTTTTTAACAAACCGGTTAATGGAACTCATTGGAATGGAAAAATGCCGTAATCATCCGGATAGAGAAACCAGCTATGTATGTTCGAAATATACGACCTATCTGTGCGAGGAATGTTTTAAATGCAGCGATCCTGAAATATACTGTAAATTCCGTACGTCTTGTCCCATTTCCTTTGTGGACAAACGGAAGGCCGGCGGGGACGAAGATCAACAACCCGGGGACGTCACAAAAAATAAAAAGTCAGCATAAAACCTGTGTAACATGGAAAAAAAGACAGATAAAAAAGGATACATTCAAATCTATACCGGTGACGGGAAGGGTAAAACAACCGCAGCCTTAGGCATGGCAATACGGGCCGCCGGGTATGGGATGAAAACCTACATCGGTCAGTTCATGAAAGGACAGCACTACGGCGAACTGACAGCGTTACGCGATCACCCGTATATTACCATCGAGCAGTATGGAGACGCTGAATGTGTTCATCGGGAGGAAATAACCCAGAAACATATAGATCAAAGTCACCGGGGTCTTGAACGGGCGCGCAGGGCGATGCTTTCCAATCAATATGACATTATCATCCTCGATGAAATCAATGTGGCGGTCTGGTTCGATTTGATTACAACCAAGGAGGTCCTTGAACTTCTAAATGATCGACCTGAAAATATGGAAGTCGTTCTAACCGGCCGCCGTGCACCTGAAGAATTAATAGAAATTGCCGACCTGGTCAGCGAAGTTAAGGCCGTTAAACATTATTTTGACCGGGGCGTCAAAGCTCGAGACGGAATCGAGCGATAGACTATATATAAGGACCTTGAATATTCAGGAGTTGTTTTTCTCCCATCCTCTTTATCAATATTGCCAACCCTTTAATTCCTTATAATTTTTCAGCAGTTAGCCCTGACCCCGACATCTTGAATCCTTTTAGAATCACCCACTTTTTTGGAGATAATCTTTATTAAACACCTTTTGTTGACGTGCTTGAGGGGCTTAAGCTGATCCGGCGGACAATTTCCTATTCCTCATCTTCGGGATAAAACGTAAAGCCGGTGGTTGATTTTTTTGCAAAGAATTTTAGAAAGCCAACTTCCTTTATTTCTTCCAAATTAATTGCCGGGCGATCCGTATTTTCATTTAATACGGTATTCCTTAAATTAGGATTTTGATGCGTTAAGATAATGGCAATTTTTTCAGCCTCTTGTGGGTTCTCTGCCCTTACAAATCTTGTGGCATAAAACCCATACTTTTTGAGTTCACCGACAAGATTGAGGAGGAAATTCTCTCCATGGAGTTTAACCTTGAATCTTTTCATCAAATTCTCTTTTCCGGCTAATATTAGATATTAAATAGTCGGCGTTATAACGGGTACGCTTGCCAGAAGGCCAACTGGAAGTCAATTTGTGGCCCACACATATATCATAAAAATGATAAGGGCAAACTCCTAAAAAAGAATTTGCCCCTATTGAAAAAGGAAATCCCAAATTTTTCAGGATCTTGACAGGAAGAACCCCGAAAATCGATGATATCCGACTTTCGGGGTGTCTGTCAGCGCCAGTCCTTATTTGACCAAGGGGATTTGCTTTGCCAACCCGAAGTTCACTACGGAATCGATCTTGTTTTCCAGCTGGTAATACCGGGCCACTTTCTTTTCAGGCAGTACTTTTCTGAATTTGGGTAAAAAGGATTTCATGAACGTCACCCGTTCTCCCTCGATGGCCAAATACCCATTGATCAGTTCTTTGGCCGCTTCCTCGGTCATGCTCTCATAATTGGCGGCGTAGTTTTCGATCAGTTTGACGGCTTTATCGACAAGTTTGCTCAGATCTTTCTGATAATTCTCATAAACCGGCCAGAAAACTTTGGCCTCAGATTCCGTAAGATTCATATTCTCTGCAATAAACAGCTTTTTGTCCGTCTGGATCTTTTCACGAACGATGTCCATATTGTCGGCGGGCTTTTCTTGTGCCATCAAAGAAACATTAAAAACTGTCAACACCGAAACCAATACGATAAGAAACGGAAATATTCGAATTCTTGCTTTCATTTTCAACCTCCCTATAAAATGGATAATGGAATCGTTTATTGAACCGGGGTTAATTCAACCCTAAAATAAACACTACCTTCAAATAATCCTTTGCCATAATTTCCCTCCTTGTTTTCGTTTAAGTTTGGTTATTTCTTTTCTAAATAACGGGATCTGGAGCATTTGTTTGGAAATTATTCCCTGTCATTGGCACATTAGTAAATTTTGATGGGCGGCACATCCCCTAAAAAGGGGTAGAAATGGGGGATATAAGGGGGGTCGGCTTTACGTTTCCGCCACAGTGTCTCCAAGAACCATGAACCAGGAGATAGAAAATAGGAAATAGGAAAGAGGGATCAGAAGGTTAGAAGGTTAGAAGGTAGGAAGGTAAGAATTCAGGAATATAATCCAAAAACCAGGAACCAGGCAATAGAGATCAGAGGACAAATATCAGAAGTCAGAGGTCAGAAGACAGAGATCAGAAGGTTAGAAGGTAGGAAGGTAAGAATTCGAGAATTCAGGAAATAGGAAACAGGAAATAGATATCAGCAGTCAGATATCAGACGTCAGGAATTCAGAAATCTAATCCAAAAACCTGGGCTCTGAACCCTGAAAGCTGATCCCTGTTTATAACAAAATACAGCAGTTTAGAGTGAGGTGAGCCCATTTGTTTGAATGCCACCATGTAGCACCAGAGTGCCGGCCATATAAGGCCTTGAAATCATATAGTATTTATGATAGGCATAGAAGGATCTTCATTGACCTCCAGCATCGATCTTACCAAAAACTGACCTGAGTTCCTCATATGCGAAGATTCCCTGACAGCAAGATGTAGAAATTTTATTGCAAAAATGCATTTTTCTTTTGAGGGTTATCCGTCTTTAAAGGATGTGTTTGTCAAAATATACAAGGTCGTACAATATTAGTTGGGATTGGAAGGGATGATGGCGAAATTCGACA
>DATKWE010000074.1:0-14761 GCA_035529735.1 Desulfobacterales bacterium | reverse complement strand
GTCCCGGCGTGATACAGAAGTCTTTAGAAAACGCCCTTACCCTATCCCTTGAAATGGGGACCCGTCTTTTAACTCAAAAAATCCGTTATGCCTATAGAACAATGGGCGCTTTTGAAATGGATGCTTAAAAGCCTCTGAAATTGCAGGCCGAAATAGATAGCAAAAGGTGGGATAACGGCGTTTTTCAGCCGCTGGGGTTAGCTGTCGGCTGCAAGAGCATGGTTAGCCAACCGGCAGGCGATGAATTCGTGCACTATAGCTGCTAAACGAAGTCCTGGCAATTCATCAAGACCCTCAACGGACCTTCAGTGACTATGCGCTTAATCGTAACTTGCACGGGTCACCTCATCACTCATGGTCGGCGCGACAAGTGGCTTCCATGCGGAGTTCTCCCATGTCCCAAGATAAGTATGCATATCAAGATACTTTTTCGGTATAGGGTGCGTGCCTACAACGACCTTGACCTCATAGCGTTTTTCAAGAAAGGCTTTGAATGTATCGATATAGGGACAGGGAGGATAACCAACCACCAGGCCGGTAGCTAAATGAATAACCTCTGCGCCATTCTTCACCATCTCTTCGCCCGCATATTCTATGTTGCCACCAGGACAACCATCGCACGTTGTAAAACCAACCAACTCAACTTCGGTATCCGTGTAGATGCTGAAAGCCCCTTCCTTGTTCCTCATCGCTCGGAAACACTTCCCGCCCGCACAGCGGCGGTAGCGATTGCAGATAACTATTCCAATCTTTGTCTTTGAATTCATTCCAACTCCTTTCAATTCTTAAAAGGAATATATACATAAAACGTGCTTCCGTGATCGGGTGTGCTTTCCACACGGATCATTCCATCATGGGCTTCGACAATACTTTTTACTATGGGTAACCCCAAACCGGTGCCGATAATGTATCGGGTTTTTTCATTTTTAACGCGATAGAATCGGTCGAAAATTCGCCCTAACTCATCCTCCGCAATCCCCAGACCGGTATCGCTGACACGGATACACAAATGATGCTTTTCCAGACGGGCGGATACGGTGATCTTCCCTTTTCCAGGTGTATAGTTAATCGCATTGGCAATCAGATTGGAAAGCACCTCTTCCATGTTTTGTTTGTTGGCAAGTACCGGCGGTAAATCCGGTAACGGGTCCAGTTTGAGTTGAATCCCGTTTGCGTGTGCTTTGGGTTGATGAAAATCAACCTGGTCTTTTATAACTTCAGTCATATCAAATTCGGTTCTTTCTAAGGCTATCAATCCGGCCTCTCTCGATGCCATATTCAAAAGCTCCGAAGAAAGGGAAACGAGTCCGTTTATTTTCTCTGAGGCCCTGCCCAGAATTTCACCCTGCTTTGGTGTAACGTCACCGGCCAATCCATCCTGAATCACTTTAATCTGCGCCATGACCGAGTTCATCGGGCTTCGGATTTCATGTGCAACCATTGAAACGAAATCAGACTTGCGCTGATTGATGTCCTTTAAATAAGTGATATCACTTAAAACGGTAATGGTTCCCAAATTCCGGCCGACCCTGTCCCTGAAAGGGCGGCATTTGACAACATATACGGCTTTTTTATCTTCTCCGTCCTCTCCGATGTCCAGTTCTTCGGTCAGTTCCGTGAGGACATCTTCGGTCATGGAAAGGGAACTCTCAATCATTTGTTGGAGTTGTTCATTTTTGATCAGCACCGTAAACGGACGACCAATGATATCATCTCCCTGAAAGCGCATTATCTTCATGAAGGCCGGGTTGGCCAGCACCACCTTTTTTTCGGCATCCGCAACCATGACCCCATTGGCCAAAAGATTAATAAGCACACGCATTCTGGATTTTTCGTTGGCGATGTCTTTAAGCGCGCCGGTGTGTTCAATGGCTTTGGACACCACCACTCTGAGTTGGTCCGGAGAAAACGGTTTTGGAATAAAATCAAAGGCCCCTTTTTTCATGGCTTCAATAGAATTTTCGATAGTGGCATAACCGGTGATGACAATAATCGAGGTGTCCGGGTGGAGCGCTTTAACATGTGACAAAACGTCGAAACCCGATAAACCCGGCATCATCAGGTCCAGCAGGATTACATCAAAATGCGCTTTCTCAATCATTTTCAACCCCAGCTCCCCGTTTTCAGCCAAGGTCGCTTCATAGCCCTCCTGGGTTAATACTTCACGGCACCCATTCCGAATTACCTTTTCGTCATCGACCACCAAGATTTTGGGCTTAAATAAAATGTCAGTGGATTGTTTTTCCGTCATGATTTTGACTGCCTTTCCTTATTTGTTCTATGAAACCGAGGGTTTTTCATCCGGTGTATAAAGTGGAAGTTCGATCAAAGAAGTTGTTCCCCTGGAACTCGTTTCCTTGATTGAAATATGGCCGCCATTTTCTTTTACAATTCCATAAGAGGTACTCAGGCCAAGACCGGTGCCCTTTTCCGGTCCTTTTGTTGTAAAAAACGGATCAAATACTTTTGATAAATTCTCTTCAGGGATACCACATCCGGTATCCGACACCTCGATGTATACCTTTTTATGAGGTTTATTCCGGTATGTCCGAAATGTTAAGGTTCCCTTTCTATCCATGGCGTCGATGGCATTCATTATCAAATTTATGATGACCTGAATGAGTTGATTTTTATCCGCACGAATCAACATCATATCACCAGACATTTTTTTCACGAGGTTAATATTCAGAAACCGTTTTTGACCCCGGATAAGGGTCAAGCTTTCTTCTATTAGTGAATTGATCTGAAACGTTTCTTTGGTCGGACTCGTCTGCCGGCTATACGCCAGAAGGTCTTTCACAATATCTTTGCATCGCCCGGTATCATGGATGACAGACTTTAAATGTTTTCGAAGCGGGTCCGCTTTGTCGAGCCGCTCAAGCGCCAGGTTTGCATACAGAAGAATCCCGGTCAGCGGGTTATTGATTTCATGGGCTATCCCTGCCGCCAATTGACCCAGAGATGCCATTTTTTCTGACCGGTTGATTTGGATTAATACCTCCTTTAGTTTCTTATCTTTAGCTATTTTTTCTCTAAGATCATAAAAAGTCCCTGTGGTCGCGACTTCTTCTTCACCATCATATATAATGGCGCCCGTCATTTCAACGGGGATCGTTTCACCCTTTGCGTTAACGACATTAACCTGCGTGGCGGATAACCTCCCCTTTCCGCCATAATTATCGCTCCGCATTTTTCTCATGATTTTCTTTGCTTTTCCAAATGAGTAAAAGTCTTCCGCATTTTTTGTGCGAATGGCTTCTTCCATGGAATAACCGAATAGATCTTCTGCCGCCTGATTCATTAACAAAATAGTTCCTTGTCTATCTGCAGAGACAATTGCATTGGGGGAGCATTGAATGATATTATCCAGAAACCGCCTGATACGGATTGACTTTTTCTCCAAAGTGATCACCCGTTTGAGATTTTGCACGCTCTCCATTATAAATTTGACATCACCATTTTCGTCCAGGATCGGAGAAAACATCCGTTCGACCCATAGTTCCTCGTTTCCATCAAATTCCGTTCGTCTGAGTGTGGACTGCGATTTCTTTTCGGTGATCACCTTGGAAAAAGGACAGATTGCCTGAGAACAAGGTTTTTCAGTATCATAAAAAACCTGGTGACATGTTTTGCCGACAATCTTTTCTAAATCGGTTCTTTTTTTTTTTAGAAAGGCTCGATTCGCAGAGATAATGACTTTGTCTGGTGTAAGAATCAGGGAAGGAAAAGGTAGGGAATTGAAAACCTTTATTCTCCAGTCAAATTCTTCGGTGACCGTAATATATTTCATATTCATGAGTTGATGCCGATATTTGAACGTCTCGGAATTTTATAACTGTTTAAAAAGATATCACTTTATTGAGGTTTCCTGTTTCTGCCTAACCCATGTCGAGATGGATCTGATCCATAACCCGCTTTTCCAAAACCAATGACTCCATCGTTCCACTATTCCAATTGGGGCGAAGCCCCAACTTTTATTTTATGGGACCTCAAATGCTTCGGCCAATCGAGGTTTGACCTCCTGTAGCTTTTGTTCAGGAAGTACAATGTAAACGGCGGCTCCGGAGCATGCAGCGACTAGGATCGGGATGCCCTGGTCATCCAAAGCCTTAAAAGCCGTATGGGCGATCCCGTATCTGTCCCCGAAATGAGGACCCTGAAAGCTTATGAGTTCCACTGGAGAAGTTAGATGGAAATCTTTTTCAGATTCCAGATCGATCCGTTTGTCAATATGAGATAATACGCTGTCGGCCCAAAACTTCTCGAGTAAAATATACAATCGTAATTTCTGATGCGCCGAATACTTGGCCAAAATCAGATGAAAACCGATATTAAGATCTGCCAATTCCATAAGCCAAAGACCCCATTGGCCCATTTCCCCCGGTGTAATTTCAACGTTCATCAAAGACAAATTGGTAACCTCTTTAAAACCGTATGTTTTAGGCTTAGGTTCCCAATAAACGGCAATCGTTTCCACGGCTTTTTCCTTAGGTATTATTTTGGTGTCTGAGCGTCTTTGTGACTGAACGGTTACCTTTTCTTTTGTATCACATGAATTTCCGGTCTAAACGGTGCATGATTCGGTGGCAGGTCCATATATTCCAGTAAAATTGAAACAGCTTTGTCCAATTGTGAATAATCCGTGACAAATGTCAGGGAAGATATAGATGAGGCCATACCGTATAACGGCAGGTGTTGCTTGCCTAAGAGATAAAAGGACAGACCCAGCAGTTTCAGGTTCGAATGATGTGGAAATATAGACAAAGTGCCGACACCTGGAATGAATTCCAGATTTTCTTTCAGTTTAGGTTCCCCTTCAACAACTTTTTTTATCCGATGGATATCTTCAGCCGCCACACAGCATGATCCTAAAATTTTTTCTCCCATACCGCTGGTCAAAATAAAGGGAATATTTATCTGATTTTGAGCCAGAAGTTGAAAAAAAAGAGCTCTGGAATCCTGCGGGAAGAAACGATTCAAAAGATTTACCTGAACCAATTCCGTGCTGAGTTTGATGCCATTGATCCGTATTTTTTTGTCGATGCTTTCCCGGGTGTTGTTCATAAGAAATTTACGTCAGAATTTAGGATCTCGAAGTTTAATTTCTGATGGCAAATCCATACGGAGCAGCTTGTTCTGATTTTGGAGTGTTGGAGTATTGAAATTAATTTGCATCAAAACAAGTTTATCGTTTCAACACTCCATCGCTCCATCATTCCAATGTTCGGTATTGTCCATTGATCCGTTGAACATTCGTAAGCCTTGGAATCTCGATAAGGCATCCGGCGTTCTTCAAGCGCCGTTGGAATTATTCAAGATTTTCCTTCACAATGCCCATCAGTTTATCCAAATCGATGGGCTTTGGAATAAAATCTTCAGCCAATGTTGTTTTGCCGCCAAAATGGGTATATTGGGTCGTTGTTACGGCATCTCCCACCGCGGTAAGAAGAACCACCGTGATATCTTTGTATTGATCGTCCTTTTTAATCTCGTCACATACCACATACCCATCTTTTCTCGGCATCATGACATCCAGAATAATCAGCTCCGGCCGATCTTCTTTAATCCGTTCCCAAGCTTCAACCCCATCATACGCTTTGGTTACCCGAAAATTATTGCTTTCCAGCTTCATGGCAATCGACTCAACCAGATCGGGGTCATCATCTACCACTAAGATATGTTGCTTATCACTCATTGCTTTTCCTCCTTTTATAATTAAAATTGGTTGCGCGTTTCTTTCATATAATGAACAATTGAACTAAAGATCAATTGTGGGCCTTGGAAGAAGTCCGGCTCTTTCGACAATCTCCGGAACCATCTGTTCCCACTCTATCGCCATAACGTGGAATCCTTTTACGCCTTCCACAGCCTTTAGGCGCTCGATGGCTTCCACACTGATTTTGATTCCTTCCTCGGGCTGCTTTTCTTTGGGAACACCGGCCATACGTTTGATTATTTCATCCGGCACATCCATTCCAGGCACCCTTTTTTTCATGTATTTGGCCATGCCTACGGTTTTCATGGGCGTAATTCCGGCCATAATATTGACCTTTTCATGGAGACCTCGGTCACGGACTCCTTCCATCCACTTCTCAAATTTGTCCAGGTTGTAAATACACTGGGTTTGAATGAAATCGGTTCCTGCCTTGATCTTTTTCGCCAGGCGAGCCACCCGAAGCTCAAAAGGGTCGGCAAACGGGTTGGCTGCCGCACCGATATACATTTTGGGTGGATTCAAAATGTCGTCTCCGCCCTGAAATTTCCCCTTATCCCGCATATCTTTGATCATCTGAACGAACTGAACGGAATCGATGTCATGTACATTGGCCGCCATGGGGTGATCGCCAAAGTGGGGATGATCACCGGATAAACACAGCATGGTATCGATGCCGTGTGAATAGGCGCCCAGAATGTCCGCCTGCATGGCCAGCCGGTTACGGTCTCTGGTCACCATTTGAAGGATAGGGTTCATCCCCAATTGTTTAATAAACACACAGGCGGCAAAACTGGACATCCGGACCATGGCGGTCTGGTTGTCCGTAACGTTGACCGCATCCACATATCCTTTAAGCATTTTGGCTTTTTCGATGATCTTTTCAGGCACGGCGCCCCGTGGAGGTCCACATTCGGAGGTTACCGCCAACTCGCCTGAAGCAAAAACTTTTTCCAGTACACTTTCGGTCTTCATTTTACCAAATCCTCTCTTATTATTTTACGGGGTCCGCCACCGCGTCCTGTTCGCCAGTCTTTTGCCGCTATATTTTCTTCGTATCGATCTTCTATCCCCAGCGCCTTCAAGCGATCCCAGATGAGCTGCCAGGCGCAATCCATATCCGGATCCACCTCACACTTGCCGTTTGTGGATCCACCGCAAGGACCGTTCAACAATCGCTTGGAGCATCGCGCAATCGGGCAAACCCCTCCGGTCAATCCCAAAACGCAGTCTCCACATCCCTGGCATCTTTCAGCCCAGACTCCCTGTCGTTCCGAAGCACCCATGAACGTTGTGTTTACCGCCGGAAAAACCGGTTTGGTTTTAAACCGCCTGGCAATTTCCTGAACCCCGCAGCCGCAAGCCATGGACATGACCGCTTCCGCTTGATCAATGTGGGTAACAAGCTCTTCGACATATTCAGGATCGCATTGCCTTTCGAGGGTCATTTCTTTAACATCGAGGGCCTTCCCTTCTTTCATAAATGCCATCTGGAGGGCGGAAGATAAAATTCCAACCTCCTTTCTCCCTCCCGCCGCACAAACCGTTACGCACTCGTTGCATCCCACAAGAAGAATGCGGTGATACGGTCGCAGGCATTCAATGAGTTCTTCCATTGGTTTACGTTCAGCAGTGATCATTGTCGTTCACTCTCCTTTTAGATAAGAAATAATAATTATATACCGTTGGATGCCATATCCTTGGAGATGGATTTTGCCGGATTGGGCCCCAGTTTGCGAATTTTTTCCGTCATATCGGCGGCAGTCTGTGCAAAACGTTCCCCCATTCCGGCCGACATTAATATCATTTCCACCCGTTCTCCGCCGATGCCGATTTCATCAAGTAACTTTTTGATATAAGCCACCCGTTTTGACGCTTCGATGTTGCCGGTTTTAAAATGGCAGTCTCCCTCCAGACAACCGGCGACATAGACACCGTCAGCCCCCTTTTCAAAGGCTTTCATAATGTGGATCGCATCGACTTTGCCCGAGCACGGCACTCTCACAATCTTGACATTCGGGGGATAGCAAAGTCGTTTACTTCCTGCCATATCTGCCGCCGTATAGGCACAATAATGACAGCAAAAAGCCACGATAACCGGTTCAAAATTTTCCATTAGTTTACCCTTTCCAAAAGTCCGGTCAGTTTGGCCATGATCTGATCGTCTTCATATTGCATCAGCTGAATGGCCTTTGCCGGACATTCAGCAGCACATATGCCGCATCCATGGCACTGGGCCGGATCGATTTGAGAATATCCGTCCGCATTAATAAATGGTATGTTAAAAGGACAGGCCCGAACACAGATCAGGCAGGCCGCACACTTCTCTTTTTCCACACGTGCCACCACAGCGCCAAGATTAAGTGTATCTTTTGCCAGCATAGCTTGAGCCCTGCCCGCCGCAGCCTGAGCTTGAGCAATGCACTCTCGGATGGTCTTGGGTGCATGGGCCGTGCCGGCCACAAAAAATCCCGGGACCGACAAGTCTACGGGTCTGAGTTTGATATGATCCTCGAGAAAATAGTTGTCGTTGGTTTTGGGAATGTGAAATATTCTTCCCAGGTCTTCCGTCGATTCTTCATCGGCAATGAACCCTGTACTCAGGCAAAGACAGTCCGCATAAACCGATACTTTTCGTTTTAATATCGGATCATTAAATGTGATTTCCAGCTGTTCGTCATCGGCCTGAACCTCGGGGAGGGCATCTGTTTCATATCGGACAAAAATAACGCCTTTTTCACGGGCTTTTTTATAATAATCTTCCTGGAATCCATAGGTTCGCATATCCCGATAAAGGATGAAGACCCGGGCCGTTGGATTGAGTTCCAGCACTCTGAGAGCATTTTTTACGGCCGATTGACAGCAAATACGTGAACAATTAGGGTTTTCCGGACATCGGGACCCCACGCACTGGATCATAACAACGTTGGCAACAGCCTTGATTTTATCCGGTTGATCCTCAAGCACGGCATCCATATCGAGTTGGGTCATAACCTTTTTATGTTCCCCCAGAAGAAATTCTTTGGGTTGATTCGGCAGAGCCCCGGTGGCCAAAATGGTCACGCCGTGCGTGATCTGCCGGTAAAACATCTGAGGTGCGATCTGGATTCCTGTTTTGAACATGCCCGGCATCCCTGTATGATCGACAATGAAGGCGTTGGTGATGACCTCGATCCGATCATGTTGGGTGGTTCTATCAATCAGATCCGTCATATAGGCCTGCACATCATCCCCTTCAAGCGTCTTTCGAATCTTTTTTGCGACACCGCCCAATGCTCCGGATCGTTCTGCCAGATATACCTTAAACCCCATATCCGCCAAGCTTAAAGCAGCGTTCATTCCGGTCACCCCACCGCCCACCACAAGAACATTCTTATTCATGGAAAACACGTTATCCGTAAGCGGGCGAGACAGCGCCACACTGGTCGTCGCCATACGAATCAGCTCTTGTGCCTTATTGGATGCATCGTCAGGCCGATCAAAATGAACCCATGTGTCCTGATCCCGTAAATTGGCAATTTCTACTAGGTATTTATTGAGGCCTGCCCTGCGAAGGGCGTCCTGAAATTTGGTCTCGTGAGTTCTGGGCGAACACCCGCCGATCACTACCCGATTCAGGTTTTCTTCGACAATAACGGTTTGAATGCGTGCCAAAGCATCCCGGCTGCAACCATGCCCGATCATTTCAGATACCTTCACATCTGGAAGCGTTCCTGCATAATCCGCCAGTCCCTGTGCATTAATTACCCCCCCGATATTTAACCCGCAGTCGCAAACAAATACGCCGATTCGTAAGGGTTCTTGGCTGACATCACGCTCCGGCGGAAATTCTTCCACGGCTTCCGAAGATTCGGAAACCATACGAATATCTTTTGAAGCACAAAATGCTGCTGCACTGGCCTGGACCATGGTCTCGGGAATATCCTTTGGACTCTCGAACATCCCACAGACATAAATGCCGGGCTTGGAAGTGGCCACCGGGTTGAAACCGTTTGTTTTTGCAAAATGGTGTTCGTTCAACTCAACCCCCAGTTTTCCAGCCAGATCCTGCACGTCCTGGGAAACCTTGAAGCCGGTGGACAGTACCACCATATCAAAATCTTCGGTGACATTGGTATTGCTGTCATGGGGAGTATAGATAATGGAAAGAGACCCTGTTTCCGGATCATGGAAAACACTATGGGGGCGACTTCTGACCAGGCGGATACCGTAATCGTCTTTGGCCCGATTTAAATACAATTCATAGTCTTTACCGAATGTTCTCATGTCCATAAAAAAGATGGAGGTTTCGATGGAATCTTGAAAGCGCTCCTTGGTTACGATGGCTTCTTTCAAAGCGAACATGCAACAGACACTGGAACAATAGGAAGCAGCGCCTTTGTGGAGGCTGCGTGACCCCACACACTGAATCCAGGCTATTTTTTGGGGTTGTTTTCCGTCAGAAGGACGGATGAGTTCCCCCTGGGTGGGTCCGGAGGCAGATAATATGCGCTCATATTCCAGACTCGTAACCACATCGAGGTTGGATGCATGACCCATACTATCCAATTTATCAGGGTCAAACACTTCGGCTCCCGGCGCCAGGACAATGGCACCGGCTTCTACGTCTCGAATCTTTTGGGTATCTTCAGGGATGATGGCATCCGCCGTGCAAACCTTGACCAGTGCATCAATGTCATTGCATTTTTCTATATCAATGGAAAAGGCATGGGGGATTGCCTGGGGATAGCGCATACAGGTCGGCGCCCGGTGATCGAGACCCGGGGTAAAACGAACACATTCCGGAAATTTTTTAAAACAATCACCGCATGCCGTACACTTATCCAGGTCGATATATCGTGGTTCCGTAATTAATTTTAATTTAAAATCACCGGCCTCCCCTTGGACTTCGGCAACCTGCGTCATTGCCAGAAGCTCGATATGCAACTGGCGGCTGCTTTCGGATAGATTGGGAGACAGGGTGCACAAATCGCAATTGTTGGTGGGAAACGTGCGATCCAGTTGGGTCATCAGTCCGCCGATGGAAGATGCTTTATCGATCAACACCACATCCCGATTCGATTCAGCCAGATCCATGGCAGCCCGAATACCACCAACCCCCCCGCCAATTACAAGTACCGTATGATTTTGTTTAACCGTATTTTGATCTTGCATGTGGTCCCTTATTTTATGTTTGTTGTCTGTTTGAAGTCATTTTTTCTTTTGAATCCGTTATTGATCGAACCCATAAAATGACAAAAACAACCGTCAAATTCCTGCATAATCCAGAATCTTAGGAAGCCGGTATTCCCAGCCGAGGGTAATGATATGAACGCCCTGGGCAACTTCTTTTAGGCCTGCAACGGTTTCTCCGGCAATCCGTAGACACTCCGTTTCCGTATCCGACGCTTTCCGAATACGTTTGATCACATCCTCTGAAATATGAGCGCCCGGTTCGTAAGTTGAGATATATCTGGCGATTCCCACGGATTTTATGAGAAAAACCGTTGGGATAATCGGCACCCCTAACTTTTTAAACGCATCCACAGCCGCAGAAAAGCGATTTAAATCATAGACAGGCGGCGTAATTATAAACTGGGCGCCGGCCTCGATCTTTTTTCTTGCAAGCGATAATTCCTTTTCAAATGCCGCATCGTCAGCAGACGGAGCCATGGTACATCCCACGGTAAAAGAGGGACTCCCACTCAAATCGAAACCCTCCATGTCTACACCTTTCTGTAAGGATTGAATGGCGCCCAAAAGCTCCAGTTCATCCAGGTCATCAACCGGTTTTGCGTTTCGATGATCACCCTTGGCCATTTCTTCACTGTGGACAACAACGAGATTCTGAATGCCCAGTACATGGGCCGCCAGGATATCTCCTTGAAGCGCCATCCGGTTACGGTCCCGGCAATAGACATGAATGATGGATTCAACGCCCTGCTGGTGCATGAGAACACCACCGGCCAGTGCACTCATTCGCATGATGCCATTGTCCATATCAGGAACAATGACGGCATCAACACGTCCTTTGATACGTCGTGCATTGGTAACAAGATCAGATATATCCACTCCTTTGGGTGTATTCATCTCAGCCAGCACAACAAATTCACCTGATGTTAATCGTTTCTGAAAACTCATAAGCTTCCTTCCTCTTTTGTCATTATTCAGATGTCGTTAAATAGTTAAAAGGTCCGTCGTTTCTTTTGCCGGACCCATGGCTACATCGCCGATTCCGGGTGAAAGACCAGAACGTCTTTGAGGTCGTCTCCCAGATATTCTCTTTCGTTTGGGCCGAGAACTCCCAGGGAAAGGCATATCAACGTCCACAAATGAACTGTCTGCCATGCATGATCGCGCTGATCCGATAAATCATGAATTTGGGCATGGCAGTTATGACAGGGCGCAATGCAATACTCGGCTTTTGTGGCCAGAATCTGGTCGGCTTTAAGCTTGCCGTACGCACGACGTGCATTTGTATATCCTGATTGTAGAAAACCGCCGCCGCCGCCGCAGCAATAATTGTTAGACCTGTTGGGAATCATATCAATGAAATTTTCTTCACCCACGACCGATTTGACGATAAACCTCAAATCTTCTGCAATGGGGTCGCCATAACTTTTTCGAACGATCTGGCACGGATCCTGAACCGTAAACTTGATCTTCAAATCTTTGTTCCATTCTGAATTGACCTTCAGTCTTCCTTCCCGGATCCATTTGGCATAATATTCATAGATGTTCTTAACCTCAAAATTATGGTCAATGTTGAATTTTTTCAGTCCGGCCCGGACTGAGAAAGTCACATGGCCTCACTCGGTGTTGAGAAAGATTTTACATCCCAGGTCATCCGCCTGTTTGGCCGTGGTTCGGGTAATGTGTTCCCAGGATTGGTCATCCGCCAGAAACATACAATAGTTTTCTGCCGCCCAGCCTTTATTCCCATACGTCCAGTCCACACCCGCCAGGTGAAGAATCTTCCATAGCGGAACCAATTCGTCCGGTTCGGTCACCGGTTCTCTGGAATTCTGGTTCAAAAAGAATTCGGCTCCCTGTTTGTCGATGGGCGCCTCCATATCCTTGAATTCCGGCTGGGCCTCCTGGTATTCCTCGAGAACGTCTTCAACTACGAACTTGAAGTCCTCCTCGGACGTTCCCATGGCACTGCAACTGTCGTTTCTCAAAGCCATGTCACAGGAGCCCAGGATACCCTTGGGACGCTCCTCCCTGGGCCAGGCTGCCCTGGCATTATAGACCAGCTGGGGAATGTCAATTTGCATGGGACAGACATAAATACACCGCTGACACAGGGTACACATCCATACCCAGGGTGTACTTAAAATTTCTTCGTCCATGCCCAGGGCCGCCATCCTTAGAAACTTTCGAGGATCCATATCTTCCAGACCGGTGGCCGGACATCCTGAAGAACAGGCCCCACAGGTCAAACAGAGATTGAGATTTCCGCCTTCTGGAAGAAGTTCTTTAACCTTGTCTAAAAAGCCGCTTTTCTTTTTACCTTTGATGATAATGGGTTCTCCTGGCATCGTTTCATCCTATTTTTTTTAATTGAATTCGATAAAAATAATCCCCTTCCTCAACAACATCTAAAAAAATCAACTCATACGCATCGTCCGGTAAAACTTTGAATAGATCGCTGCGAGTATCTAAATTGCTCCCAAGTATTTCTAAAACCTCATTCGGTTTCATTTCTCTAAATGTCTGAATCAATTTCAACAGAGAAATTGAGGTGATCGATCCTCTGCAATCGAGGATATGATCCGCTTTAGGCTTCAAACTTTGAATACTCCTTCATTGTTTTCCGGTTTCAGCCACGTTAACGCAAAATGGGTGCCACATTAACATGAATTGATTTTTTGATGATTTTTTCCCCATGATCCCTTTATCTGTGCCGGTTTCAGGAAAAATGCATGGAAATGTCTCTTGTCATTAACCTGTTTAAATGTTAAAAAATAAAATTTAACACCTATTAAAATTTAACAGGGGAAATTTGATGGTCGAAGAGGAGCTGGACAGATATTGGAAAACAGTCGTAAATACGATTCAAGACGGTATCATGATTGTGGATACGCATGGTCGCATCATTTCCGTAAATAAAGCCTTTGAAATTATTACCGGCTATTCAAAGGATGACATTATCGGAAAAACTTGCGATGTGTTAAACTGTAATTTGTTTGTAATGGCCCGTAAAAATAAAGGGGACCAATGGTGTGTATTGTTTGATACCGGAACCATGGATCGACGAAGGTGTACGCTGGTAAAAAAAGACGGAACCCTCATTCATACGTTAAAAAATGCTTCTATCCTTCATGACGCCAAAGGAAAGGTAATAGGTGCGGTTGAAACAATAGCCGATATTACGGAAATTATTGAAAAAGACAACCAGATTGCAGCTTTTCGCCGGGAGCTCAGATCAAAAGACGGTTTTCATGGAATCATCGGTGTTTCTTATCCTATGCGCCAGGTATTCGATTTGATCGAAAATGCCGCCCAATCTGATGCACCGGTGATTATATATGGTGAAAGCGGGACCGGAAAAGAATTGGTTAGTAACGCTATACACGAGATTAGTGATCGCAAGAAAGGCGCTCTTGTTAAGGTCAATTGCGCAGCATTGACGGAATCTCTTCTTGAAAGTGAACTTTTTGGACATGTGAAAGGCGCGTTTACAGGTGCTTATAAAAACAGGGAAGGGCGGTTTGAAAAGGCCCATGAGGGAAATATCTTTCTTGATGAAATCGGCGATCTGCCCCTTTCTACACAGGTAAAACTTCTTCGAGCGATTGAAGACAAAATTATCGAACGTGTGGGCGACAGTCAATCCATTCCTGTTGATGTTCGCATTATTTCAGCAACCAACAGGAATTTGACAAGGCTGGTGGATGAAGGCGTTATCCGGAAAGATTTTTATTTTAGAATTAATGTCATCCCCATCAACCTACCGCCCTTGAGAGAAAGATTAGAGGACATTCCCCTTTTATCAGAATTCTTTTTTCGCAAAAATCAACTTAAAAGTGGTAAAAATATACAGGGAATAAACAATGATACAATGGA
>DATKWE010000073.1:0-16313 GCA_035529735.1 Desulfobacterales bacterium | reverse complement strand
GTGCAATCGATATCAGGATTGTCAGACGCCATTTGCGGATCGTGTCCGTGCCAGTAATATGTGCGGTTACGGGGATCGGTCCTTTTCTCGAAATACTCTTTGTACAGCGCGGTTCCCTGCCGGATGATCCGAACACCCGCGACCTTGTTCGTTGGTATATCCGGTACGTTTACGTTGAGAATGGTTCCAAACGGGAGCCCTTTTTCGTAGACGTGTTCTGCGAGGGTTCGCGCAAACGACGCAGCGTAATCATAGGCGTCAGCGTTGCGTCCCCGTATGGACACCGCAATTGCAGGAACTTTGTATAACGCCGCCTCTTTAGCGGCGGCAACCGTTCCGGAATAGTTGATGTTGACCCCGACATTGGCACCCGGGTTAATCCCGGATATCACCATATCCGGTTTTTCGTCGAGGATCTCCATGAGACCGATCTTGACACAATCCACCGGAGTTCCTTCGACAGCATATCCCATGCCGCCGCTGTTGACCTTGATTAAAGCGGTACGGAGCGGCTGATGCAGCGTGATACCGTGTCCCACGGCACTCCGTTCGCGATCCGGGGCAACCACCGTTACCGCGTGCCGGCCATGGAGTTTTCCATACAGCGCCCAGAGCCCTTCAGCGTGAATGCCGTCATCGTTGGTTAATAGAATGTTCATAAATAATACCCGTAGGGTCCAAAGACATTGTGTCCATTTGGCAACTACATCTTGACTTTTTCCACTAACATGGGATTTATACTTGATATTTCATTCTTATTCAAGATGTTATTGTTCCGGATCAGGTAATATGAGCCATTTGCAAAACTCGCGACGTTTATTCCAGGGGTGTGTGGATGATTACAGCACCGTTCCCACCGGCCCGGAAGACCCCCCGTTTTCTTCCGCGGTCCATACGCGCCTGCAAACACCATCCGGTTTTTTAAAATCGACCCGAATCTGCAGAACCGTTATCCCATGGATACTCCTCCCGTTGATGGTTGTTCTAATTTTCGGCCATGCGTCGGCCCAGGACACGTCCGGTCTGTTTCAGGACGACAAGAACGTTCCCTGGCACATTGTTGCCGATGAAATCACCTATGATGATAAAACCAATGTTTATACCGGCAGGGGCAGGGTCGTCATCACCAAAAAAAATAAAAACCTTAGTGCGGATTATGTCCGTTTTGACCAGAAAACCATGAAAGTGTCAGCCGACGGACATGTGGTCATGAACGTCGGAGAGAACATTCTCACCGGCAGCCGTATGGAAATGAATCTGGATTCGGAAACGGGAACCGTTTACGATGGAACCATATTCCTCCAAGAAAACCATTTTTATATCAAAGGGGATAAAATACAAAAGGTCGGCGAAGATTCATACACGGCTGACAAAGCCAGCGTTTCATCCTGTGACGGTGATCAACCGGCATGGAAGATCACCGGCAGAAACCTAAAAATTACCATGGAAGGGTACGGTGTTGTCAAACATGCAGCCCTTTGGGCAAAAAAAGTTCCGGTTCTGTATACACCGTACCTTGTATTTCCGGCAAAGCTGAAACGTCAGTCGGGTTTGCTGGCGCCCCAATTCGGTTATGATGACCGCAAGGGGGCGGTTTATCTTCAGCCGCTTTACTGGGCCATCAACGAGAGTTCAGATGCGACGTTTTACCCGCATTATATGAGCCGTCGGGGGGCGAAACTGGGCGCAGAATACCGGTATGTGCTGGATGAACAATCCAAAGGAACGCTGATGGTCGATTTTTTAGATGACCGCAAGGTCGATGACGGTTCTTTTGGATCGGACAAATGGGGGTTTGACGGTGACGATGCACTGCGACCCAATTCCGATCGTTACTGGTTAAGGGCGAAGCATGATCAGGCCTTGCCTTCCGGGTTCTTTGCAAGGCTCGACATAGACTATGTGAGCGATCAGGATTATCTCCCTGAATTCCAGTACGGATACACGGGATTCGATAACACCCGTGCATATTTTAACAAAAATTTTGGAAGAGAACTCAATGAGTATGATAATTCGGTCCGGCTCAACAGATTCAATGTCAACAGAAACTGGTCCCTTTACAGCTTCAATGCCGATCTGCGCTGGTATGATGATGTCATCAACCGTCGTCAATCGGAGACCGACGACACGTTGCAGCAACTGCCGGCCATAACCTTCGACGGTTTAAAACAAAAAATCTTAACTTCGCCGTTTTATTTTGATTTGAAATCCGAATACACCTACTTTTACAGTGAAGACGCCCTGCGAGGTCACCGGGGGGATGTTTATCCCAGGTTCTATCTCCCGTACCGATTCAGAAACTATTTCTCCCTCGAACCGTCCGTAGGGGTGAGAGAGACGGTCTGGCATTTCGATAAAGACGAATACAGCCCTTCGGACAAAAACACGCTCCACAGAGAAATGTACGATGTAAAGGTCGACCTTTCTTCTGAAATCTTTCACATGTTCAATCTGAACGGCGAAGGTGTCCAACGGATCAAACATACCGTAAAGCCCCAAGTCACCTACGAATACATCCCTGAGAAAGATCAGTCTGAATATCCTTTGTTTGACAGTTTAGATCAAATTGAGAGAAAAAACATCGTTACGTATTCTTTGACAAACACGTTGACATCAAAATCGAAGATGCCGACAAAAAACAAAGATACACTCCCCACCGACAAACCCCATGGCGATGATCGTTATGAACCGCCGACCCATACCTACAACCAGTTTTGCTGGTTCAAGCTCGAACAAAGTTATGATATCGATAAAGGCAACGAAGACGATCCGGAGCCGTTTTCACCGATTAACATAACGCTTCGGATTTTTCCGAGAAGATATTTTGCCATATATGCCGATGCGGATTGGTCCCATTATGACAGCGCCTTCCGGTCAAGAAATATTGCATTAAATTTGTGGGACCCGCGCGGGGACACACTGTTCGTTTCCCATCGATATAATAGGGATGCCAGTGAGTCCGTCTACACCGATCTTCACTTAAAAGTATCCGAGAGCCTTTCGGTGGTGGCCGAATATGAGCGGGACATATTCAACGGCAACGATTTAAAATCCGGCCTCGGATTCTTGTACGAAACCCAATGTTGGTCATTATACACCAAATACCTTAAAGAAGGAGATGACCAGAAAATTGGATTTATGATCGAACTTTATGGAATCGGGGGTGTCGGATCGAAATAATTACCCTGGACTTATTGAGACAAACAGAATATACTTAATTAGTTACATAAATAACATGGCAAAATGAGTTTAATGACGATAATGATCCGAATTTCCAGAAGTTTTCTCTGCTTTGAGAAAATTTAGATGGATATCCGAAAAGACATATGACCCTAGATAAAATAGATGATTCATGGTATGTCCTGCATACAAAAAGCAGGTTTGAAAATGTGGTCAACGAAGGCCTGACAAAAAAATCGTTGGAGGTTTTTCTCCCAAAGATCCAGGTGAGAAGCAAACGACGTGACCGCAAGGTGATGATCCGAGTTCCGCTGTTCCCTGGATACCTGTTTGTAAAAACCAAGCTTGGGGCTCATGAACATATTGAAATTGTAAAGACCGTCGGCGCTGTCCGTTTGGTGGGCAACAAAGACGGGCCCATTCCGGTGCCTTCCGAAACCATCGACTCTTTGAAGATCATCGTTCAAGGGAACGATTCTGTTACGACGGGTTCCCGATTTAAAAAAGGGGATCGGGTCATCGTTGTCCACGGTCCATTTGCCGGCGTGGTCGGGACTTTCGCACGGCACAGGGGAAAAGGTCGGGTCATCGTTAATATAGCGGCACTGGGACAATATGCGGGCGTGAATGTGAATGAAGAGGATATTGAATTACTGCCTAAAATATGATCATAACCACTTGACTTGCTATAGGTCCGCATTTTATAGAATTTGAAATCCGGTTTCCACAGGATCGAGGTGTAAAATTTCAAACGATCAAATCACAGAAAGATATTTTCAGAAGGAGGATATATGAACAAGTTGGAGCTTATCTCCGCCTTGAAATCCGAAGCGAACATTACCAAAGCAGAGGCAGCAAGGGTGGTAGAGATATTTTTCGATAACATGGCCGATGCCATGGTAAAGGGAAAACGTGTTGAAATTAGAGGCCTGTGCAGTTTTTTTGTTAAAGATTACAAAAGCTATACCGGCAGAAATCCAAAAACCGGTGAAGAGGTGATCATTAAGCCTAAAAAGCTACCGTTTTTCAAATCTGGAAAAGAATTGAAAAATCGTGTAAATTATTAGATTTGTGTCTGGCTATGAATCGATAATCGGCTTCGAGTCGATCGTAGGTCAAGAACAGCCCATAAGACTTTTAACGACGCTTCTTCAAAATAAAACCATCCCGCATGCCCTTCTTTTTTTGGGTGCTGACGGTGTGGGCAAAAAGATGACAGCGACGGCTTTCGCTATGGTCTGCAATTGTATGGTCCGGAGGAAGGGCGACCTTTCAGCAGATACAAAAATCCGGGACGATCATCGGTCGATACCGGATCAAACAATCCAAAGAGGACCTGGCGACTGTTGTCCATCGTGTCGGAAAATTAAATCCGGCAGTCATCCGGATGTCATTCTGGTTGAACCATCAGGTTCTTTTATCCGAATTGATCAAATACGAAGTCTTTGCAGCACACTCGCCATGAAACCATACGCGGCAAGGCTGCGAGTGGTCATAATATCCGATGCCCAGGCCATGAATCCTTCGGCAGGCAACGCCCTACTCAAGGTGCTGGAAGAACCGCCGGACAAAACGGTTCTGATACTTACTGCCATGCAGACATCGGATCTTCTCCCTACGATCGTTTCACGCTGTCAGCATATCAGGTTTAATCCGATTCCCCGAAAACATTTGGAGGCATTGCTGGTCGAAAAACGAGGAACGCATCCGGATGATGCAAAGATCATCGCGACCATGGCCAACGGAAGCGTCTCCATGGCCTTTTCAATGACCCGCAAAAAAAATCCGATCGATTGGATAAACCGGAGGATCTGGTTGATCGATGAGGTTCAATCACTATCCATGAGACCGATGGCCGCACGCCTGGCATTTGCTGCAAGATTGGTCAAGGATAAGGAGGCCCTCGGGGACTCTCTGGAGGTGCTTAAATCCTGGTTTAGAGACCTTGTTGTCTGGAAATATCATTCCGGGAGAATACTCAACACGGATTTGAGAAGCAAGATTCAACGGGCGTCACAAAATATGACCGTGGCCTCGATTCTTTCAAAGATTAACAACATTCACGCTGCCCAGAAAAATATTCAGGCCAACACCAATTTGCGGCTTACTTTGGAAGTATTGATAATGCGACTTGCAAAAATGTGATCTACAAGCTAAAGAATGCCAAAACAGGATCATATGGTATTTTAGCCTTTCCCTTACAAGATCCTGCAAGTTTTCTTGCGGGAGTTTCATAAAATCGTAACACGATTTTATTTCAAAGCGCTGAACCTTTAGAAAAAAACAAAGAATTTGGATATATGAAAAAAGTGGTTGGAATAAGATTCAAGCCGGCCGGAAAAATTTATGATTTTGACAGTGGTGCCTTTGTTCTCAATCACGGGGATCATGTGATTGTTGAAACCGAACAGGGGCTCGGTTTGGGAATAGTGGTCACGCCGCCGGTGCTATACGAAGGATCTGCAGCAAGCCGATCCGGCAAGCCCCTGAAGAAGGTGTTCCGTCTCCCGAGCCAGGAGGACTTTCGTCAAAAAGAAAAGAATTTGGCAACGGAAAAACAAGCCCACGTCTATTGCTTGAGCTGCATTCGGGAACTGGGTCTTAAAATGAACCTTTTTGCCGTTGAAAGCGTCTTTGATGCCGGCAAATTGACGTTTTTTTTCACATCTGACGGTCGTGTCGATTTCAGGCAACTTGTAAAGATGCTGGTTAAAAAATTCGGTGTCAGAGTAGAGATGAGACAAGTTGGAATACGAAACCAGGCGAAGATGTCCGGCGGTATCGGAAGGTGCGGGCGTGAAATATGCTGCTCGGCATTTATTGAGAAATTCGGGCCGGTTTCCATACGAATGGCCAAAGATCAAGGATTGTCATTGAATCCCACCAAAATTTCCGGACAGTGTGGCCGACTCATGTGTTGTCTTACCTTTGAATGTGAAACGTACCAGGCGGTCAGGAAAAAATTCCCGAAAATCGGTGTCACGGTAACGACCAAAAGCGGGAAGGGGAAAGTGATACGCCATAACGCGATATTTGATCGCATCGCTGTTCGTTTAGAAGACGGACAGGAGATAGAAGCCGGGATTGATGAGATAACCCGGGAATGAGACCTTTGAAAAGATTAAGGAAAAAAATGTTTAAACCTTTTTATATGACAACACCGATATATTATGTTAATGCCCGGCCCCATCTGGGGCACGCATATACGACGATTGTGGCAGATGTTGCCTGTCGGTTTCATTCAATGCGTGGAGAAGAGACGTTCTTCCTGACCGGTACGGACGAGCATGGCGACAAGGTGGTGCGCTCTGCCAAAAAGGAGGGGTTGAGCCCCCGGACCTATGTAGACCAGATCAGTGGGTTGTTCAGATCCCTTTGGCCCGAGCTGAATATCCAATACAATTATTTTATCCGTACCACGGATGCATTCCACATATCCATCGTCGAAGAAATAATGCAAAAAATCTACGACGCAGGGGATATCTATTTTAGTGAATATGAAGGGCTTTACTGTTTTGGATGCGAGCGTTTCTACACAGAGCGTGAACTGGTTGACGGCAAATGCCCGGACCATGAAACAGCGCCGGAAATCATCAAAGAATCCAACTACTTTTTTAAGATGAGCCGGTATCAGAACTGGCTGATCGATCATATAAAAAACAATCCTGATTTCATAACTCCCGAGCGTTATAAAAACGAAGTTTTGTCGTTTCTCAAAGAACCTCTTGAAGACCTTTGCATATCCAGGCCCAAAACGCGCCTTCAGTGGGGCATTACGCTCCCCTTTGATGAAAACTATGTCACCTATGTATGGTTTGATGCCCTCTTGAACTATGTTTCGGCCCTGGGATACCCTGATGGCGATCTATTCAAGACATACTGGCCCAATGCCCAGCACGTTGTGGGCAAGGATATCTTAAAGCCCCACGGTATTTATTGGCCCATTATGCTCAAGGCTGCCGGAATTCCGTTGTACCAGCAGCTTCATGTCCACGGATACTGGAATGTCGATCAAAGTAAAATGTCAAAAAGTATCGGGAATGTGGTGGAACCGCTTCAACTCAAAAATGTTTACGGCCTCGATGCATTTCGATTTTTTCTCATGCGGGATATGGTTTTCGGACTCGACTCCAACTTCAGTGAAGCCGCACTGGTTCAACGCATTAATTCTGATCTTGCCAACGATCTAGGGAATCTGTTCAGCAGAACTCTAGCCATGGCCCAAAAATACTTTTCCGGAGTCGTTCCGGAAATCGATGCCAAAGTGGAAAGAGAGTTGGAGCTGGGCCTGGAATCCGATGCACTGAAAGCCATCACCGAATTCGAAAATCATATGGAAACATTTACCTTTCATAAGGCGCTGATGGCCATCTGGGAATTTATCAGCCATATGAACAAATATATCGATCTGACGACACCCTGGGTGCTGGCAAAGAAAAAATCGAGCCGGAAACAGCTTGAAGTTGTAATTTATAACCTTCTTGAAGCGCTAAGGATCATATCCGGACTCATCTATCCCATAATGCCGGATACGGCCAAGACCATGCAAAAACATCTGGGTCTGGATCCGGAAAAACCGTTTTATCATTTAGATATCCTCAAAACATGGAAATCCCTGGGATCTGGAACGAAGCTGCCCAAATCGGTTACACTTTTCCCAAGAATAGACCTAAAAGAGGATCGGACGTCATTGCAGACAAAAAGGGAATCAGGTGGCGATATGCCTTCGGTTAAGCCCGAAATAACCCTCGACACATTCGATAAAATCGATCTCAGGGTTGCAACGGTAATTCATGCCGAGGCGATCCCCAGAGCCAAAAAAATGTTGAAACTCGAAGTGGATCTGGGAGAAAAAAAGACCATCGTGGTCGGCATATCAGGGTCCTATTCCCCTGAGGAACTGGTGGGTCGGCAGGTCATTGTCGTGGCCAATCTAAAACCTTCGAAATTGATGGGCATACTGTCCAACGGTATGTTGTTGGCCGCCGTTGAAGGGGATGGTTGCACCATTGCAACCCTGGATAAAAAAGTAAAACCCGGAACACCGATCAGCTGAAGATCGCGCCGGCTCGTTTCTCTGATTGAGCCGTAACGTCGTAATGGCATGGCGGAATGATGGGCGGAACAAATCCGAAATCACTTAACTCGCTGTAATTTTTAGCTTTCAGCGGCATAGAATTTCAAAAGATATGGTTATCCGTTAAAAAATGATTGACCGCGGCATTAAGACCGACACAGAGGCGCTGGACAGACCGGGCTGGAGAGACTATCAGGCCGGTCTGAAATGGTCTGCTGCCAAAAAAAAACTCGTTACAAGCATCTTTAAGGTATCGGGGCTTTTTTTTCTTATCCTTGCTGTGGGTTACGGGATCATCAGCGGCCTTGAAGGAACATCATTTTCTCATTTGATGACCGATTCTTTTTCTCCATTGAATGGAAAAAAAAGCGATGCCCTTTTAAATCAGGTCCGATTAAACGATAAAAGGTTTGTTCAGAACCTGTTCGATGATTCATCCTTGGTGAATCTCAAAAATAAACGTATCGATGTTTTTACGAACGGGCGTAGATTTAGTGTGGACACCAGTATAGACATTCCCCTGCAGAATTTTATTCTAAAAAAACTCGACACATCCACCGCTCGGTATATTGGAATTGTGGCAATGGATCCGACCACCGGCAAAGTTTTATCCATGGTGAGTTTCAATAAAACAGATCCGTCCAGAAACCTTTGTGTGGACAGCAGATTTCCTGCAGCGAGTATCTTTAAAATCGTTACCGCATCGGCGGCAATTGAAAAAAATGGTTTTCGTCCGAGCCATGAATTTAAATACAATGGCATGAAACACACCTTGTACAAATCCCAGCTTAAAAAACAGACAAACAAGTACACCAACCGGATTTCATTTCAGGATTCGTTCGCACAGTCCGTTAACCCCGTTTTTGGGAAAATCGGTGTCCACTACCTGGGGAAAACCACCCTCGAAGAATATGCTGAAGCCTTTGGCTTCAATAGAAACATCAATTTTGAGATTCAAGTTGATCCCAGTGCCGTCCATCTATCGGACACGCCGTATCAGTGGGCGGAAATTGCGTGCGGGTTCAACCAGGATACAACCATCTCTCCCCTTCACGGTGCAATGATGGCGTCTGCAATCATCAACCAGGGCCGGTTGATGGAACCCGCCATTGTCGTTCGAATCGTCGACGAAAATGATAACGTCATTTATCGCAATACGTCGGTTTCAATGAACCAGGCGATTACCCCCGAAGCATCCAAGACCCTCAATGGTCTAATGGCCGAAACCATAAGGTCCGGCACCGCCAAAAAGGCTTTCAGAGGATACCGGAAAGATAAGATCCTTTCCAGACTCAATATCGGCGGGAAAACAGGCTCCATGGATAACGACACGCACGATGCACGGTATGACTGGTTCGTGGGATTTGCAGAGGAAAAAGGGGGAACGGCCAAGATCGCATTGTCCGTTCTCGTCGCGCACGAGAAATATATCGGCCTGCGGGCAAGCTATTACGCACGTACTGCAATAAAAGCCTATTTTGGCAATTATTTCGCCAAAAGCCAAAATCTAACTTCTAAAATTAAGAAAGAGTGAGGTCCACGTATTCGACGGATCACCACTTCAGATATCATTAAATTTTTCCTGAAAAAACTTGTGGATAACGGCTCGTAATAAAAGAACCCTCCCGGGCTATTAATAAAGGTTTTTGTTTTTTGAGAATGTATCCTCTTGAAATTAAAATGTTCAGGGTTCTTTCATAACGATCTGTAATCCACTCAGACAGTTTCCAGTATGAAATTCAATCATACCTGAAGCATCTTTGAAATGGATTGGTTTTAGAGCACCGTTACATATGGAGGAGATGTATTATGCCGGGGTTTGAAATATTTGGTGACGAGGAACGCAAAGAAGTACAGGATGTTCTCGATACGGGTGTTTTGTCTCGCTACGGCTTCGATGGTGTCCGAAAAGGGCACTGGAAGGCAAGAACATTCGAATCGGAGCTGGCAAACCGGATCGGATCGGAGTATTCTCACCTCTGTTCCAGCGGTACCGCAGCGCTGGGTGTTGCATTGACGGCATGCGGGATCGGGGTGGGAGATGAGGTCGTTGTACCGCCGTTTACCTTCATCGCAACCATCGAAGCGGTTATTTATGCCGGTGCCGTGCCTGTGTTCGGTGAAATAGACGAAACACTCTGCCTCGACCCTGAATCCATCGAGTCTGTCCTTACCCCCCGAACAAAGGCGGTACTACCGGTCCATATGTGCGGTGCCATGGCGCGTATTGAAGACATAAAAAATTTCTGCCGTCAAAAGGGGCTCATATTGATAGAAGACGCCTGCCAGTCCCTGGGGGCCACCTTCAAAGGTAAAGCACTGGGGACGTTCGGCAATATGGGGTGTTTTTCCTTCGATCCTGTCAAAACCATTACCTGCGGCGAGGGGGGGGCGGTGGTCACCGACGATAAGGAACTCTATACCCTTGCGGATGCATTTGCGGATCACGGCCATGACCACATCGGCAATGATCGGGGTCTTGAAGACCACCCGATTTTGGGAACAAACTTTCGCATCAGTGAACTGAATGCAGCTGTCGGCGTGGCTCAGCTGAGAAAACTCGATTTCATTCTGGAAAAACAGCGGGCCCATAAAAAAGCCATTAAGGATGCCTTGACGGCGTTCCCGGAGATCAGCTTCAGAGCGCTTCCTGACCCGGAAGGCGACTCGGCAACGTTCCTTTCTTTTTTTCTGCCGGATGAGGTTAGCGCACGGGAAACAGCAAAGTCTCTGGGTGAGGCCGGCGTTGACGGGTGTTTTTACTGGTATGATAACAACTGGCATTATATCCGGCAGTGGCATCACTTAAAAAAGTTGAGTTCCGCCGCCAAGCTTTCGGTTCAGCTTCTGGATCACTGCCCGGACTACGAAAAAGTTGAAGTTCCCAAGTCCGACGGCATTATGGGCAGAACCCTATCTATGCTGATAAAATTGTCTTGGACTGAAGAGGAGCTTTCCCGGCGAATAGAAAAAATGGCAGGTGTATTTAAAAAAATAGGAAATAGGCGATAGGTGATGGGTGATAGGAAATAGGTGATGGGTGAGGGTGATGGGGTGATCCTTCCGCATTTATGACTTTCGTGGAAAAAATTTCATGACTTAAAAAAGTTTGAAGTGATCTAACATTTCTAAAGTTATGGAATTCTGTATATTTTTATATGAATAGATGGAGCGAAGCGACACCTTAACTTTAGGCATTTCAAACTTTAGTTCACTTTAGTCACTTTTCTAATTCATCCGGGTTGGGTAATTGAAATTAATAGTCTATGATTTGAGGATATAATTATGTTTCGAAATTTTAAAATGGTGTCTTATGTGGTGTTCGGCCGGGGATGTTTCAATCAGCTGAACGATATCCTTGCTGAAAAACGGAAAACCGGAGATTCTTATATGGTGTTTCTGGTGGATGATGTTTTTCTTAAAAGCCCCTTAAAAGACCGGGTGCCGGTAAAAGACCGCGACACACTTATGTGGGTCAACGTGGATCATGAACCCAAAACAGAATATGTTGACCGGTTGACACAGAATGTGAAAAAAATTACGGATGAATTGCCCGACGGCATTATCGGAATCGGTGGCGGAAGCACCTTGGATATTGCAAAGGCGGTATCCCTGATGCTGACCAACCCCGGATCTTCTGCAGATTATCAGGGCTGGGATCTTATAAAGAATCCGGCGGTTTACCATGTGGGCATTCCAACCCTTTCCGGAACCGGTGCGGAGGTATCCCGTACAACGGTTCTTTCAGGCCCTGAAAAGAAGCTCGGAATCAATTCCGATTACACCGTATTTGACCAGATTCTTCTCGATCCCGAGCTGATTGAAACAGCACCGCCGGATCAGCGATTCTATACCGGAATGGACTGTTATATACACTGTGTCGAATCTTTAAGCGGCACTTACCTCAATGCATTCAGCCAAGCATACGGGGAGAGAGCCATTGAACTTTGCAGAGAGGTTTTTTTGGGCAGCGGCCCGGACCGTGACGACCAGCTGATGATGGCGTCTTATTGCGGCGGTATGAGCATTGCCTATTCACAGGTGGGGATATGCCATGCACTTTCATATGGTCTTTCATTTGTGCTGGGGATTCATCACGGAATCGGCAACTGCATTGTCTTTGACACCCTCGAAGACTATTATACCGAAGGGGTCAGCGAATTCCGTCAAATGATGGAAAAACATAAGATTCAACTTCCCCGAAACATTGTCGCCGGTATTAAGAACGATCAATTGGAAAAAATGGCGGATGTCGCCCTCATCCTGGAGCCGCTCTGGGAAAACGCCCTGGGAACCGACTGGAAAAGGACCATGACCCGGGACAAGATCAAAGAACTGTATCTGAAGATGTAGCGGAAGGTAACGCGTAAAATATTTTTTATGGGGTATAAAAAATCGGAAGTTCAATGAAATCAACAGGGAAAATATATTTAATTGTCAAACGGTTGTGCAAAATAATCCTCAAGGGCCTATTGTGCCACGTCTATTTTGGAAAGCGCTGGGCCGGTGTGCAGGACCGGGCCATCGTATTTTTCCCATACCATGATAACAGACTCAGCTGTGGGTTGACCGGGATTGTCGCATTTAAACACAAGAAAACAACAGATGACCGTATCGATGTCGGTGTTTTGAACCCCATGCTCAAAAAACTTGAAGACCACCGGGTGCAGAACTGCAGACAAGATGACCTGTGTTTTGAAAGCCGTTATCTGGGCGGCAAAGACCATGTGGAGGCGCTGTTTAAGGCGGTTCGTTCGTTAAAGTCAAATGAAGCTTTTTACCCTCTATTTGTCGACACCCAGCGCCAAGATGAACTTTCAGAATTTGCCGGCCGCCTGTCTGAAATCATCGAATCGGAATCAAAATTTTTGAGCGATCATTTGGGTCGGCTCCAATCGAAAGATGTGGATATCCTGGTCCGGCGTATCGACATTTTAAAAGACATTGCTTGGTGCCTGACCGCTGAAATTGCCGGCAATATAAAAAAGATTGAAAATCTTCTGGGATCTGAAAACCAAAATCCCAATATAAAGGTTGTCAATATTTTCAAACAGATCAATGCCGTGCTGAACAGCATCGATCGCCTTGAGGTGAGAGGACGCGATTCGGCGGGTGTCTCTATGATGTTCGTTCTGGAGAGTTCAGAGTTTGAGAGGTTCAAAGAAACCCTAAAAAAAGCAAATCTTCTTGAACAGTTAACAGAGCGTTCAGATCAGGACGTTCTCGTTAACTCGGGAATAAACCTAAACCAGACCCAAGATGAAAACGGCCAAAAGCGTTTTGCCCTGGCCTTGACGTATAAAATTGCTGCGGTCGTCGGACGTCTGGGGGACAATAGTCGTTTCTTGCGCAAGCAGATCAAAGACGATGGGATCCTGCAAAGATTGGCAGGGTTTTCACATGAATACCACACGATTTCCGCCCACACCCGGTGGGCCTCCGTGGGTGCCATCACCGAACCGAACTGCCATCCGGTGGATAATGCAATTTTAGGAAATCGTGTTCCAGAAGGGGGTATTATTCACGCCTGCCTGAATGGAGATATCGATAATTATCTTGAGCTGAAAAAAGAACATGAACGGCTGGGGTGTTTTACCCATAAAGATATCACCACCGATACCAAAATCATTCCGCTTCAGATCGGCAAATATGTCCAGCAAGGCTGTGATGTGGCGGAAGCTTTCCGGAGAGCGGTGAATGACTTTGAGGGGTCACATGCCATATCCATGCATACCGATCTTGCCCCCGGAAAGCTTTTCTTGGCCCAAAAAGGGAGCGGTCAGGCCATCTTTGTCGGTATTGCAGACGATCATTATGTGCCCTCTTCCGAGGTGTATGGATTGGTCGAAGAGACACCCTTTTTCATTAAGCTGGACGGGGAAAAAGAAGTCGAAGGCAGACACGGCGTGACCCGGGGACAGATTTTCATCTTGAATCAGGAAGCCGGGGGAGGCTTGGACGGAATTAACGCCATGTATTATGACCGGACGCCTCTGGCCCTTGGAGAAAAGGACATAAAATATACTCAAATTACTTCAAGGGACATCGATCGCCAGGAATTTCCCCACTATTTTTTAAAAGAAATTTCAGAAGCCCCGCTTTCCGTTGAGAAGACCTTTCAGAACCGTTGGAAAATCAAAGATGAGAAAGGCCAAGACCGTGTGATCACCCTGGATGAAAAGACCTTTCCTGAAATATTGAAAAAGGCCCTGATGGATGAAAAAATCCGACGGATTTTTTTGGTGGGGCAGGGGACTGCCGGTGTGGCTGCACAGGCGTGTGCGGACATTCTGACTTACTACGTGCACGATCCGTCGTTTTATATCCGTGCATTGAAAGCATCGGAGCTGAGCGGATTTCAACTGTGTGACACCGATGAGCCAAACAGTATGGCCGACGCCCTTGTTATTGCCATCAGCCAGTCCGGTACCACAACAGATACCAATCGTGCCGTCGATATGGTCAAAGAAAGAGGTGCTTACACCATGGCCATTGTCAACCGCAGGGATTCAGATATTACCTTCAAGGTCGACGGCGTCATGTACACCAGCAGCGGTCGTGATATCGAGATGTCCGTTGCGTCCACAAAGGCGTTCTATTCTCAGATCGTTGCCGGAGCTATTCTGGGGCTTAAGATTGCAGAACTTAAAGGGCGAAGGCATAATGATTTTGTTACAGCGGAAATAAAAGAGCTCCTTAAGCTCCCCGATTGCATGAAAAAAATTCTTTCCATGCACACTAAAATCGGGGAATCGGCCAGAAGGCTTGCAACAACCAAAACCTACTGGGCCGTGGTCGGCAGCGGCCCCAACAAGGCCTCGGCGGATGAAATCAGAATCAAGCTGAGCGAACTCTGCTATAAGACCATTTCGTCCGATTTTATCGAAGATAAAAAACACATCGATTTGTCATCAGAACCCCTGATCATTGTGTGTGCCGCCGGCGCCAGGGGTAACGTTATCGGCGATATTATAAAAGATACGGCAATATTTCAGGCCCATAAAGCGACGCCGGTGGTCATCGCAGATGTGGGTGAAGACCGGTTTGAACCCTATGCGGCGGACGTATTTCATGTTCCCATGGTCAGCGAACATTTTGCGCCCATTTTGAATACCCTGGTGGGCCATATCTGGGGTTACTATGCGGCGATGGCAATTAATGAGGGTTCAAGTTTCCTATACGAATTCAATAAAGACATTCAGAACACCGTAGATGATTATGCAAAAAAGGATATGGACGTTTATGAGCTCGTTCTGGAAAAATCTTTCAGGGAAAAAATTGCCTTTTTCTATAAAGAATTCAGAAGAAAAAAATCTGCCGGCAGTTTCCCCACGGCTATGGGGCTTGAAGCCGCGTCAGATCTAACCCTTCTGCTTAAATATCTATCGGGCAGGATGCCGGTGTCTGATTTTGAAATTGACTTCGGTAAAAAAGGTACCGCCCTGAATATGCTGAACAAGCTGTTTGAGTGTCTGGGAGAATCGATTAACTGCTTGTCTCGACCTGTGGATGCCATCCGGCACCAGGCCAAGACGGTCACTGTAGGGACCAGCCGCATCAGCGAAAGGCTGGAAGGGATACTGTTCGATACATTGGTAAAATATAACATCAGAACGTTCCAGCTGACCAACATAAATATTATCGTTCTAAAAAACCTCCAAAAGATTGTTGCAGGGATAGAAGGGGCGATCCTCTATAGAATCGGCGGGTTGAATCTTCTCGGAGAACCCACCGATGAAACAACCATCGGAATCGTAAAAAAAGATGGTGTCTTAAAGCCGATACCGTCCAGAGTCGAAACAGACCCGCTGCTAAAAGGCACCAAGAGAATTATCGTGCGGGAGGGGAATGTCTATATCGGTATCGGCCGAAAAGACGACCGGAGCATTATTGTTATTCCGATTATATCCGCATCTCCCGGCACGGCGAACCTGATCGAAAATATACTGCTTCTAAATATATCGTTTAAAGAAAATGTGTCTCTTGACATTAAAATCAAGGCCCTTGGCGGGAAATACGAGCGTATTAAAAACATCGTTCAGGAAAACAGTGTGGT
>DATKWE010000072.1:0-5560 GCA_035529735.1 Desulfobacterales bacterium | reverse complement strand
CGTAGGGTAAACACAGTGGGATTTTATTCATGTTGATTGATTAATGTAATCATCACGCCGTAATCTTTGAAGATGACATCCACACTCGGGCGGTTTGACAGTGGATCAACATGGATGCCTTCGAGTTGCCGTACAATTTTCTTAAGGTTTTCACTGCTTGTCAGGTGTTCAGTCTCTTTTATTGGCGTTAATCGATACGGCGATTGATTTTGAAGAATTTCATATATGTCTTCAAATTCATCTGCAGCCAGCTGTGAGGTCAAAATGATGTAGTCATCCACCTGTTGTTTAGAACCTTTCAATTCAGGTTTTAAAAGCAGAGATTCTCTCATGGTCTTTCCAATAAAAAGCATTAAATCCTTTACTTCTTCCGCCTCAAAGCCATAGATATAACGTCTGTACGCAATTTCTTGAGCATAGCTCGGTATCATGGACCTGTCTCTGCTTTTCACTGCGGCTGCAACCAGCTGATAGTTCAGTGTAATATACCATTTAAGCATTTCACGATACATCTTCCGGTAATTCGGGAAACGTTGTTCATTTTCCGGCTTCATAACTTCTTCTACGATTTTTTCAACCAGTGATTCTCGCAGTTCTGTTAGAATATCGTAAATGGTGATACTTTTTCTATACACAACACGTTGGAGTAAAGCTTCATTGCGGAAGGCCCAAGCGTTTGGCCGGCTGGTCATTTTTTCGGTCAAAAACAATAACCGCCGCAATATATGATACCGTGGCGTCGGTTTCCACCCCAGCGAATTGTATGTGGCAGAAGCATTCACGTTAAGCTTTTTGTCAATATAACCGGCCATCCATGGCTGTTCCAACGTTTTTTGGCTGTTAAGCCGCCCTAAAAAGGAAATTATAGCCAAACCTAAAAAAGCCAGAAACTTCGGAATTCGAAACGGGTTAAAACCATGTCCGTAATAGTATCTCGTGACCGCTTCAAAAAGCTCATTGTGTGAAACACTCCCTTGAGGGGCGGCATTGTAGATGGCCAGGCGGGGCAGGATATCGCTGATTTCAATAATTCTCAGAAATAATTTAATAAGATCCTTAATGTGGATATATGGCACTGCCGATTCGCCGTAACCCGTTACAATTTTCGAAATGAGTTTGTTTCCGGACAGCCAGTACTTTAACAACATATACAACATGGGATATTCACACCAGTCACTGTATACGGCTGCCAGTCGGACAATTGAGCATGGAAAGACTTCCGAATATTCCCGAATCATTTTTTCCGCGCTTTTTTTGCTTCGTGCGTAAGGAAAATCAGCATCGGCGGGACTCTCTTCGGTTAATGCCATACCGTGGGGCGGAAATTTGCATGCTGCCAGCGAACTGGAAAAAATGAAACGCTTTATTCCCAGGAGCTTTGACATATCAAGAATATATCGTGTGCCGGTTATATTGATCTGGTCATAGGCAGGGTTTTCTTTCAGGGTAAAGTCGTAGTACCCGGCCAGATGCAAAACATAATCAGCACCGCCTTGATCCTTGATATAATTAAAGACATTCAGCAGGTTTTTCCGGTTTGTTATATCAACCTGGAGCCAATGTATATTTTCATGATACGGTATGCCGACTTCTTTTTGGCCTCGGCGTGCGATACAGAACAATCGAAGTTTTTCGGATGCAGCAATGACAAAATGTCTTCCGATAAAACCCGATGCTCCGGTAACAACAATACTGGGTAGTCTTTCATTCATCGTGTATATCTACTACGATAGCTTGTATGATCGGCCTCACCGTGATGTATAAAATCGAGAAGCGATGTTATACTCAAGCTTTGAACGAGGCCGCTGTATTCAAGCAACATAAAGATTCTCATCGATTTTCATGCAAGATTCAGGTTATAGCTTATCCCGGAATTCCCTGGTAATGGAAAGATTCAGATCCAATCGCAAGTCCTGTTCCGATAGACCCATAGCAAGCCCGAGAAACTGCGGAAGATAAAGTATGGTCATGCGCATATCTTCTTTGGACTTCCCCGAAATTTTTTTCTGATACGCTTCCAGGTTCATCTGGCACATCGGACATACTGTGACGATGGCGTCAGCTCCTCGAGCCGCCTTTAATATCGCAGCGACAAGCTTCAGAGCCACCTCGGGCTTGGTGGTCATGTGGGATGCGCCGCAACATTTGCCCCCCATGTTCCATGGATGAATCTTTGCCCCTACAGCCTCTATAAGCGGTTCCATGGAGCGGGGCTCCTCAGGATCATCGAAAACAGCGTAAGGCCGAAGGCACTGGCATCCATAGTAGGGTGCAATGTTCAGATCGATAAAGGGGTTTTTCACCCGGGAAACGATCTTTGCAGGACCGACATCAAAGGCAACTACGTCAAGGAGGTGTCGGACCCGTACCTGACCGTGAAAGTGCAGGTTTTTTTCTTTTAATATGGTGTTGATTTTATCAAGAAGCTCCGGGTCTTTTCGGCTCTTTTCCTCAACCTTTTTCAAGTTCAGGTAGCACGCGCTGCACGGAACAAGAATCTCTTTGGTCCCGTCCATCTCTTCGGCCATGGCCAGGATATACGCCGGCAAAGCCAAAGAAAGGAGATGGCTGGTGGCCTCCGCAGCACTGGCACCGCAGCAGGTCCAGTCCTCAAGCTCCAACAGATCCACTTCCAGTTCTTGCATGAAGGCCTGGGTGGAGGCGTTGTATTCAAAGGCCGTCCCCTCCAGAGAACAACCCGGATAATATAGGTACTTCATATTTGCCCTCCGTAAATCGGAAATGGACAATCCAGAAAAGTTACAAGTGAACTAAAGTTAAGGAATCGCAGCGCTCCGGCTTTAATACAACCGGCAACACCTATTAACTTTAGGCACTTTAGTTCACTTTAGGCACTTTAAACTTTTGCATACATAGAATGAAAAAAACCAAGTTATAAATACATAACCGTATTTACGAATACATGTACTTAGTTTGGTAAAGGGTATTCTTCTTATCTCTGCTCTAACGCTTCAACCTTACGAAAGATCCACTCTAAAGCACCGCTCCCTTTTGAAGGGATCTCAAAAGAGACTTTTCCTTTGCCCATGAGTTTCATCCCCAGCGGGGCGAACTGAAGCGGCATGAAAGGGTTTTTCATGGAAAGAAAATAGAGCGTCATGAACTCCATCTCTCTAACCCGGCCATGGCGGCGTACACTCTCCATAAAGCTTTTGTAAAATCGGATACTTTTCATATAAGGTGCCAGATTCTCTTTTGCAGCTATCTGCTTGAGAGCACTCATCGTCTCGGTAAGCGGAAGCCCCCGGGGACATCGCAGTGTACAGAAATAGCAGGCGGAGCATAGGGAAAAGGTCTTGCTGTGAAAAATTGTCTCCTTTTCCCCCATAAGGACATTGTACCACAGCTGACGTGGCGTGAGATCCATGGCAAAGGCGTTGGGGCATGAACCGGTGCAGGTGCCGCATTGGATGCAGGCACTGACCATGTCCCGGATTGTGGCCAAAGAATCAATGACAGGTTCGGGTACAGTTGTAGAAACCTGTTCGATTTCTATTCTCTCCGCTGGGTTCATGGCTCCCTCTTTCTAATTGATGATTTTCGATAGTCATTAATCAAACGTTCCTTCAAGCGCCGAATCGATGACGTCGAACATTTGCCGGTCTAAAAACCCGGCAAGGGTCGACGCGCTGTTCGGGCAAACCGTGGCGCATGATCCGCATCCTTGACACATGGCGGTGTTGACCAGAACTTTTTCCAGTTCCAGATCGACCATGCGAGCACCATATGGACAGGCCTCAATACACCGCTCACATAGACTGCAAAGGCTGTGACGGACCTCTGCCACCACCTTTCCGGCAGGCATCCGTTGATACGAAAGGATCCTTAAGGCTCTCTGGGCCGCAGCTTCGGCTGTTGCTATCGATTCCGTGATGTTGCGAGGAGAATGGGCCAGGCCGCAGGCAAAAATTCCTTCTTTGAGCGAATCGACGGGTCTCCATTTCGATTCTGCCTCCTCAAAAAAGCCGTCCCGATCCAGTGTCGCTCCAAAGGATTCCGCCAGATCTTTGGGTAGTTTGGGTACAATGCCGGTGGCAAGGACAACAAGGTCGGCATCAATCCGGACCATTTGTCCGATAATCGGTTCAACGGCTGTCACTCGAACAGATCCGCCCATGGGCGTAACCTGTGGTTTTTCATCCACATCGTACTGGATGAAGATTACACCTGCCTTTCGGGCTTGAGTGTAATAGGACTCGGCAAAGCCATAGGTCATCATGTCCCGATAAAGAATGTAAACATTAATTTCCGGATTTATCTCCTTGAAATTCAGTGCGTGTTTTAAGGCCGTGGTGCAGCATATGCGGCTGCAATAATTCCTTGGCTCTTGCCTGGAATCGACACATTGAATCATGACAATCGACCCGAGTCGACTTGGGTCGATTGTATGGTCATGTATTTTTCTCTCCAGTTCCTTTTGGGTGACAATTGCCTCGCTTGTGCCGTAGTTATAGGATGTCGTGTCAGCTTCCGCTCCTCCGGTAGCAAGGATGGTCACGCCATGTTCCAGAGTGAAAGCGCCCTTTTCCTTGTCCTCAATAGTGGTGTAAAAACGCCCGACCTGACCATGGGACGCGCGCACCCGGCTATGGGTGTGGACCCGAATGAGCGGGTGTTTTTCCACCTTCAACAGCGTTTCGTCCAATATAGTCTTCGTTATGTTGCCTTCCAAGGTTCGTTGTAACCAGTTAAGGTTACCACCCAACATCTCTTCTTGCTCGATCAGATCGACCTGAAAGCCGTGATCTGCGACGGCAATGGCCGAGGACATTCCGGCAATTCCGCCGCCCACCACCAGGGCTTGCTGAAGAATCTTTTCGCCGGGCACAGGATCCGGATCAGCCCATTTAAGCCGGGCAAGCCCTGTTCCCAAAATAGCCAGCAATTCACTGTTGATTTCTGATATCTCAGCCGCAGACAACGTTTCGGATTTAAGCTTTGAGCTTTGAGCCATAAGCATCAAATCGACCACCTCTATAAGAGCAGGATTCAGCCCCACCCGCCGTCCCAGTTCTTTAATTTTTTGGGCATACACATCGGGAAGGCAGGACCCGATCAGAATCCGGTTCGGTTTGTGTTTTTCCACCCGTTCAACAAGGTTTTTCCATCCCGTGACCGTACAGGTTTGCTCAAGAAACTCGACCTGGTTTACAGCGGGGTCGACCTTGAGACATCGAACAAGTTGTTGCGTGTCGAGAAGCTTGGCAAGCAGATCACCGCAGGTGCAGACAGCGATCAAAATTCTAGGCGGTTCCCGAGAAATATCCGGAAATGGCTCGACAGTTGTAATTTCAGGACAAAGGCTGCCTCCGGCGGCATGAATGATGCGGGATGCAGACAAAGCAGCGGCAGAAGCCTGAATGACAGATTCACTGATGTCCTTAAGGCCGGAGAAGGAGCCTCCCAGTACGATCCCCTCCTTATTTGTTCGCGTAAGTGAAAAGGGTTCGGTCTGGCCGAATCCCCACTGATTGAGCGGCATTTCCACCAGTTCGGCCAGAGCTGTGGTACCCAAAGCCGGCCTCTGGCCCACGGAGAG
>DATKWE010000071.1:0-2046 GCA_035529735.1 Desulfobacterales bacterium | reverse complement strand
AACATCCTGAGTGAAGACATCCCCTTTCATCATGAACTCGTGATCTTCCTTGAGTGCTGACAGGGCTTCTTCCAAAGATCCCGGTGCCGATGGAATCTCCGCCAACTCTTCGGGTGGGAGACCATAGATGTCTTTATCCAGAGGATCGCCCGGATCGATCTTATTTTCAATACCGTCGATGATGGCCATCAGCATGGCGGAAAAAGCCATATACCCGTTGCACGAGGGGTCCGGTGTCCGGAACTCGATGCGTTTGGCTTTGGGTGAAGATGAGTACATGGGAATCCGAACGGCTGCACTTCGGTTACGGCTGGAATAAGCCAGATTCACCGGAGCCTCAAAGCCGGGAACCAGGCGTTTGTAGGAGTTGGTGGTCGGGTTGGTAAAGGCGCACAACGCGCGACAGTGTTTAAGTATCCCGCCGATGGCATACAGGGCTTCCTGGGAAACGCCGGCATATTTGTCACCGGCAAAGAGGGGTTTATCGCCGTTCCAAATGCTGCAATGGGTATGCATGCCGGTACCGTTGTCGTTAAACAGCGGCTTCGGCATAAATGTCACGATACGGCCGTGTTTGTGAGCCACATTTTTAATAACATACTTAAACCACATGAGTTGATCACCCATTTCGAGCAGGGGCTTAAATCGCATGTCGATTTCTGCCTGGCCGGCGGTAGCCACCTCATGGTGCTGGCATTCAACATCTATTCCCAACTGTTCAAGGGTCAGGAGCATTTCGGTGCGAAGATCCTGAAACTTGTCCATGGGCGGAACCGGAAAGTAGCCTTGCTTGTGTCTCGGCTTGTATCCCAGGTTGGGGCATTCTTCCCGTCCGCTGTTCCAGATACCTTCAACGGAATCGATCTCATAAAAGGCCCGATGATTGGAAGACTCAAAACGGATATCGTCAAAGATAAAAAATTCAGCCTCAGGTCCGAAATAAGCGGTGTCGCCGATTCCGGTGCTCTTGAGATATGCTTCTGCTTTTTTGGCAATATTTCGCGGGTCTCGGGTATATGACTCACGGGTAATGGGGTCCACAATGTTGCCGATTAAAACCAGGGTCGGAGCTTCAAAGAAAGGGTCCATTTTGGCGGTGGCTGGGTCCGGCACCACCAGCATGTCGCTGGCGTGAATGGGCTGCCACCCCCGGATGCTGGAGCCGTCAAAACCGAAACCGTCCTCGAAGCTCGATTCCTCCAGTTCGCTCATGGGTACCGTAAAATGCTGCCACAGGCCCGGAAAATCCAGAAAGCGAAGATCAACCACTTTGGCCTTATTCTTTTTTGCAAATTCCAATACTTCTTTGGGTGTCATAATAAAATTCCTCTTTATGGTATAAAAAATAAGCTTTATTTAGATAATTTCTATACTTCTTATCTTATGCCTTAGGTTCCAATTTACTGGGTCTATATGGCATCTTCTCCTTTTTCTCCGGTCCGCACCCGAATCACTTCTTCCATGGGCAGAATAAAGATTTTGCCGTCTCCGATTTTTCCGGTATAAGCGGCCTTTTGTATGGTTTCCATCACCTGTTTGACTCTGTCGGACTGAACGATAATCTCGATCTTTATTTTTGGGATAAAATCCACAACATATTCAGCGCCCCGGTAAATTTCCTTATGGCCTTTCTGACGGCCGTATCCCTTGACTTCCGAAATCGTCATCCCCTGAATTCCGATTTCATTGAGGGCCTCTTTGACATCATCCAGTTTGAACGGCTTAATGATCGCCTCTACCTTTTTCATAACGTTTCCTCCTTATGTCGTTAAACCTTGGGACCCATCGGCTGTATCAGTTGCCACCCCAATCACAGATCGTAAGATCCACATTCGACAGGTAAATATGTTCCATTTTGGTATTAACTCAAGTTTTGAAACCCGGCAGAACTTCTTTAACGGATGTTTTAATCTTCTCTACCTGATCCGATGAATCAACTTTTTGTCCATCAAAATCCCTGACATAAAAAACGTCCACAACCTGGTCCACCTTTGTTGCAATCTTGGCCACCCAAATATCGAGACCGCACCTGAAAAGTGCATCGGT
>DATKWE010000070.1:0-4815 GCA_035529735.1 Desulfobacterales bacterium | reverse complement strand
CCGTATCTGTGAAGAAGCGGTGTCATCAAAAAAAGGAATCTTATCGGCCATGGATTTTAAAAAACCGATTTCGCTCCCCCGGTGAACATCGGCCCAGGTGCGATATTCTTTGACAATTGCATCCAGTTTTTCACCATTATCGTTCACCGGTATCCGTATTTCGAGGATGCCGGTGTCGGCGGATTCGCGCATCTCATCGGGGATTTTTGAAGTTGCGAGCTGATACACCGCAGTTTGCGCGAAACACGCGGCCAGTGCTTGAGCTGCGGGTTTTGAAATATATGTAAATGGAAAATATATGGGTTTCATGGTTCCTCTCTTCGGTTTGTTATATCCAGCGTCACGAATCTTTGCGTAACTATAATACCTTTTCAGACAGGATCAACAGGATTGATTGGATTTAACTTTGGGCTTTCTGCCTTCAGGAAAGACAAAACTATAATATCCTGATGATCCGGTAAATCCTGTCTAAAAAATAGTATAATTTATGCGCATCTATTTGTGTATTAATGGGTTATTTTTCGGTCCTTGACGTTAATCCCCCGGGCCGTGAGCTGATCGCGAATCCGGTCGGCAAGATCCCAGTTTTTCTCGCGCCGGGCCTGATCTCTCTGCTCGATCAGACGCTGCGCGTCGGGTTCATGGATGTCATCTTTAAAATCGAATATTTTCAGTACGGAATCGATTCGCCGAAAAACATCGATAAGTTTCGAGGCTCCCTCGGGATCCAGACTGTTTTCAAGGGTCAATTTGTTGATCGTTCTGACGTTATTGAATATGGAAGCCATGGCCGCCGACATGTTGAGGTCGTCATCCATGGCTGTTTTAAAACCATGCTTTAAGTCGTACAACAGTTGATCGAGTTCGGGATACAAAGAAGCCCCCGGTTTAATCTGAATGAGTGAATGGATGCAGGAATCGAGCCGTTTTAACGAGCGTTTGGCCGCTTCGAGCCGTTCTTTGGAAAAGGTAATCGGTTTTCGGTAATGTCCGTAAAGGAGCCAGTACCTGATTTCCCGGCCGGAGTATCCCATATCCGTCAAATCGGACAGGGTATGTCCGGCGACCTGTTCATCGACTTTTTTTCCGTCGAGCAGGACGCGGTCGCAGTGCACCCAGTATTTTGCAAGGGGTTTTCCGGTCACGGCGGCGGCGATCGCGATCTCATTTTCGTGATGGGGAAACACCAGTTCCCGGGAGCTGGTATGAATATCATAGGTTTCCCCGAGATATTTCATGGACATGGCGGCACACTGAATATGCCAGGACGGACGGACATTTCCCCAGGCGGTCTTCGTGAATATTCCCCGTTTCAACTCGGAGAGTCTCGATCGTTTCAAAAGCGTAAAATCCCTGGGATTGTCCTTTTCATATTCATCCAGATCCACCGTTGCCCCCAGCTTGATTTTATTGAGATCCACCCCCGACAGCTTGCCGTAATCGGAAAATCGGGAGATGTCGAAATACAAAGATCTCAATTTTTCATATGCATATCCATTTTTCACGAGCTTTTCAGACAGGGAAACCATGTCGTGAACATGTTCGCTGGCTTTCGGGTACTTGGAGGCCGGCTTGATTTCGAGAACCTCCAGATCCTTTTTGAACGAATCGATATGTATTTGGGTGAACTCGGACAGATCCATACCTGCTTTTTCAGATCCGTCGATGGTTTTATCGTCCAGATCGGTGATGTTCATGATGTGTGTGACATCATACCCCCGGTATTCAAGATACCGGCACAAAAGATCTGAAAAGATGAAGCGCCGGCATTCTCCCAGGTGCATTCTTGCGTGTGCCGTGGGCCCGCAGGAGTACATGGAGACCTTTCCCGGCAAAAGGGGCTCGAACGACTCCTTGCTGCGGCTCAGGGTGTTGAACAGTTTGAGGCTGATCTTTTCCTTTACGGAAAAAAGCTCAGTGCTGAGGTACCGTTCTCCGCCGTCCGGGAAGATCACCACAATGGTTCCCTGTGTGAGTTCTTCGGCTTTCTTCCGGGCGATCACCAGGGCGGCCCCGCTGCTCATTCCCACAAAAATCCCTTCTTCCTTTGCAAGGCGACGGGTCATCTCAAAGGCTTCTTCGTCATCGATATTTACGATTTCATCCAGACGATGCTTTTCGAATATTTCCGGACGATAGGCCTCTTTCATGTTTTTCAGCCCCTGGATTTTGTGCCCCAGATACGGCTCGACCCCCACGATGCGGATGTCGGGGTTGTATTCTTTCATTCGTCGGGTCAGGCCCATCAGGGTTCCGCTGGTTCCCAGGGTGGCGACGACCATAGAGACCTTTCCATCGGTCTGCTCCCAGATCTCCGGGGCTGTTCCGTGATAGTGGGCCTGCCAGTTGGCCGGATTGTTGAATTGATCGGCCATGAAATAGGCGTCGGGATTTTCACGGGCCAGACGATAGACCTCTTCGATGGCGCCGTCGGTTCCCAGATGTCCGGGGGTCAGTAAAATTTCCGCCCCCCGTGCTTTCAGAATTTTCTGGCGTTCCACGCTGGCGGCCTCGGACATGGTCAATAGAAGCTTATACCCCTTTACCGTGCATACCAGTGCCAGTCCGATGCCCGTGTTTCCGCTGGTGGCCTCGATGACCGTTTTGTCGGGGGTCAGTTCTCCGGATTTTTCGCCGTTTTCGATCATGAACAGTGCGGCCCTGTCCTTGATGGAACCGCCCGGATTAAAATACTCGAGCTTTGCAAGGATTTTTACCTGGGGATTCGGGTTGAGGTTTTTTATTTCAACCAGCGGCGTATTTCCAATTTTGTCCAGAATGGAGAAACTCATGGTGTCGATATTCCGTGTTTTTTAACCGTCTGTTTGAAGCAACACTAGTTCACTTCAAACTTTAGTCTTTTTCAAGATTAAATAAATTTAGGGTATTGCATCGATTTCTTCAGACAGTGTTCGTGTAATCTCTTTCCGGACCTGATCCGGTTCTTGGGATGCATCGATGATGCGAAACCGCTCCGGTTCGAGACGCGCCATTTCAAGATATCCGGACCGCACCTTTTTGTGAAATGAAAGGGTCTCTTCTTCGAACCGGGTTTCCACCCGGTCCCGGTCTCCCTGGTCGATCTGCTTCCAGGCCCGAGACAGGCCGATCTCCGGGGGGAGATCGAGGAGAAGGGTAATATCCGGTTTTAAATCTTCAAATAACAATCGGTGCAATCGAAGGATCAACCCCGTATCGAGCCCCCTTGCATACCCCTGATAGACCACCGTGGCGTCATAATAACGGTCACACACCACGGTTTTGCCAGCGGATAAAAAAGGAGCGATCAACTCTTTGATATGCTGGGACCGGTCAGCCGTATACAAGAGAAGCTCCGTCAAAGGATCCATCTCTTTGCTCGAAGGATCCAGGAGAATGGCCCGTATCTTTTCTCCGATTCGTGTACCTCCGGGCTCTCTGGTAATCACGCAGTCGTGCCCTTTGTCCCGGAGAAACCCGACGGCGTGGCGTATGTTGGTGGTCTTCCCCGAGCCTTCTATTCCTTCGAAAGAGATAAACATAACACTATAAATGCCTAAAGTTTGAAGTGAACTAAAATGAGCTAAAGTTTAAAGTGCCGAACCCGCCACAGCGCATCGGCGGACAAGTGTGAGCTAAAATTATATTAACCCGGGAACAAATTAGTTCACTTCGCTCAAAATTGGAATGTTGGAATACTGGAATTATGGAATACTGGGTTCTGAGATAATGGAAAGTTAGGTTTTTGTAAAATTCCTATTTACGGGAATTAAATAGAAGAATGTCATCTTCTTTAAATCATCATTCCATTATTCCATGTCCGAGTTAAAAGTATAAGCCTATAAAACATCTTTATTTTCAATAAATTGTAGAATTTCCGAGACGTTTAATGACGTCATTTTAGATCACTTTTCTTTCCCTTGTAAAAATGACGCTCCAGGAGTCTATGGTAAGACGTCCAGGTTTCATTGGGATCTTCCGATGCCATGAAATCACGGATGCCGTTGACCTTGGAATCTATCTCGTCAATATAATTCAGTAAAACAGCCTCAATGGTTTTGGGGGGCTCCGGGGAGCCGAACTCTCGGGCGCCGTGATGGCTGACCATCATATGCTTTAACAAAAAAATCTGGTCTTTCGGAAAATCCTCGATTCCCGAAAGTTTTTCGTCGACCATTTTGAGCCCGATCACGATATGGTTGAGCAACCGGCCTTCATCGGTATAGTCGATTTTGAATTGGTATTCAAACTCATCTGTTTTCCCGATATCGTGCAGAACGGCCCCTGAAACCAGAAGATCCCTGTCGATGCCGCTATAATGCCCGGCGACTTTGTCCGCCAGGCTGGCCATGGACAGGGTATGTTCCAGGAGTCCGCCGATGTAGGCATGGTGCATTTTTTTGGCTGCAGGTGCTGTTTTAAACTTGCGAACCAATTCTTCGTCTTTCCAGAATGCATCAAAAAGCGTCTTCAAGTAGGGTGTTGTCAGGGACGCTGTTATCGTCACCAGCCGTTGGAACATGCCGTCGATGTCCCGGGAGGTTGCCGGCAGAAAATCTGAAGGATCCACCGCCTCATGGGCGCAGACGTCCATTCCTTTTACAACCAGCTGCAACGTCCCTTTGTATTCACTGACCGTTCCCCGAATAGATACAAAATCACCGGAGGTGACATGGGCCGCGATTTGATCCACATTATCCCACACCACGCCCTTTAGGGTTCCGGTTTTATCGGAAAGGGTCACATTTAAAAAATTGTTCCCATCCCTTTTCTGTGACAGAATCTTTTCGGCCAAAACAAAGATGTCATCCAACACATCACCGGCTTTAATATCCG
>DATKWE010000069.1:0-5083 GCA_035529735.1 Desulfobacterales bacterium | reverse complement strand
TTGCCGTTACCGGTTCGTCACGTGCTTAAAGAACTGGGGATGTTGATTGTGACTGGACGCAAGGAAAAGCAATTAACCCAGGCGGAACTGGCAAAGCGTGTAGGTGTTGGTCGAATGACCGTCGTCCGGATGGAACATGGCGCACCGGAGGTTGCCATCGGTTATTATCTCACGGTTGCGTGGATACTGGGCCTGCCAATACTTTCCTGGAGCGATTTTGCCGGAATGCGTGCAAATTCATCCGTTGCCGCATATCTTGAAAAAATTCGTGAACATTTACCCGCACGGGTTCGAACAAAAAAGGGTGAAACAGACAATGACTTCTGAAGCTTTTGTTTGGATCTGGCTGCCGGATGCCACGGAGCCGGCAGTATGCGGCAAGTTGCAGGAAGATGCCGGAGAACTCCAGTTTTTTTATGGCAAAAGCTATCTTGAAAGAAGCGACGCGATTTCATTGGATACACGTGAGCTTCCATTGGAAAGCGGCGTTTTTCGTCCGCGAGTCGGCGAGATGCACAGTGTGATCCGGGATGCTGCCCCCGACGCCTGGGGAAGAAGAGTGCTTTTGTACCGATTGGAACAAGATAATATCACCGAGCTTGATTACTTATTAAATGCCGGACCTGATCGTATCGGTGCCCTGGTCATACAAAAATCGTCCGATCATTGTCAAATACGAGAAGCACAAACCGCTACGCTCGATCAGTTGGTTGAAGCTGCCGAATTAATAGAAAACGGACAGCCGCTGCCGGATGCCCTATCCAGTGCGCTATTGCATGGTTCCAGTGTGGGCGGCGCCAGGCCAAAAGCATTGCTGTACGATAATCAATCGAACTGGATTGCCAAATTCAGTTCCGGCACAGACCCGTATCCGGTGGTACGAAGCGAGCTGGCCGCCATGTGGTTGGCCGGACAGTGCGATATCCAGGTCCCCGCCGTGAGAATGGTTGAATCCATGGGAAAAGACGTTTTGCTGGTTGAAAGGTTCGATCGCATTCGTGCTGAAACCGGCCCGAAAAGACGGTTTATGATTAGCGGCTTAACCGCTTTGCAGCTTCATGAAACCGAAAGCCTGTTGGCGTCTTACCTTGACCTTGCGGGCTTTATCAGGCGCTACGCAAAAGATGCCGGCCGGGATAATTCTCAACTTTTTCGGCGCATGATGTTTAATATTTTAATTGGCAACAATGACGATCATGCCAGAAACCATGCATTTTTCTGGGACGGGACCCGGTATGAGCTAACCCCTGCGTATGATATTTGCCCTATGCTTCGAAGCGGCCTAACTGCCAACCAGGCAATGATTGTGGGGAAACAGGGCCGCTCAAGCACCCTGAAAAATGCGCTGTCTGAAGCGGGTCTTTTCGGACTCACGAAAGAGCATGCCATATTTGTCAAAAACGAATTGATTGATAAAATCGAAACGCACTGGGCAGAAGCATCCCTTTATGCAGGACTGACAAAGGTTCAATCCGACTTGCTGCGAAGAGCGACCATTCTGTCACCTGGTATCTTTTATTAGATTTGAATTCCCCGCTGCTTGTCGAAGCGCAGCGAAGATCCCGTATTTCGGGGCAGCGCGGGATGAATTCAAATATGGGTGGCTGCAAAAGAGCAAAAGTTTTACGGAAGGGTCAGGAGCGTCTTAAAGGTGGCGGCAGGTTCATGGCAATAGAGATATTTGTAAGAAATGGCAAAGGATACAAAGCCGATTTTATCTTTCGAGGTAATAATGAACAAACCAGCAACTCCGAACGATCTCAGAATCCTAATTGAAGATTATGTAACTGCATACCCCCAAAAAACCGGAGAACGAAATATATGGCGGAAACCGCTTCTGGCGACAGCTAATGCAGACGATCGCTTCGACATCCTGCCCCGAATTGCCGCTGAGGATCACGTACTGCCACGAGACTTACTGTCTTCGGCCAAATCGGTGGTGGTTTTCTTCGTGCCATTTGTGAAAGAACTGGCGGTTGAAAATCACAAAGGGGAAATTCCCTGCCGGAACTGGGGCCTTGCCTATGAATCCACAAATCGACTCATCAACAGCGTATGTGAATATATTCAGCATCATCTTGAAGACCGGGGGTACAAAGCCGAATTGACTCCGGCTACACACAATTTCGATCATGTAAAGCTCGTCTCTCGATGGTCTCACAAACACCTTGGATATCTTACAGGCTTGGGACGTTTTGGAGTAAACGCTCAGCTTATAACACCTTCTGGCTGCGCTGGTCGATTAGGTAGTCTGGTGACTGATGCTGTCTTCGGTAACAGCCCTTTGGTTGAAAAGAAAGAACTTTGCCTTCACAAAAACGGCTTTCAATGTCTGGTGTGCGTCAAACGCTGTCCAGTGGAAGCGGTGTCCGAATCGGGCATCGACCGAAAGCTTTGTTGGGAACGGCTGAAATCCAACCTCGTCCAGACGGAGGAACTTGCGGGCCTTGAAAATATGACCCACGTCTGCGGTAAATGCCAAGTCCTCGTGCCATGCAGCCTGAGGGCGCCAAGGGAGAAGTAAGTGGCTAATCCATATCGTATCCACGATTTGCGAAACCTGTGATATCCAACAAACCTGTACCTGCCCCCGATTACATTTTAGGCTGTATTCCAATTTCTGAAGTTGGTTCAAAAGCTGTGATATCGTCCAATTGAAATCACGGTGTCAAAATATCTCATTCAATCTAATTTAGTGTGGGAATTGGTGTGGGAAAATTTTCATTGCTCATTAACTGAAAAGCATGTTCCTTTAAAAGTCCATTTTCTGATAAATAGGTTCAAATCAAAACCCTATGGGTGATTTCTGGGAACAATCCCTATGGGGATAGGACTTCCCCCTATCAAAATGAATCTTTTGCCTATGGACAAATTTTATCAAATGATTAAAGATTGATTAAGGTAAATGTCACTCAGCTTCAACACCATATATTAAACCATGTGATGACTCAATTTCACGAAGGTTACACTTAAAAGGAGAGGCTTGATGTGGCATTTATAGAGCTTCTCGAATGCCCGTGCATCTCAATGCAAGACTGCATTGTACAACGACATTTAGGGAAGCCAAAAAATTACAAAGCTTGGTAGTCTCTGATGTGGTTTTGGGAAAAGATTCTATCGGGCTATTACGGGCAGGGCATATAGACAGCTCTGCCTTTTTTATTGCCTATTTACCTTATCATTCAGAATCGCAAAGTCAAATTTGAGCAAATCGCTTAATGTTGTTTCTGCTTTATCAGGCTCAACCTGCCACCAGATTAAGATATTATCAACACGATAAAAATAATGCTTAAGCCCCATTCCTTCTGTCTCAAAATGAACTTTATCTCCCATTATACTGCGTGTTAATGGTGAAAAAACAGATGATTCATTTGCCATTCTCATGGCCATGTTTTTTAAGTTCGTTTCAGCCCTTTCAGCATCTTCATAGACACTTATGTATAGGATGTTTTTTGAATGATTGTCTCGATAAATAGCAATAACGTTTTTACAATCATCGAGCTTTTTGCCATGCATTTTATTTATGATAACGGTGGCTTTTTTATTTTGAATAACTTTAGTAAGATTCAACTCACCTAATTTATTTGGAAGATAATTGTAATTGTTACCGTTGCTGCAACTTATAAAGATGAGAAGGCCTATCAAGATTAATGCAGAAATATTTTTATTCACTTTTTTGAACATGTTGCCTTTTTGATATTTCATCTGTTTGAATAGTCTCTGAAAAATTTAATAGCCAAAAGGATCAATGGGGCTAAATGATAAAATAAATCGAAAATGTCGGTGGGTCTATTCAGAGTTCCGTTTTTTAGCATGATCAACTTTTCTAAAGCATGTGGCATGGGTCTAAATGGAATAAGAAGCATGATGATCGAAAACACAATGAGGATCGAATATGGTATCTTATCAAGGAATGACAACATGAATTTTACTATTTGCCTAATAATCTTAGAGGCACTCAACATTTATTCTTTAGAAGAAGCTTGTTCCGGAATCTGCAAGATACATGCTTTCTCAAGAGTTTCAACAAATTCAGGATTGGTCTTCCTCATTCTAATAATTCTGTCCCAATATAGAATATCTTCAAGTGTGGGCTGCTCTATACCAATATCGGACTCTCTATCAACTGCCTCAATGATCAAGGATATGGAATAGATCGTGATCTTTTCTAACATTTCCTTAATGGGTATATCGGTTTTGTAATTATGTTGGGACATTAATAGTTCTGATACACAGACGGATAGAATTGGATCGGCAACATCCTCCGGCTTTTTACATTCTTCAAGATCATAGTTAGAACCTATAAAGTCTTCTGCCATCTCTTGTAGTATATTTAGCCATTTCTTGTTCAGATTCTGTGGGAGAACTGCTTCAGGCCCATGTAATAGAACCTCATTGTTTATTTTGGACAGCATTTCGATTGAACCCTTCGTCTTATTTGGAGTTAATCCTGTCTCTCAACTTACCAGAACACCTAAACGTAACAACCTTCCTTGGTTCAAGCATCAAGTCATCCCCAGTATTTGGATTCCTGCCTTTACGTTCTGTCTTTTCCTTTACACAGAACTTGCCGAAATTAGGGATCAGAACGTCCTCACCGGATGCCAGTGTGCTCTTGATGACCTCTAAAAAGGTTTCTACGATTTCTGTGGATTTGTTTTTGGGCAAACCGATTTGATTGTGAATCGATTCTACGATCTGAACTTTTGAGAGTGTCATAGTTGAAGGCTCCTCATGCAATAAAAGTTTGGAATTATAGATAATTTATCTCAATTACCAGTATGAATGTCAATTAAAAAGGCTTAACTACTACAATGTAGTATTTTATATAATAATCTGGACAAGTTAGCAAGATTGTGAGAAAGGGAGGATCGAGAAAGATTTCTATTATCAACAGGTTAACTTGCAATTCTCATCCGGGTTTCTTTTCTAATATCTGACTGGCAGCATAAAAATCCCAGAAGACCTATCAAGAGTGTATATATGGTGGTTCTTGAACAGAAAGGCAGAAGAGCTATTTCACAATTCAGTATTCTTAAGTAAACATTATGCGCGAAAGTCAGAAAAGCTTTAAAAGCCCCCC
>DATKWE010000068.1:0-3300 GCA_035529735.1 Desulfobacterales bacterium | reverse complement strand
AAATCGTGCCGGAGAAATAAATAAAAAAGAGACCAAATCCCTGGTGAATGCCGATTTTGATCCTGCCGGATCGTCCAGACCGATGTCCGGAATAATCTGATCGCTGATAAAAAAATAAAAAATGAATATCCAGACCAGGATAGGTATATTGCGAATAATTTCAACATAACTCCAGCCGACCATCCGTCCGAAAGGGCTTCGGCTGGTACGGAAAAGACCCATCACCGTTCCGATGACCATGGCAACGACGATGGAATATATACCGAGCCGCAGCGTAACAAACACACCCTGGACAATCAGGCCCGCCACCCACCGGCCCTCTTCCGCATCAAATCTATAAAGATACTGGGGCATCACACCCCAGTTCCAATTGTAATGAACTTTGAAATTTATTCGATACGCAATCCAGACGCAGAATGCAGCCAGAATAAAAAATATCAGCATGTCCAGACGCGTAATTTTAGTTTTCAGGGCTTTCAATAGAATCCTTGCTCCGACAGACTGCGGGAAATGCGCCCGCTGTTGCAGTTCAAACCTTCCATCATTTCAATTCTACCCAAAAAACCCGAGGCGGGTTTCGCTATTTGATCATTTTTTCCCAGTCTTTTGTCCGGAACCAGTAATTTTTCCGGTCTTTGAACCAACCTTCGGATTCCACATAACGGATCCAATTGTTGAAGTAATTCAAGGTGTCAAAATCACCTTTTCGCACGGCGAATCCTATGGGCTCGCTGGTGAACGTTTTATCCAGGGGTAGAAAAAGCTTTTCCGGGTATTTGATGGCCTGGAATTCAGGGGTCGGCGCAGATCCCACAACGGCATGGACATTTCCGTTGACAAGTTCTTGATATGCCTGGGATTCATCGTCGAACAGACGCAGCTGAGCTTTCGGCATATATTTCTTGGCGCCTGTTACGGCGGTCGAACCCAGCCTGGCGGCAATAACAACATCGGAACCGTTAAAATCTTCCAGTCGGCTAAAGCCGGCGGCAAGCTTTTTATGCGCAACGATGGACATTCCGGTATAGTCGTATGGAATACTGAAGTTGACCTTCAAATTTCTGCCCGGAATTATTCCCATACCCCCGATAATTACATCGAATTTTCCGGTTATCAGCGCCGGAATGATCCCGGACCATTTGGTGGGAAAGAAATCGACTTCGACACCCGTATCTTTGGCCAGCCGCTTTGCAACATCGATCTCAAAACCGATGAGATCTCCGGTTTTGTCTTTCATCGCCCATGGCACAAACGTAGACATGCCCACACGGAGAACGCCGCGCTTTTGAACCTTTTCAATGGTACTTTCCTGTTCTTTTTGTTGCCGGGTGCCGGTCGAATCATTACCGCATGCAGTTACGGCCATTATGACGGTGATTACCACCAGACTTTTCAGAAATGATGAATAGGGTCTCATTTTAGTTCTCCTTTCTGTATCCGTTTTTAAGGGATAAATTCAGTTCTTTTTGTGGCAAAACTCGTTGGCTCCTTCCTGTCCCGCGTGTCGAAGATATTGTTTGCGGCGGAGGCTCTTCCGGGATGGGGTTTTACTTTGTCCTAAAAAGCCTGGTCCTTCCCCGCATGGCGGGAGTCAAAGTTCCCCGGCTCTGCCTTGGAGTTTGGTGTCTTAAATCACAAATCCCAAGCACCAAATTACAAATAAACCCGCCTGCCATTGCAAGGCACGAGCGGGCAGGTCTCAAATTCCAAACCATTTCAAAGCGATTGTTTTTTTGTTTGGAATTTGAATTTCGGTCATTGTTATTTGCTTGTTTTTTGGGATTTGTTATTTGGAATTTCAATAAGTCAATGAACTTTCAATAAAGCAAATCCCCTCTGGGCCAGGATTCTTTACATTTCAACGGCCCAGCGCTTTTCCATAATATTAATCCCGACAGATACCGCTGCTGTCATAAATAAATAGATGACGGCGATGGTAAACCATAGCTCAAAAACCATGTATGTTTCCGCAATAATCCTTTGCCCCTGCATGGTCAGATCATAAATTGCGATGGTGCTTACAAGGGCGGAATCCTTAATCAGTGATATGGCCTGGCCGGCAAGGGGGGGCAGCATTCGACGGATGGCCTGGGGAAGTATGATATGCCGATACGTATTCAGGGTATTAAGACCGATACTGTGCGCCGCTTCCCACTGTTCTTTGTGGATGGAAACGATCCCGGCCCGAAAGATCTCCGATGCATATGCCCCTTCGAAAAGGCTCAGGGCAAGTATCGCAGAAGTGAACCGACCGATCCCCAGTACCGGGGAAACAACGAAATAAATAAAAAAGATCTGTACAAGAAGCGGTGTGTTTCTAACGAGTTCCATGTAAAGGCGCGCCAGAGTTTTGGCTGCAAAAGACTCCGACAGCCGGAACAAAGCGGTCACCAGGCCGAATATGCAAGACAGGACCAGACTCGCCGCGGTAATCTTCAAGGTCACCCATACGCCTTCAAGGAGCGGTCCTGATATAAATGAACCGTTTACAATGGTGAAAAGATACTTTGGCACACGGTACCATTGCCAGTTGTAATGCAACCGGCCGGCGCTGATGAACATAAACCACGTCAGCAATCCCGCTGCAGCGAGAAACTTAAGACCGTCTTTTATTGAAAAACGTTGTCCGGACGGCTTTGCGCTATATTTTGTTGACATAACCGGTTCCGTTTCCCCATCAATGGTCGTTGGTGTTTCAAAACTCATTCTGAGACAAAAATGTCTCACAATACAATCATGGAACCCTCTTTTTAATCGATGGTTCTATTTTTAACAAAAAAAATCAAAGCCCGATCTATTTTGGACGATCTTCGATTCCGATTGATCCTGAAACCGATTCGAAACTCAATTTAGGTTTTATCTTGGATGGTTATGGGTTTATCATTGGCGACGATCCATCATCTGCATACGGATAGATGTATTTCACCTTAACAAATTCATCTTCAAATAACAAATAATCGATGATTCCCATGGAGGGAAAAGGCTTGGCCCCCGGCTAAAAAGATCGTGGCATGTAACTTGCTAAGTATATATGATTGAGTATTAAGCATAATATTTCAAAAAGGAGAGATTCTATGATGGGATTAGACGATATAAAGAATAACACGGCCCTTTTAAATGCCATAGACTGGGACATGACTCCGGAGGAGGCGGTAAGGCTTTATCTTGAATGGGGAAACAACTGGGCCGGAGGCAATTATGTAATCAGGTCCAAAGATGATACAGCGCATTATTTCGTTGTAAATACCTGGGGAGAATCACCGATTATCTACCTGATACGAAGAAATTCCGAGGATGCCC
>DATKWE010000067.1:0-10729 GCA_035529735.1 Desulfobacterales bacterium | reverse complement strand
ATCTTTGCGGAAAACCTTTTTGACCATCAGTTTTTCCAGATCTTCGTTGGTGGCGGCAATAAAGCGGACGTCGGCCTTTTGATGACGACTTTTACCCAATTTAAAGTATTCTCCATCCTGCAGAACGCGCAGGAGTTTTCCCTGAAGTTCAAGCGGCATGTTGCCGATTTCATCTAAAAACACGGTCCCATGGTCTGTGTATTCCACATATCCCTTACGACCATTTTCAGCACCGGTAAAAGCGCCTTTGGTGTGGCCGAAAAATTCTGCTTCAAAAAGACTGCCGGTGAGCGAGGCCATGTTGACCGGTGTAAAGGGAAACTTCGACCGGAGGCTCGCAGCGTGAATGGCCCATGCAAGAAGTTCCTTTCCGGTTCCGCTCTCACCGGTAATTAAAAGCGGAACATCACTGCCTGCATGCAGCTCCGCTTCTTTTAAAACTCTTAAAACCTTTTGCGATCGTGTGACAATCGGCTTAAAAGGTTCCGGGTTTATCAGCTGGGGAAGCGTCGGGCTTTTTTCGATATCCAGAATATCGAGCAGTCGTTTTTTTTCAAGAACCCGTTTCATGGAAAAGGCAAGGTCTTCCTGGGAAACAGGCTTAACAAGATAGTCATACGCACCTTTGTTCAAACATTCCACGGCAACCCGGGCCTCGTTAACTGCGGTGACCATAATACATTCGGTTCTTGGGCTTATGTTTTTGATGGTTTCAAGCACTTCCAGTCCGTTCATTTCCGGCATGGTCATATCGATCAGTGCAATATCGAAAACGTCTCCCTTTTCAAACAGAGAAACCGCTGTTATCGAATTATCTTCGGTGCGTATATTTTTAAAACCTGAATTCAGAAGATGTGACGTTACGATTTTAAGAAAATCGATATCGTCATCGATGATTATTATTTTATTGTCCATCTCTATGTTCAAATTTCGGGTTTAATGTTTTTTCCAGCCGGTATTCCAAAAAGGACCATCCCAAAACGGCACAAATTTTCATGGAACTGCGAGTTTACCGTCTTTATGTATAGCACATATGCCAAATTGGCACAATAGCCTTTTGAAATCAGAGGGTAAAATTTCCTGTCCCACGAAACCATAACCGCCTATATATTTAATCTTACTGTATTTTTTTACCATCCGCTCTCATCATTCTATTCCGGCACGATTGTTGCTCATACAGTATTCGAAGGGCATCTGTCCGTTTTTTGATTTAAAAAATTACTCAAGTTTTGCAGCACTTCCGAACAAGGACCCCACATCATCGGATATAAATGTTTAATGGAAGCGAAACGTGGGAATAAGATTTAACCGCAGAGGCACGGAGGGCGCAGAGAGCTGTTCTAAAGACCTCACCTATCGAGGAAGATTGAACCTAATGCCAAATATTTTAAGCGTAACCACTCATGCAAAGAAAGCTTCTGTTACAGCAAGCTTTCTGAAAACTTTCCCCTTTGCCCGTCCTTCAACGGCAAAGGAAAAACCTGCACATCTCTGCGTCCTCTGAGGCTCTGCGGCAGGCAATAACAACAGGTTGTGGAAAATTGTAGCTGCGCCTTACGCATACTAACACCCTGGTCATATACTAATTTTACGTCTCGGAAATTCTACAACCTGGCGAAATCACAAATCTTTTAATGGCGACCTGTTTATGCCATCGGAAGGGAAGAATGGAATGCTGGAATATTGTAAAAAAACTGCTTCAAACCCATCATTCCATTACTCCATTATTCCATTATTCCAATTGGGGTGAAGCCCCTGAGTTCCTTTTCGATGCGCGTGGCTGCAGTGTATAAAATCGTGAAGCGATTTTATTGTTTGAGCTGCTTTTTCTGAAAAAAATCGGAGGTAGTCGTATGAATTTAAAGCGCAAATTCGATGCAGGGGAATTTGCCGTCCTTGCGGAAATGGAACCGCCCAAGGGGGTGGATGTCTCCACAATGCTGTCCAATGCCATGAGAGTCAAGGGGGAGGTAGATGCCTTTGTCATACCGGAGATGAGCAACGCTGTCATGCGGATGAGTGCCCTTGGCGGTGCCATGATTCTCCAGGGAAAAGGGATGGAGACCGTGATGCAGGTGAACTGTAGAGACAGAAACCGGATCGCCCTCCAGGCGGATCTTCTGGCAGCCTATGGATGCGGAATCACCAATGTCATGGCGGTTACCGGAGAAGACCCCAGCTTTGGAGATCATTACCAGGCAAGATCGGTATATGACATCGATCTTCTGGGATTACTCAATGCCATTAGAGGGCTTCAAGCCGGAAAGGACATGGCCGGAATTGAGCTTTCAGGCTCCCCTCAGTTTCTGGTTGGGTCCACGGTAGGTGCAGGTGCCAAGGGAAAATCTCCGGAGCTGGAGATCGAGGAAATGAATAAAAAAATTGAAGCGGGCGTCCAATTTTTCATCTCTCCACCGCTATTTGACCTTTCCGCCATTCATCCGTTCATGAAACGGGTGGATATTCAGAAAACAAAAATCATCCCAACGGTTTTACTGCTCAAATCACTCGGCATGGCCCGATATATCATGCGTAATGTGGATAATGTTTACATCTCTGATTCACTGATCGACCGCATCCGAAAATCCCCTGACAAGGTTCGCGAGTGTACCCGGATTGCATCGGAAATGGTCACATCGTTAAAAAAAGAAGGCTTCAGCGGCGTAAACTTGGCAACCCTCGGATGGGAGCACAAACTCCCGGAGATACTTGAAAGAATATAAGGATGGGAAAAATGGAGCACACAAACAGCCAGAAGAACAACATGCCCACTGAAAAACACGGGAAAGATCCAATAGGATCGGTCATGGTGGTTGGCAGCGGAATAGCAGGGATGCAGTCCGCACTCGATCTTGCCAACTCCGGTTATTATGTGTACCTGGTGGAAAAATCTTCGGCCATCGGCGGACTCATGTCACAACTCGACAAGACCTTCCCCACCAACGACTGTGCCATGTGAATTATCTCACCGAAACTGGTCGAGGTCGGCCGGCACCTGAATATAGAGCTTTTGACAAACACCGAGCTTTTGGATCTTAAAGGCGAAGCGGGACGCTTCACGGCCCGGATTCGTCAGGAACCCCGCTTTATTGACATTTCAAAGTGTACGAGTTGCGGGGAATGTATCAAGGTCTGCCCCGTAGATCTTCCCAACGAATACGACGAAGGCCTGTCTGTTAAGAAGGCGGCCTACAAAAAATACGCCCAGGCCATTCCAGGGGCTTTTGCCATCCAGAAAACAGACCCCGCACCCTGCCGTCTGACATGCCCTGCCGGACAGAATGTTCAGGGTTATGTTCAGATGGTAAAGGCGGGCAAGTATAAAGAGGCCTTGAAAATTATTATGGAGGATCATCCGTTCCCCGGAGTGCTGGGGCGGATTTGTCCCCACGAGTGCGAAGATGCGTGCCGTCGATGCGACGTCGACGAACCGATAGCCATCCGCGATCTTAAGCGACTGGCCGCAGATCAGTTTGATCCGCGTGAAATCGAGATCGATTGCCTGCCACCCAGAAAAGAGCGGGTGGCTATCATCGGTTCAGGTCCTTCCGGTCTTTCCGCCGCCTATCATTTGGCCCGAAAAGGCGTGTTGTCCACCGTTTTTGAGGCCTTGCCCGAAGCCGGCGGGATGCTGCGTGTGGGTATCCCTGCACATCGTCTTCCAAGAGACATTCTGGACCGGGAAATCGAGGTAATTACCAACCTGGGTGTTAAGATTAAGACCCACACCCCTTTGGGTGAAGATTTGACCCTAGATGATCTTTTGAACGATGGGTATCAAGCGGTTTATCTCGCCCTTGGCGCTCACAAAGGAATCGAACTGGGAATCCCCGGCGAAAAGGCCAGAGGCGTGCGTCAGGGCGTGGATTTTCTTAGAGAAGTCAATCTCACCGGCAAAGCCGACATCGGCAAAAAGGTGGCCATAATTGGGGGGGGGAATGTGGCCATCGATGTCTCCAGATCCGCGGTTCGGCTGGGTGCAAAAGAGGTCCATATCATCTACAGAAGAACCCGCGCCGAGATGCCGGCCTGGGAGGAAGAAATTCAAGCAACGGAGGCAGAGGGGGTTGAAATCACGTATCTTTCCGCACCTCAAGAGGTGCTGACGCGTGACGGCAGCGTCGTCGGGCTCAGATGCATCCGGATGGAGCTGGGTGAACCGGATTCATCCGGAAGAAGACGGCCCGTGCCCATACCGGGCAGTGAATATGACATCGAGATCGACCAGCTTGTCCCCGCCATCGGCCAGCGACCGGATCTTTCGGCCATCGAAAATGTGACCGGGCTGAAAATCTCTCGCTGGGGAACCGTCGAGGCCGATTCCGTCACCTACACAACGGATCGCGAAGGTGTTTTTGCCGGGGGTGACTTGCAAACCGGTCCCGGAATCGCCATTGCTGCCATCGCTGCCGGGCGAGAAGCGGCCGAATCCATCGTCAGGTACTTTGACGGTCAGGATATGGCCAAAGGGCGAGAACCGACAACTTTTGAAAATCCGGTTTATCGTCCGATCCCGGAAAATGAACCTGAAACGACCCGGTCGAACATGCCGGAACTGCCCGTAGAAAAACGCGCGGGCAATTTTAAAGAAGTAGAACTCGGTTATGACGAAGCATCCGGAAGAGAAGAAGCCGCCCGCTGTTTGAATTGCAGTTACTGTTCAGAGTGTTTTCAGTGTGTGGATGCGTGTCTGGCAGAAGCCGTCGATCACAGCCAGCAAAAAGTAGAAAAAGATATCCAAGTCGGCTCCGTGGTTCTTTGCACCGGGAGCGAACCCTTCGATCCTTCAGGGTTGGAACAATTTTATCATTACAAAAGCAATCCCAACGTATTGACCAGTCTTGAATTTGAACGGATCCTCAGCGCTTCAGGTCCGACCATGGGACATTTGGTCCGGCCTTCAGATGAAAAAGAACCGAAAAAAATCGCCTGGCTCCAGTGCATCGGCTCCCGGGATACCAACCAATGCGGCAACGGATACTGCTCTTCGGTCTGCTGCATGTATGCCGTCAAAGACGCGATGATCGCCAAAGAGCATGCTCACGGAGATCTCGATTGTGCTATTTTCAACATGGATATCCGTACGTTCGGAAAGGACTATGAAAAATACTATCTCCGGGCCAAAGAAAAAGAGAACGTTCGATTTATCAAGGCGCGGGTCCATACCATCGATGAAATCGGCGACCAGAGAAATTTGCGCATTCAGTATGTGGACGAAGCCGGCGCACTGCAAGAAGAGATCTTTGATATGATCGTCCTTTCGGTGGGTCTTCAGGTGCCTGAATCCACCGCTGAATTGGCCAAGCGGTTGGATGTCGACCTTAACAAGTATCGGTTTGCGATTACCAAGCCTTTTGATCCTGTAGAGACTTCCCGACCGGGGGTTTATGCCTGCGGCGTGTTTCAGGAACCCAAAGATATTCCAAGTTCCGTCACAGAGGCGAGTGCTGCTGCATGTCTGGCAGGGGGCCGTCTGAGTGAAGCCAGGAACACCCTGACAAAAAGTGTAGAACTCCCCGAAGAAATCGATCTGACCGGTGAGGCGCCGCGAATCGGGGTGTTTGTCTGCAACTGCGGTGTCAACATTGCGGGTGTCGTCGACGTCGGTGTGGTGGAAGCGTATGCCAAAACACTTCCCCATGTGGTGTACGCCGGGCAAAATCTCTTTACATGCTCCCAGGATTCCCAAGAGGAAATGAAACAGGTCATTAAGGAGCACCGACTCAATCGGATCGTGGTTGCGGCATGCACGCCCAAAACCCACGAGGGAATATTCATGGATACCCTCGAAGCCTGCGGGATTAACAAATACCTCTTTGAGATGGCCAATATCCGGAATCAGGATTCCTGGGTCCATTCCGATGATCCTGAAAAAGCCTCCGGAAAAGCCAAACATCTGGTGAAAATGGCGGTGGCCCGTGCCGCCACACTCCATCCGCTGCATGAAAAGAAGATTCCGGTCATTCAAAGAGCCCTGGTCATCGGTGGCGGGGTGGCCGGGATGAATGCCGCACTGGGCCTTGCAGACCAGGGGTTTCCTGTGGTTCTGGTTGAAAAAGAGGAAAAACTGGGCGGCATGGCCAACCGTCTGACCGCGACCATCGAAGGATCGGATGTCGGAACGTATCTGGAAGAATTGATCCGGAAGGTGACATCCCATTCCCAAATCCAGGTGCTGACCCGTTCCCTTATCGTCGGATTTTCCGGATTCAAAGGAAACTTCACCACCGAAGTCCTGGTGGGGCCGGGCATGTACGAAAGAAAGATCGACCACGGCGTCGTTGTATTGGCCACAGGTGCAACGGAATACAGCCCCAAAGAGTTTCTCTACGGACAAAACGAAAGCGTGGTGACCCAGGTCGAACTGGCCGAACGTTTAAAAGAGAAAGGGGCCGAGGATCTGAGCCAGGTGGTCATGATCCAGTGTGTGGGATCAAGAAACGACGAGAATCCCAATTGCTCCAGAATTTGCTGTCAGAGCGCCATCAAAAATGCCCTTCATATCAAAAAGCTTCAGCCGGATGCCCAAATCTTCATACTTTACCGGGATATCAGGACTTACGGATTTCTGGAAGAGTACTATACCGAAGCCAGAAAACAGGGCATATTATTTTCCCGGTACGATCCTGAAGATCCGCCGACGGTGGAATCGTCGGAAGCGGGTGTGGTGGTTACCTTCAAGGATCACGTTCTCCGCCGCAGCCTCCGGGTCAGTGCCGACCTTCTTGCGCTGAGCGCCGGCATGGTGGCTGAAGATACCGAAGAACTCGCCTCCATTGTCAAACTGGCCAGAACCGCAGAAGGTTACTTTATGGAGGCGCATGTCAAACTCAGACCCGTCGACATGGCAACAGAGGGAATTTTTGTTTGCGGGACCGCCCATAGTCCCAAATTGTTGCACGAATCGATCTCGCAGGCTTTAGCCGCAGCCTCCAGGGCAACGACATTTCTGTCCCAGCCACAGTTAACCTTATCGGCGGTAACGGCACAGGTAGAGACAGATCTTTGTGCGTCATGCCTCATATGCGTCCGCTCCTGCCCCTATCAGGTACCGAGGATCAACCAAGACGGTGTCAGTGAAATCGATGTGGCGTTATGCCATGGATGCGGTGTCTGTGCGGCGGAATGCCCGGCCAAGGCCATTGAACTGAGTTGGTATGAAGACGTGCAGATTATGAGCAAGATCGACGCGCTCCTCGAGGACGTCGTGTAAAATTGCGGATGGTAAGACGGAATTCTTGGCGAAAAGATAGAATTCCCCAATCCGGAAATTTCGATTCAAAGGAGGAATTATGAAGGAAGATTTTGAGCCGATCATCATTGCATTTTGCTGCAGTTTCTGAGGTTATACTGCTGCGGACCTGGCAGGTTCCATGCGATTGCAATACCCTTCTGACATTAAAATTATTCTCGTTCCATGCACCGGAAAGGTGGATGTTCTTCATATTCTCCATGCCTTTGAGAAGGGCGCGGACGGCGTATATGCCGTGGGATGTATGGAAGGAGATTGCCATTATAACAGCGGCAACCTCAGAGCCCGTAAACGGGTGGAACAGGCTCAAAGCATTCTCGAGACCATCGGCATCGGCGGAGAAAGGGCACAGATGTACAACCTTTCATCGAGTGAAGGTCCGCGTTTCGCCCAGATTGCCGTTGAGATGGACGAAAGAATCCGAAACTTGGGGCCCAATCCGATTAAACTGGCCAAAAAGAAGGCCGCATGAACCCATTGAAAGGGAGGTCTTATGATTGTCGCAGATAGAAAACCGATCGAAGAAATTATAGAGGAGATCAAAGAACATGAAAAAATCCTCATTCTTGGTTGTAACGAATGTGTCACGGTTTGTGAGGCAGGGGGAAAGAAAGAAGTCGGTGTTCTGGCTTCAGCCCTTAGAATGTATTTCCTCAACCAGGGACGTGATGTAAAAATAGATGAAATAACCTTGGAGCGGCAGTGCGATCACGAATATCTCGAAGAAATTCGGGATGTGATCGATCAGTACGATGCCGTTGTTTCCATTGCCTGTGGCGTCGGCGTTCAGTTCATGGCCGAAAAATATCATACGACGCCGGTCTATCCCGGAGTGAACACCTGTTTTTTAGGGGTCACCGAAAAACGAGGGTTGTGGACGGAAAGGTGCCAGGCTTGCGGACAGTGCATCCTGGCACGCACCGGAGGAATCTGTCCGGTTTCCCGCTGCGCAAAGCGAATTCTCAACGGCCCGTGCGGCGGTTCTACCCAGGGCAGCTGTGAAATTAACAAGGAAATCGACTGTGCCTGGCAGTTGATTATCGACCGTCTCAAGGCACTGGACAGGCTCGACGATTATGAACAAATCGACCCTATAAAAGACTGGTCCACGGACAGGGCCGGAGGACCCAGAAAAGTTGAAAGGGAGGATGTGCAGCAATGAAAATAAACACACCCAGCAAACTGGAAAAGATTCTGGCTGCCGGTCACCTTGCTGTTACCTCCGAGTGCGGTCCCCCGAGGGGGAGCGATCCTGAGGTGATTGTTGAAAAGGCCAACCTGATCAAGGATCATGTAGATGCCATCAATATCACGGACAACCAGACCTCCGTAACTCGCATGTGCAGCCTGGCGGCCTGTATAAAACTAAAACTCATGGGACTTGAACCGGTACTGCAGATGGTAACGCGCGACCGGAACCGGATCGCTTTACAGAGCGATATTCTCGGGGCGGCGGCGTTTGACATACACAACATTCTCTGTCTTTCCGGAGACCACCAGAGCTTCGGCGACTGCCCGACGGGTCAGAACGTTCATGATGTCGACTCCATTCAGTTGATTCAAACCGTCCGGCATATGCGGGACCAAGGCAAGTTCCTGGGAGGAGACGATATTTCCCGGCCGCCCAAAATGTTTGTCGGCGCTGCGGCAAATCCGTTTGCCGATCCGTTTGAAATCCGTGTTCCTCGCCTGGCAAAAAAAATTGCCGCCGGGGTGGAATTTATTCAAACCCAGTGCATATATGACCTCGACAAGTTCGAGCTCTGGATGAAATTGGCAGGCGACCGGGGGCTTCTTGAAAAAGTCAGTATTCTGGCAGGGGTAACCCCGTTTAAATCGGCGGGCATGGCGCGGTACATGAAAAACCGGGTTCCGGGAATCGAAATTCCGGACGAGATGGTAAAAAGAATGGCAGATACCCCCAAGGAAAAACAATCCGAGGAGGGAATCAAGATCTGTATCGAGTCGATCGAGCGTCTTAAAGAGGTGGAAGGGGTTCATGGATTTCATATCATGGCCATTGAATGGGAAGAAATGGTCCCAGAAATTGTAGAAAAAACCGGCCTGTATCCAAGGCCGAGTGTGGATTGATTCCGGGTTTATTTTTTTAAGTGCCGGAGAACCGAATATTTGGAACCCAAAACTGTCAAAGGATTAAAGATCCGGAATCAAAAAAAGGAGGATAATTATGAGTGAAAAAAAGAGAATTCTTGTGGTCGATGACGAGCCTGATTTCTGTTCGATCGTTCAAGGGCAATTGGAAAAAGAGGGCTTTGAAGTTGAGGTGGCGTATAACGGTGTTGAAGGTCTGGAAAAAGTCCATGCAAGTCCGCCGGACGTCATTGTCCTGGATGTCATGATGCCTGAAATGGACGGATACGAGGTGTGTAAGAAACTGAAAGCCGATGAAAAATGTGTCGACATTCCCATTATTCTGTTGACCGCCGTGGCATCCCATGTAACTTCGACCCGCTATTCCCATCGGGATGGGATGAGCACCGAGGCGGATGACTATATCGCAAAACCGGCCTCGGCAGAAGAAATATCGGCAAGTATCAAACGGCTTCTCGACTAGCAAAAAATCGACCGCCATTTTATACCTGCAACCGATTATTTTCCATTGAAGGTTGACCCTGCTCGATCTCCAAATTTCAATCTTCAATAGTCCATCTTCAATTTAATGGAGGAAATAATGTCATCCCAGATTATCAAGATTAAAGGGAAGAAAAAAAGCACGTTTAAAGACCAGGTAATGGCGCTTTTGCCCGAAGGGGGGAACCTGAATCTATGTCTGACCTGCGGGCTCTGTTCATCGGGCTGCCCTGCAACCGGCCTGGAAGATATGGATCCCAGAAAATTTTTGCGCATGGCGGCCCTCGGCCTGGACGACGAAATTCTAAATTCCAACTGGGCGTGGTGCTGTACCATGTGCACGCGGTGCGTTTATGCCTGTCCCATGAAAATCGATATCCCCGGTCTGGTTTTCCACATTCGAAAAAACTGGCCCAAGGACGATCAGCCCAAGGGTATCCGGGGGTCTTGCGAGATGGCCTTGAAAAACGATACCTGCAGCGCCATGGGTGCCAATGAAGAAGATTGGCGTTTTGTGGTGGAAGATGTGGCTGAAGAAGTGCGGGAAACCCAGCCCGGTTTTGAAGATCTTCAGGCGCCCATGGACAAGGAAGGTGCTTATTTCTATCTCAACCAGAACTCACGCGAACCCGTAACCGAGCCCGACGAGATGGTACCGCTGTGGAAGATTTTAAATCTGGTGGGGGCTGACTGGACATACGGATCCAAGGGCTGGGCCGCGGAAAACTACTGCCTGTTCTGTGCGGACCTGGAGAATTGGGAAAAAATTGTTCGGGTCAAGGCCAAAGCGGTGGATGATCTGAAATGCAAGGTCTGGCTCAATACAGAGTGAGGGCATGAACTTTTTGCAGTCCGGGTCGGACTGAAAAGATTCAACATTGAACA
>DATKWE010000066.1:0-5719 GCA_035529735.1 Desulfobacterales bacterium | reverse complement strand
TCGACTTTTGTCTGGGTGGAGAAAACAGGGCCTGTTCCGATGTAGTCACAAACTGACAGATCCGAAGCGTTCAGTTCATCAAGATTGGATACGGACTTGCCGATAATTGCCTGAGGACCTAAAATGCGTTTCGCCAGAGCAGGATCTTCATCGTCCTGACCGAGGTGGACGCCATCGGCCATAACCGCCTTGGCAAGCAGGATGTTGTCATTGATGATAAAAGGGATGGCGTTACATTTACAGATGTTTTTTATGACGGCAACTTCTTCGAAAAACCGCGGAGAAAAAGATTTGTTCCGGTATTGGACACTGGTCGCTCCGGCTTTTATGGCAAGCTGTACCTGCTTTACCGGAGAAAAGCCGATTGTATGTTCATCGGTAATGAAATAGAAACGCAGTGTGCTTTTTAATTGATTAATGGGCATCTATGGTATAGTCCACAAAGCTGGTTGAAGATTTATATGTAAATTACCACAAATCAGAATGGTTGCAAACCTTTTTGCCCAATAACAGGGATCGGGATCTTTTCTTCGTTGAACCGCTCCATGGATAATGCTTTTATAAACAATGCCGGAATGTTCCATCGATAAAGATATCATGTGTACAGGACTAAATCTCTACGCGCGTAAACAGGATGTATTGATTGACGTTGATCTTGTTGGCGGCATGATCGCAAAAACACAAAGGGAAAGCGGTGAAATACCCTGGTGCGAAGATGAAAAAACAGACCCGTGGGATCATGTAGAGGCTGCAATGGGGCTCAGCATCGGCGGGTTTTTGAAAGAGGCGCAGAAGGCCTATAAATGGTTGGCCCGAATGCAGCTTGAGGATGGAAGCTGGTATGCCTCGTACATGAATGGTATTCCTAAAGACAAGACCCGGGATACGAACCTGTCGTCCTACATTGCTGTGGGTGTTTTTCACTACTATCTTATAACCGGTGATTTAACCTTTCTTGAAGAGATGTGGCCGACCATAAAATCGGCCATAAACTTCGCTCTCGACATGCAGGCTCCCGGCGGTGAGATCTACTGGGCGATAAGTCCGGCAGGGCGCGTCGATCCCATGGCGCTTTTGACCGGATCCAGCTCGGTCTTCATGAGCATCAAATGTGCGCTGGCTGTTGCAGAACATCTCGGGTATACGATGCCGGCATGGATTGAAGGATTATCAAGGTTAAAATATGCGATTCAGTATAAACCCGATCATTTTAACAGATCCAAATCCAATTATTCAATGGACTGGTTCTATCCGATACTCTCGGGCGTCGTCACCGGCCATAGGGCGCATCAGAGAATCGAAAAGCTCTGGAAAAAATTCGTGATCAACGGTCAAGGCGTTCGGTGTGTATCCAACCGGCCCTGGATAACGGTTGCAGAAACGTGCGAACTGACGCTGGCATTGTCGGCCATGGGCAACCTGAGTCTTTCAGAGACGGTGTTTAACTGGATTCAGAACAGAACCAACAAAGACGGGTCATACTGGTGCGGATTTACGTGTCCGGACATGACCATTTGGCCCAAAGATAAAAGCACTTGGACCAATGCCGCGGTTATGATTGCCGCAGATGCCATCTACAACCTTACGCCGGCCTGCCGGCTCTTTAGCCACCGGTTCTGGCGCGTTCCAAAGTCTTCTTATTGATAAGCGGATAGCGCTAACCCCAACCCTCCATAAACAACAGGGCCGGCCATAGGTGAAGAACATCAATTCCGATTCTTTGTTATTAATTTTACAGTCTGAAACTTGGAATATAGGTTAAATTTCGATATATTTTACTGCTATCGTGTTGTTTTGATCTTACCTTTGATGTTCTTCATGAGAAATTCAGGTTAGGTGTCTTCCGGCTCAGCCCACACAATCTCATTTTTATTGATGATGACGACTTTTCCGGATTGTCCATCGTGTTCGGCATCGGACAGAATAAAGTAGTGGTCCGGAGAACTTCTAAAATAATCAAATACTCTCGCATACTCGCCGATATTCAATTTTCCGTTAATGATTGTACCGTCTTTTAACTTAACTGTTACCGTCTTAAATTTTTTTACCCAAGCATCGCCCATTGGTTCCACAATACAACCTCCTCATAAATTATTTTAAGCCCCTCTTAAGATCAGCAAATTGGTTGCCAAAGTGTTGATTAATTATCCGATTTTATTAAAAAAAGATGAATATATCTGGGATCAAGGTCTTCCCCGGATACTTCCCCAACCTCGCTTTCGATCTCATTAAAAAGATTTTCCAGGGTTTGGCCCAGTTTCTGAGTGATCTCATAATGTGTGAGCCCTGTCTTATCTGAAAGCCAGTTTAAAAGCGATTCTTTCATTGTCAGGCTCGTTTTGCGCGGTTTGTCTTTGTCGGCCCAGAGATCATTAAAAAAGTTTCTGAACGCATCAAAGGGCAGCGGTAGAAGTTCCTCTGACAGGCCCAAATAATTCCGGGCCCAGAGTGTCAGTACAAAATTTTTATAGGTTAGATACCCCTCCGGAACCAGCTCGGGTTCTGTGTTCATAAGGGAGAGAATTTCGTCAAAGGCGACAATTTCATTTAATATATTTTCAGTGTCCTCGATGTCTTGTATGGCGACGAATTCCCTGTAAAGCACACCTGTTTTATAGTTGTCATAAAACAGCGGCTTTTTTATCAGAAGCCCTCCCAGCACCCCCATCCAATCTTGGTCCCAGAAGCCCAGAAGCAATCCGTTTCTTTTAAACCAGCTCTTTTTCTGCCATTTTTCGGCACGCCACTTCAGTTCAAGGGCAAGCCCGAATCCCAATTTGAAAATACTTGAAAGGGGGTACTTTTGTATTACTGCGGCACAACGGCCGGCATCGAGATCCCCGTCATCTTCGGTTAGCTTTTCGAGACCGATATTTATATATCCGCAAGCCTTTTTTACGACATTTTTAAGTTCGTCTTTTTCCCGGATTTTTTTTTGATCCGCAGAAATGATCAGGTTGCACAGAGCGGCAAACTCGATCTGAATTTGCTCCAGAACATCATCGATGTCGATTTTTTTTAATGCGTTCGTAAAATAGTCCTCTTGTTCCAGCAATCCGGCGTGATAGAACGGAACCGGAAAGAACAGGTTTCGTTCAGTCTCTGAATTGATAAATTTTGTGTGCTGTTGTTTAAACTCCTGTACTTTGAGCGGCTGATAAATGCCGACGGCCTCCTCATACGGAAGGAATCCTTTTTCCGCCAGTCTTACATTTTTCAGTCGATAGGTTTCTTCTTCGGTCTCTGCCGGTATAACGCTGCACGTCTCCAGCAGAACCTTATGATATGTGAAGGGATCATAGGTTGAAAGCGTTTTAAAAAAATTTGAAATAAAATCGTCTCGGCGATTTTTTGTCGTCTTTTCCCGATCGCTTAAATCGGATTCCGGGTCAAAGGGTTCGTCGAGAAACTTTACATAAAAAGTGTCGTCGAACGTAAAAAACGCATCATCAAAGTCGGATGGGTCCTCATCGGTTTCTCTGATCTTTATCTCGATATTTTTGAATAAATAGAATTCCATGAACTCGGTCTTCTGATCGAAAAACCATTTTATAAATCGATTCGGATCTATTTTAAACAGCAGGTTAAACCACGTTGTTACAGATGCGAGATCCATTCGATCTTTTTCCCATACCTCGAGATCGACGATATATTCCCATTGCTTGTCGGATGCAAGACGAAGAAGTGGAAGCGCGTCTTCAATCCCGATATCATGGATTAAAAAATAAAAATCTTCTTCTGAAAGTGAATGGACCAGGGCCGCTGATTGCGGCGATTCGAGAATCGCATCAAGGGCTTTTTCAGGGGACAAAGAAAGGATTTCTTTTCTCTGCCGGGCTAAATTTTTGATTCGCGCGATGATTTTTTTATTTTCTTTATTTTCGTTCATCGATGATTACCTGCCGGGCTCCAGGGTGCAAATTTCAGAAGCAGCAGTATCCCTGGAGCAGCGATTAACGTACAGAGTATAAAAAAGGTTTCCCAGCCGAACTTTTTGACCATAAAGCCGGTCGGTGCTGAAGCCACCACCCTGGGAACTCCCATGAGGCTGCTGAGGAGCGCATATTGTGTGGCGGTAAATTTTTTGTTGGTAATACTCGCCATGAACGCCACAAAAGCCGCGGTTCCCATTCCGCTGCTGAAGTTCTCAAAGGCAATGACCGCTGACAGTGCAGGAAGGCTGTTGCCGATTCGCGCCAGTATTGCAAAACCTGCGGTGGATATGGCCTGAAGAAAACCAAAAATCCAGAGACTTCGGTTGATTTCAAGCCTGAGCATTATTATACCACCGATCAGCGTGCCGCCGACAGTGGCCCAGAATCCGAAAAGTTTTACCACAGCGCCGATTTGGGTTTTTGAAAACCCGATGTCAAGATAAAACGGTATGGTCATGGCGCTGGCCATTGTGTCGCCGATTTTGTATAAAAGAATAAAGGCCAGTATCCACAGTGCGCCCTGCCGATGGAAGTATTCAATCAAAGGATCAAAGACCGCTTCCTTTATGGTTTTCGGAGTTCCCACATGAATTTCAGGCTCCGGTGCCAGAAGGGTGGTTGCAACCCCCGGCAGCAGGCAGGCCGCCATAATCTGATAGACCATGGAAAACGGCATGTGGTCTGCCATGACCAGGCCGCCGCCGGAAGCCAGAAGCATTCCTACCCGGTATCCGTTGACATACAACGAAGAGCCCAACCCCAATTCTTCATCCGGAAGATCTTCTCTCCGATACGCATCGACAACAATATCCTGGGAAGCGCTGAAGAAGGTTACCAGAAAAGCGATAAAGGCCACCATCCAAGGGCTCTTTCCCGGATCCGTGAAACCCAGACCCGAGATCGAAAGAATCAAGGCCACTTGAGCGACAAGGAGCCACCCTCTTCTGCGGCCCAGGAAGGGCAGGGTAAAACGATCCAGAACCGGTGCCCAGAGAAACTTCAACGTATAGGGAAGGCCCACCAGGGCCATCATTCCGATGACCGTCAGATCCACCCCTTCTTCTTTCATCCAAGCCTGCAATACGGATATGGTCAGAAGAAGCGGCAGTCCGCAGGCAAAACCCATAAGAAGGGTGACCAGCATACGGCCGCTGCAAATTACGCTGAGTATGGGTTTAATGTTATAATTCCTCAAGTTGAGACGGTGTTACGACCGGGCCATATGTATTTCTCAGCGCCGCAAGGCCTTTCTTTTGCGCTTTAAGAATTTCGAACAGTTTTTCGGGAATATCGGGTTCTTTCCCATATTCCCTTAGCTGCAAGTCTATTCTGGAAATGATATTGTCTGTGTGCAGAGAAAACTGCTTAACATAAAGTTCTTCGGTATATTCTTTGTCGATTATCGTTTTAAACAGATTTTTCAGGTCATCGAAAGTCGGCAGATTTCCTATGGGGGTTTTAATCACTTCGACGTCATTGTGCGCAAGTCTTTCCAGCCAGGACAGCCAGACTTTTACATCCCTTTTTTCTCCGATCAGCTTGTTGGAAGTTCCCCCTCTGGCTTTATCCGTAAGAAAATAATTTAATCCTGCCATTACAGGTTTTTTGTCTTGGGCGATTTTTTCATTTCCAAAGAATTTAAATTGAGCATCCATATACTCTGCCAGGGATCCGGGGATAAAAGGGGCATTGGCCCACGGGGCTCGTTTAACTCCGGTTGCCCCGACTTCAGTGGCCGTTGCCGCAGACACAATGCAGGCACCGATGACGACCCCTTCATCCGA
>DATKWE010000065.1:0-21298 GCA_035529735.1 Desulfobacterales bacterium | reverse complement strand
TTTTTTACATCCGTATGATAAATTGGTTGGTATGCCATTACGACCAAGTTTCTTCATGTGTCAGGATTCCATTTAGGTCCAAAGTCTTTTCTCTTTCCTCAGCAATGCCGGCCAAAAAAATGTCTTCTTGAGTTTCAATGGCATCTTTTAGAAGGTCTCTTACCTTGGTGGACAAAGATACTCCATCCTTTTCAGCAAGAAATTGGACATTTTTATATAATGGCGTATCAAGGACAACGTTGATTCTTGGATTTTTAGCAGGCATTTTGTTTTCCTCCTTAAATTTAATGGCAGATTGTAACACAAGTGACGCACCTTGTCAATTTTTTTAGAAAAACATTTTCAAGAATATGCTTCCAATGGAAACGCCCAGGTGTTAATAACGAAGAGGAAAAGCGAGAAGGCTGGAAGGCGAGGAAGCTATGAAGCGATGAGGCTATGAAGCTGGGAAGGATGAAAAGGCTGGAAAGCTATGAGGCTGGAAAGATAGAAGGAGAGAAGGTAAGAAGGTTTGGAGGTTGAGGGCTGGGATTTAGAAAGAAAGGGAAGGTTTGAAGAATAGAAAATGGAAACGCGAAGAGCATTTATACAGAAAATATTCATGGCATTGGGTGTTTTGCTTTTTGGGCGAGATGCATTTGCCGGAAAGACCGTAAAAATTACGATGAAAGACGATATAAAATCTACAGTTTATAGAGCGGTTAACGGGCATCCTTCCGAGAATCTTTCAAAAGTGATCGACCTCATGGGAGGCATTGAAACGTTTATCGGACCCGATGATGTTGTCGTCATCAAGCCCAATGTTCAGTGGTGGAACCAGGGGGTTCCCAACCTTTCTGCGTTGAATGCTTTTGTGGATTTGATTATGAATCGTCGCGGCGGGTTTCATGGCGAAGTGGTTTTGGCTGAAAACTGCCATCGCGGGGCCTCTCCCTGGGAATCGCTGCATTCCGGATGGGCGCCGGTATTTTCCAGAAATTCGGACCTCGATCAAATCTACAATTTCAATGATCTGGGTGCGCATTTGAAGAAAAAATATCATGACAAATTTTCAATTTGCCACCTGATCGATGTCGGCGCCGGGAACCAGCGGGTTTTCAGCCCTGAAGACGGAACCGGTTATGTATACTGTGACGGTACCGGCGGCGTCCCCTTGATCTCATTGGATAATGGGGCCCGGGGAGATGATTTTCGGGAAGTTATCATGACCTACCCGATTTTTAAAACAGATACGGGTACCCTTGTTGATTTTAAAAACGGGATCTGGGAAAAAGGCGTCTACACGGATCAACCCCTTAAATTTATTAATTTTGCAGCATTGAACCATCACAGCACCTATTGCGGCGCCACCAGTGCGATTAAAAATTACCTGGGGATCAGTGACATCAGCGGTGGTCCCGACCCGCATAAAAACGGAAAACTTACTGAAAAATATTATAATTTTCATTCTTTTCCTTTTAACAAATGGACCCCCGGTCCGGAACCCGGCATGATCGGGGCCGAGATCGGCGTGTTTCTGAACACGATTCGAAACGCCGACCTGAATATCACCACCGCCGAGTGGATCGGGCTTGCATCTCGTACCGAACCGCCGGTGGCACGTACAAAGGCTGTTTTAGCAAGCACGGATCCGGTTGCCTTGGATTTTCATGCAGCCAAATATCTGCTTTATCCCAACTCAAAAGTTCCGGTTCATAACCCCGAGGATATACAGCGTCCCATGAATCAGTATCTTTTAAAATGTTCGGAAAAGGGTGGGGGAGTTTTTGATGAAAAACATGTTACGGTGAAATCGTATGATTTTAAAACCAAAGATTTTCAAGGTGATGATGCCCTTGTGATGATCGGTGAAAAAACCTGGGGGCGTGATGTCAAGATGTTGATGAAGTATGGGGTGTTGAGATTTTTGAAGGGATAACCAATAGGTTGATTGGATGATGAATTGTGTAATTTATTTCACAAAAATTGGTAAACCAATTGCACAATGTGGTAAGCTTCAATGTTCTATTCCGTGTGACTTGTTATTGCTTTATAAGTTATGTTAACATGTTAAAACAGATAGGATGCTTGGCACAGTAATTGAATAGTGAATGCATGATGAGACCTGTTAAAAATCATAAAATTCACTCAGGAAAAGAAGGCGCTATGGCAACGATGGGGTCCGAAGAAAGTGCCCTGCAGTTGTCGCCGTTTTATAAAGTGACTGATAAACCTTCAAAAAGAGATACACGGAATCGATTTTTTTCTTATAAGTTCGGATTGGTCGTCCTTGATCTAATAATGGTCCAGCTCGCTTTTGGACTGGGGGGGCTGGCCGTCGATTCCAGCTTTTATTTGAGAGGGAATTTAAATCAAGCCCTCCTCCTGTGTGTTCTGTCACTGGTTGTTTTAGCGTTTTTTCCGGCGTTTGACCTGTATAGCTATCATGTCATATTTTTAAGAAAAAAACATCTGGCAAATCAAATTAAATCGTTTGGTTGGAGCCTGTTAACCTTTGGGATGGTATCGTCCATTTTAATATGGCCTCAACTTTTTACGAGTTATTATTCGATTAGCATAATTTTTATTGCCGCCGTCGTGATGATGATCGCGAGCCGATTTTTCGGGGGCCAGTTGTTGTATGTCATCGAATCCATAGGAATCAGTTTTTTGATTGTCGGGATGATCGGCCTTATAAATCCAGATAACAATTCGATTGAGACAATAAACTGGCAGGTAATCCCTGTCGGCTTTATATTTGCTGTCGTGCTTTTAATGATTAACCGGTATTTTATCGTACATGTCGTGTACAACACCTGGATGCGTCGTAATTTCCGGCGGCAGGTGGCTATCGTCGGATCTGATGAAAACGCCGAAAGCATCGCAACCTATATTATTGATCGCAATGCCCCCTATTGGATCGCCGGCATCGTGGGTGAATCCGGTCTGGATATTTCCGTATCAAAAAGGCGTCTGGGTCCGGTGGAAGGATTGCCGGGTATTGTGGAACAGAATAAAATCGATGAAATCATCGTTACCGATGAAAAGTTAGACAAACGAACCCTTATTTCGCTGCTGGATTATTGTACCACTGAAAAAATTACGGTATGGTTCCCCCCCCAATTGATGCCGATTGTTGATATGAAGTTATACATCGATAACTTTTGCGGTCTTCAAATGATCCGGCTGTGTTCCCAAAAAAATCCCTGGCTGTTCAACAAACTAAAACATGGTTTGGATGCCTTGATTGCACTGCCGGCGTTTGTGATGTTATCCCCCTTATTTCTCATAATCGCGCTTGCCATAAAGCTGAATTCAAAGGGGCCGGTCTTTTATCGTGCCTTGGCGGTGGGTAAGAATGCTGAAAAATTCAAGATGTTTAAATTTCGCTCTATGCGGACAGATATTAGCTCGGATATTCATAAAGATTATGTAACCCGACTCATCAAAGGCGAAATTTCCAATGGCGAAAACGAGGATCAGCCGCTGAAGATCACCGATGATTCACGGATAACCCCTGTCGGCAAGTTTTTGAGAAAATTCAGTTTGGATGAATTGCCGCAGCTGATCAACGTGCTCAAAGGCAATATGAGCCTCGTGGGCCCAAGACCGTGTCTTCCGTATGAGTACGAGGTTTACAAGGACTGGCACAAGAAACGGACGAGCATTCGTCCCGGGATTACCGGTTTATGGCAAGTGGCCGGGAGAAGCGAGGTGTTGTTTGAGGATATGATTCTCCTGGATCTGTATTACATCTATAACCGTGGACTTGCCTTGGATTTAAGTATATTGAACGAAACCGTGTTTGTGGTGTTGGGGAAGCGAGGTGCATATTAAGATCTGCTAAATTTGTTCTTGAGCCGGCGAAAAGTTCCGCTGATTCCCAAGAACAATCTACCCTTTTAGAAAGCCCGAGATACCCCGATTATTTGGGCTTTTCCCTGTTCGCTGAAACCTTGGCCGGTTTCACCCGCCATGCCTTGCATCTTCTTTTGTAACCTACCCAAAGCGTTGTACTCATCAGAACGAAAAGCAGCCCTGTGGGTGCGGTGCCGAAGTGCAGCAACATCCAACTCAAACCGATTAAAGGCACAAGACTCCAGCGTATCACGGCCCGAACCGCTTCGTGGTCGGCAATAACGTTTGCCACCGGCGGCGAGTACCGGTAATAGGCACTCACAAAAGCACGGCCGATTCTATGGGGCATCAGATAGAGATCTCTGAACCTTCGAAGAAGCCGGACATGTTTTTCAAATTTTGAACCAAACGCCGCGGTCGCGATAAAACACCCGCTGCCGCTAACCGACCCCTCAATATCTGCCTCTCCAGAAGCGATTCCTCCCGGATCGACGATGATTCCGTTTGCCAACCCGTCGCTGTCGCCATACCCCCCGTCCTTGAGTTCCAGAGTTATTGATTGCCCGTCCGGGTTAATGGTGGTGTGTTCCGAGTAGTCATACCATCCGTTAATGGTGTCGTATTTAAAGAAGGTGTCCGACGGGAAAACATCTCCGGAAAAATAGATTTTCAATGTGGCGATGCTTCCGGGCTGGGTTACCCTTAGCCGGTAGGAAAACAGGCCGAAGATAAGATCCGCCGGCCGGTTGGCCGTGTCGGCGATGGTATCCGGGTCGATCACGCCCATGGCGTCAATTTCGAGGATGGAAGCTGAAATCTTTTCAACGCCGATGTATGCAGAGCCGTCTTCCGTTTGAACGCATTTGATAATTTCCGGCTGGTGGTTGTCCGGGATCCCATCCAAGTTGAAATCGACGGTGTCATCCACTTCGTTGACATCCGGAATGCCGTTTGAATTAAGATCCTCGACCAGAGAATGGGGGGTGAACGCAACCGTGTCGGACCAGTCAGAGGGCTCAAAATAGACGTCGTAGAATCGAACGCGCACATAATATGTTTGATTGGGTGTCAGTATCATATGCGGTACGGGAAATACGGTCAGGTGGCTGTCGCTGGTGATATCGACAACCCGGGTGGAGAAATCGCTTTGATCGCTGATCTGCCAACGGCTCTGCCCGTGAGCATCGTCGTTGGGATCCGAAAATGGGTTTGTTGTTATATTCAGGGGTTCATCGACGCCGTATTGGCCGTTGTCCGGATATGCAATGACCGGGGCATTCGGCGGAAGATTCAATACCGGGACATTGACGAGGGTCACCACTTTTGTCGCAGTCATTGTCGTTTCACCGACCGTGTAACTGACTTGGACGGTCACCGCCACGTCGCCGGGAACCTCTGAAGCCGCAAGGGACCCATTGCTGTTGACGATAGCATATGGAGAATTGCTGCTCCAACCGGCGCTGCTGGTCACTGTCTGCGTACTTCCGTTACTGAAGTGGGCGGTGGCCGTAAAATCTGCACTGCTGTTTTCGATGACTTGGTCATCGCCATCGATGGATAACCCGGTGAGCGCCGGGGCCGATGGGGGCCGATACGACACTTCATCGGAATAGCCGCTTTCATTGCCTTCCGTGTCATAAGCCGTGGCGACAAAGAAAGACGTTTCCGTATCACTCAGTCCCTGTATCGTGTATTCAGGGTTCGCTGAATCGGCAAGCTCGGCAAGGGTGATCATTTTGATCGGCGAGCTCCCTTGGTCAGCACCGGTGCCGTTGTAGGGCGCCCCCGAAGTGCCGGTCTTGTAGTAAATGTAGTAGCCGTCGATGTCGGGCTCGGTATTGGCGCTCCATGCCAGGGTAACGTCAGCTGCATATACGGCGGGTTGGGGGAAAAAAATTAAGGCAGATAGTATAAATGTGAAAGTACAACAGATGATATTGAAAGGATATTTACGTAAACGTCTGACCATAACCGGCGCCTCTTTTTCTATGGTGCGGATAACTTCCATAGAAAAAGGCGCCTAAATCGTGTAATACCGAATGTCTGACTCTTCGAATGAGAAGACTTCGACCGGTATTCGGCAGCCCGGCTGTCCTGGCTTTTCAGCTTTAGACCCGTGGCTTTGCGTCCCCGATTTTCAACGGGTTTGCCCTTTCGTTAAATGGTGTTATCCGATATTGATGTTTTAATTCAGATGACTCAATCTTCACGCATATTATGCAAAAAATATACCGTTAAAATGGGGGGCGGCATCTAAGGGTCAAGTTTAAATGCGTCTCAGGATTTCTCACATGATATAGACTGTAAAAACAGGTAATTATCGAGAGGGTTCCTGTATCCGAACTCAAGATTTTAAATGGTTTTTATGTAAAGAGAGGGGGTGCCCATAAAAATTTGACAAAAATGGTCTGATTTTGTGACAAAAACAGTCTTTGCAACTGGGTGTAAATTTTTTGGGAACGGATGGAGTTGAGATGCTTCTGTATTGTTTAAAACAAAAAACCTGCTGTAAAAACAGTAGGTTTTGTTTTTAGTTGGTGCCGAAGGCCGGACTTGAACGGTTCAAGACAACCTTTTCTTATAACCCATCATTATTACATAATCTTTAAGATCTGATCAAATCTGTTACACACTCAAAGTGTGTAAGTCTTTTGTATCCTTTATCAACGACCAATCAGTCCATCAACTGCCAAATCGATACTGGAGAAGAATGCTGAAGTCAATCCTCTTGTCATACTTGCATACAGATCTGCCAAACTTACTGGAAGTGAGAGTGGATAAAACATCTGATGTGATGGCACATGTGTTGAGTGTTTTATAAACGCATGACAAGCCATTCTACAGGAAGATATCACAACCGCTGAACCGACTAAAAAATGCAGGATAAATAGATATCCAGATGCCCTGAGATTATGTGAAGTTCTATGGATTTCCATTATTGACAATGCACCATGCTTTCAGTATTTAATTTTTAATTGTTTACATCTTGGGTAACATTACCAATGAATAGGTGATAAAAGATGGAAAAAATTCATACCTTGAGGGTTCGATTGTCGAAATTTATGAATCCAGTTGGAGAAAAACGCATTACACAAAAGGCTGTTGCCCAAATGATCGGATACAAAAAGGTGGACATTCACAGGTTTGTCAATAATACATTGAAGTCATATAAATCCGATATGATTGATAAACTTTGGGAATTGGTTGAGTCAGAAACAAAACCAGACCAAGAGGATGAAAGAATATGGAAGAAATTAGCAGAAATATACCAAGGGGAATTGAAAGAGTGTTACAAGCGGATTGGCAAACTTGAGGCTCAACTGGAAATAAATAAGGACTCCGAATAAAAAAAATATAGGAAGCCCAGCCTAAAATATCTTTATGTCTATAATAAAAGATCTCCAAATTCAAATTTTTTTCTTGTTTTTACTTCCTGCCTTTAAAATCTATTTTAGCCACTGATGTCAAATTTTATGATTTCAAGACGCCGGACGGGGACACCGGTTTTAGTCTCAGGTTGATTGGGTATGAAAAAAAGGCAGTGCTGATAATGGCCACTGCCTTTTTAAGTTTTATTGATCTTATCTGTTTTACTTCTTGAACCGCTGTCTCCCAAACAATGCAAGACCGAAAATCCCGGTGCCTAAAAGGAGCATGGTGGCAGGTTCTGGCACACTTGAAGCATCATGAGAAAATGGAGCAAATTTATCTACTTCAGGGCCGCCATAATTGTAAAGATCAAAGTGAAGTATGATTCCCGGATTTAATTCTGAAGTGTTAACAGCAAACGCTTCATAATATGTGCCGTCTCCGGGGAACGAACCGAAGCCACCCGGATCGTCTTGAGTATTATAGGTTCCGACGGTGTTACTACCGCTAAAAGTAAAAGAACCAGATTCCACCCAGGCGGTATCAAATACGCCATGTGTAGGTAAACCTGAAGGCCCTCCTGGACTAAGCTGTAAACCGCCATCACCATAAAGATATCCACCAAATGTAAATGAACCGAAATCGGTTTCAGAACCCAATATTGCCATAGAAATGTAAAAATCTCCGCTATAATCAGCAATGGTTGTTTGCCCGTTCGGAGTTAACAGGGCATATAGCGTAAACTCATCACTTGTTGCTTGTACCGAGCCGTTACTATACACACCGTCGCTAGCATCTAACTGAAGCAGCGGCACCGCCGATGCGGGGCCCGAAAGACAAACCACCAACATCACACATAAAAAACAACCTAACAATTTCTTCATAAAATCACCTCCTTTAACAAAATATTTTGGCTTATTAATGGTCAATAAATTAAAAAAGCCGAATTACCTAAAATTACAAGGCAACCCGGCTGTCTGTACTCAGATCCGTGGCTTTCCGCCCCCCGGTCCCCCGGAGTTTGGCTTTTTCTTGTTATATGTTATGTTGCAAAAACCGTGCTCAATTTTTAATAATTTTTTTTAAAAAAAAAGCAAATAACATCGATAGGTTATAAAATTGCGTTTCAGCTTGCCAAGTACTATTATTACATTAATTTCACAATTCTATGGCATTCACTTCACATTATTACATTAATTTCATAGTGCAATAAGGCATCAAGAAAAAATTAATTACCACCACCTTCTGTTAAACTTATACTATTAATTTCTTACGATGAGTCTGAAAAAAGTCTATGAAAGGAATCAGTAACTTGTGTTATAAAGAGGCACCAAAAAGTACAGACTTCGATCCGATACCCTTAATTACCAAAAAGTGAAGGATTTCAGATTATTAATAAAAAAAGGACTTAACAGAGACGATGCTTGTTAAATACTTTGATATCAGGTGGTGCCGAAGGCCGGACTTGAACCGGCACGGCTCTCGCCACTACCCCCTCAAGATAGCGTGTCTACCAAATTCCACCACTTCGGCATGTGATTTTGTACTATTTCAGATTTTGAGACCTTTGCAAAACACCCTTTTTTGTCCGATTTCTGCGCTTGCCCCGTGGAATGCGGAGCCTATTCCTCTGGGGTCAGGCTCAAATTTCAATCCTCGAAATACTCAATGTATGTCTGTGGTTAAAATTTTTGCCTTCTTTGAACTCGAATAAAAATATCTATTTTTCAAAGGTCTTATTTTATTCAGTCTGAGCCGGTTTTGCAGGTTGCGGCATTTCCGCCTTGGGTTGAGGGCTTTCTTCGGGCGCTGCCGGTGCAGCCTGCTGTTCTATGGGCGCTTTTTCGTTCATCATAATCGAACTTCTCGTACTGTTACCGGATATATACGCCAGTCCCAGGGAAGTTATCATAAAGACGATCGCCGCCAGTGTTGTTGCTTTGGACAAAAACGTCGAAGACCCGGTACTGCCAAAAAGCGTCTGGCTGGAGCCACCGCCAAAAGCTGCCCCCATATCGGCCCCTTTCCCTGTCTGAAGCAGGATGATCATAATAAGGGCGATGGAGACAATAACATGTATTATTATTAGGAATGTTGTCATAATTATTTTCTTGTTTTTTAAGTTTACTTTTGAAATTGGACAATTTTACTGAACGTTTCCGGCTCAAGGCTTGCACCACCGATAAGCGCGCCGTCAATGTCCGGCATTGTCATAAGTTCCGTGATATTATCGGGTTTTACGCTACCTCCATATAGTATTCTAAGAGACTTGGCAAGCTTATTCCCGAATTTTTTTCCAAGCATCGTGCGTAAAAACAGATGGATCTCCTGAGCCTGATCGGCGGTTGCCGTTTTACCGGTACCGATGGCCCAGACAGGTTCATAGGCGATGATCAGTGTTTCCATTTCATCAGCGGAAAATCCCTTTAACCCCTTTTGCACCTGTCTGTCAAGCACTGAAAACGTCTCTTGGGATTCGCGTTCCGTTTCAGATTCTCCGATGCACATCACCGGTATCAGATCATTCTTGACAGCGGCCTTTATTTTCTCGTTGACGGTTTCGTCGGTTTCGCCAAAATATTGACGCCGTTCCGAATGGCCGACGATAACGTACCTGCAACCGGCTGAAACCAGCATGGACGCCGATATCTCACCGGTGTACGCACCTTCCGATTCCCAAAAGAGATTCTGAGCACCCAGAGAAATACGGGTCTTTTTCAGCATGTCTGAAACCAGCGCCAGAGCTGTAAACGGTGGTGCAATCATCACATCGACATCGATGGTCGTCGACAAGAGCTTTACCAGCCGATCGGCTGTTTCAACCGCCTCGGGCCCGGTCTTGAACATTTTCCAGTTTCCGGCAATCAGGGGTCTGCGCTGGTCCATTCAATTATATCCTTTAATATTGAAGATTGACGAATAAGCATCAAGAGTTTGATTGATTTTAATTCTTCTCCCAGTTTGTTGGGAGACTATGTCTTTTTAATTTTTCAGCAGTTCACTTGAATCCTTGAACTCTTGAATCCTCGAATCCTTTTAGAATCATCAACCCTATTGGAGATGATTCTTAATTTTCAATTTATAATTGTGCTCCGATCATCGCCGCCAGATCCACCATCCTGTTGGAGTATCCGGTTTCATTGTCGTACCAGGATAAAATCTTGACCATGTTCTCGACCACGTAAGTTGTCGGTCCATCGACAATGGAGGACAACGTTGATCCGTTGAAATCGGTGGATACCAGGGGAAGTTCGTTAAATCCTAAAATTCCCGCCAGCGATTTTTCCGAAGCCTCTTTTAAAGCAGCGTTTACATCCGTCACCGTAACGCCGGTTTTTTCTAAACTTGCAACAAAGTCGACGATGGAAACATTTGGAGTGGGAACGCGGATGGCAAGGCCGTTGAGCTTTCCGGAGAGTTCCGGGAGCACCAGTGCCACCGCCTTGGCCGCGCCGGTGGTTGTCGGAATCATATTCATGGCGGCGGCTCGGGCCCTTCGCAAATCTTTGTGGGGGAAATCGAGCAGACGCTGGTCACCGGTGTACGAATGAATGGTTGTCATGAGTCCTCTTTTAATTCCGAAATTTTCCAAAAGAACCTTAGCGACCGGTGCTAGACAATTTGTCGTACATGAGGCATTCGATATAATGTGATGATGTTTTGGGTCGTATTGATTCGAGTTTACACCCATGACGATGGTAACATCCGGCTTTTGTGCCGGTGCAGATATGATCACCTTACGGGCGCCGGCGGTCAGATGTTTTGAGGCGTTTTCATGGTCTCTGAAAAGACCGGTGCATTCCGCGACAATGTCCACGCCGAAATCTTTCCAGGCAAGGGCCGCAGGATCTTTTATTGAGGTAACGGCCACCGATTTTCCGCCCACCTCTATGGTGCCGTTCTTTGCAGTGACTTCGGTATCGAGCTTGCCGTGGACAGAATCGTAGGTCAGAAGATGGGCCATCGTGGCTGAATCCATGAGATCATTCACCGCCACAACCTCAAGCTCATCATGATCGATCGAGGCTCTGAAAACAAGACGTCCGATCCTACCAAAACCGTTGATGCCTAATTTTATGCGCATTGTTTCTCCTTTTCGTTTATCATCATATCCGGCTATGTTCGTTTGTTTCCTTTTAAAATTCCGCTTGCAAGTGAAATACTTTTTTTCCCGAAAGCTTCCAGGTGTTCTGCGAGTTTGCTGAGTTCCATCTCTTTTTGGATATCATAGGCTTTAATCAGAATGGGAAGATTAACGCCGGATATGACTTCAACCCGTCCTTCTTCGAGAAATGAATAGCTTAAATTGGATGGCGTTCCACCGAACATATCTGTAAGGATAAGGACGCCTCGATTGTGGTCAACCTTTTTGATTCCTTCCGCGATTTTTTTCCGCAGTTTGTCAACGTTTTCATTCAAATTTATGGAAACCGATACCATGGTATCCGGTCGAGTTCCAAGAATGAATTCAGCGGCATCAATCAGTGCATCTCCAAGTTGACTGTGTGTGACAATAACGATACCTATCATAATTCCCTTTCTACAGATCAATGTCACGATGTGTGCTTATAATCTGCATGTCTCGTTTTTTTATATGTTCGAATACGGCTTCTGCAATGGTTACAGAACGATGTCGGCCTCCGGTACAACCCACTGCAATGGTTAGATAAGCTTTGCCCTCCTTTTCGTACATTGGGATTAAATAGTCAAGCAGATCCAGATATTTTTTTATGAATCTTTGGGCTTCATCGTTGTTCAAGACATAATTTTTAACGTTTTCGTTTTTTCCGTCCAGGTTTTTGAGTTCAGGAACGAAGTACGGATTTAAGAGAAACCGAACATCCATAATCAGATCGGCATCGTGGGGGATCCCGTATTTGAAACCGAACGATAAGATATTTATCTTCATGGGCGCAAAGTTTTTACTCTTTTGCGCGATGTCACTGATAACAGATTTCAGTTCGTGGACATTGTAATGGGAAGTGTTAATAATTTTATCGGCGGTGGTTTTTAGATTTTTTAACTGTTGTTGTTCAGTTCGGATTCCCTCCAAAAGGCTTTTGTCTTGCGAAAGGGGGTGGTGTCTTCGTGTTTGGCTGTACCGCTTCAGCAGAGTTTCTTCATCAGCATCAAGAAAAAGGATTTCGAACTGATGTCCTTTTTTCTTTAGAGATTCGAAGATTGATGAATACCTGGAGAGAAAACTTTTTTCTCTCAGGTCCATCACAAATGCAAGCCCTGCCATTTCAGAGTTGCTTTTAATCGGCAATTCCAAAAATTTGGGGAGAAGTGCTACCGGCATGTTGTCGACGCAATAATAGCCCGCATCTTCAAATGCTGCAATTGCAGTACTTTTCCCAGAGCCAGAACGCCCCGTAATAATAATTATTTTCAACTTTTTCACTGTTCGGTTCTAAAATTCTTCTTCCTCCTCTGCTTGGATGATGGAATAGATTTCATCTCGGTTTGTGGCACCCAACAACTTTTGTTTGAAAAGGTCATTTTTCAAAATTCTGGAAATTCGAGCGAGAAGCTTTAAATGAAGTCCTGTCGAATTTTCCGGCGTTAATAAAAGGAAAAAGATGTGGGCGGGCCGCCCGTCCATGGAATCGAAGTCGACGCCTTTTTTGCTCAGACCGAAACCGAGAACCAGCGATTCCAGATCCTTGACTTTCCCATGGGGGATCCCGATCCCTTCACCAATTCCGGTACTTCCGAGCCGTTCCCGTTCCATGAGTACTTTAACGAGATAATCATGGTTTATGTCGGCAACACGAGCCACAGGCGTAACAAGTTCTTCGAGAACCCCTTTTTTATCATTGGCTTTCAAATCAGAAAGAATGGCTTCTTTCAGTAAAACATCAAGAATCTTCATTATGAGGAACCCGGGTCAGTTGCTGGGTTGAATCAGGCCGTAATCGTCATTTTTTCGTCGATAAAGGACGTTGACCTGATCGGTCCTGGCATTTGTGAAAACCAGAAAATTGTCGGTTACAAGGTCCATCTGCATAACCGCTTCTTCCACATCCATGGGTTTGTAGTCGATATTTCTGACAATAATGTTTGTTGTAACTTCGTCTTCCAGATGGAGCGTGTCTTCTGTAAGCATATCTTTTGTTCTGGATTTCGAGCCACTCCGATGTTGCCGGTTTTTTTGTTTGTTTTTTTTGATCTGTTTTTCGAGTTTGTCCAGAACCATATCGATGGCGGAGTACATATCGTCCGTCACTTCTTTGCCATAAATGTTGAGCCTGTCACCGATGATACTGATTTCCGCCATGTGGCGAAACTTTTCAACCGAAAGCACGACATTCGCTTCGGCAGGATTGTAAAGATATTTATCAAAACGGTCGAGTTTGTCTCCAACATATGATTTTAAGTTTTCAGAGGAATCAAGATTTTTAAATGTAACCGATGTATGCATACCTAAAACCTCCCTAAAATTGTTTGCGTTTGTTCGATGGTAATACTCTCATCATTTCACGGTATTTGGCTACGGTTCTCCGAGCGATATTAATATTTGCCTCCTTTAAAAGTTTCGAGATTTTGTCATCGCTGTAAGGTTTTTGGGAATCTTCATTTTCGATGATCCGTCTTATCTTTTCTTGTACACTGGCCGAGGCGATGGCTTCGCCGTGGACGCGCTGAATAGAACTGTTAAAAAAATATTTCAATTCAAAAATACCCCGCGGGGTATGGACATACTTATTGGTTGTCACTCTGCTGATGGTTGATTCATGCATGCCGATATCTTCCGCGACATCTCTCAATACCATGGGTTTCAAGTGTGCAATCCCCATTTTAAAAAAATCCCGCTGGAATTTCAGTATGCTTTCCATCACTTTATAGATGGTTTTTTGACGTTGGTGAATGCTCCGGATCAACCATGTTGCGGAACGCATCTTTTCCTGTATATAGTCCTTTGCATCTGCGGAAAAGTTTCCGTCATCTTTAATGGCACTTTTATAAAAATTGTTAACACGCAGTTTCGGCATCCCGTCATCGTTGACCAGGATTATAAATTCATCGTCCAGTTTATGAACAAAAACATCGGGATTGATGTATTGGGCTTCTTCCTCGGTGAATTGCCTGCCGGGTCTTGGCTCTAAACTCTGGATAATTTTAACGGCAACAATAATATCTTCGATGGATACTTTTAGAGATTTGGCGATGGCCTTATAATTCTTATTTTCAAGATGATTGAGATGGTTTTCGATGATTTCGGTTACGATGGTGTCGTCCAGGTCAAAATGTCTTGCCTGTATCAGTAGGCATTCACTGAGATCTCTTGCGCATACACCGATGGGATCAAATGTTTGAAATAGGGATAGAGATTGCTCGATCTTTTCAGGGTCGGCGCCGCTCATCATGGCGAGGTCTTCGACCGTGGCATCCAGATAGCCGTCGTTATTCAGGTTGCCGACGATAAAACTTCCAATCTTTTTTTCCTCTTCTTCGGGAGACGTCATAAGGAGCTGCCAGAGCAGATGTTCACGCAGGGATTCTTTACGTGCCACAAACGATTCGAAATTCGGCGTATCTCTTCTTTCGGCTTCGAAATGGGTTTTTCCCGAGGAATTGTATTCATCGATATAATTGTTCCAGTCGATGTCGTCCCGGATTTTTTCTTCTACCGTGATCTCTTTGGTTTCGGACGGTTCGGTGGATACTTTCTCAGGGCGTTCAGCAAGCGGCTCTTCAACATCAAGGTCCTGGGCTTCCTCTTCCAATGTAGGATTCTCTTCGAGCTCCTGCCGGATGGTATTCAAAAGTTCAAGTCGCGACAGCTGCAGAAGCTTGATCGCCATCTGAAGCTGCGGGGTCATGATGAGTTGCTGCGTTAATTTCAGCTGTTGTCTTAGTTCAAGGGCCATTTTATAATTTAAACTCGTCTCCAAGGTATATCCGACGAGCGGTTTCGCTCGAGGCTATTTTTTCAGGGGGGCCGGATTCAATGATCCTGCCTTCGTTTAATATATATGCTTCGTCACAAACTTCAAGAGTTTCTCTTACATTGTGATCGGAGATAAGGATGCCGATGCCTCTATTTTTTAAATGTCGAATAATTTTTTTTATGTCGATGACCGCCAGCGGGTCTATACCGGCAAAAGGTTCATCCAGAAGAATAAACGAGGGCTTCGTGGCCAGCGCGCGTGTTATTTCAAGACGCCGCCGTTCCCCGCCTGAAAGCAAGTTCGCTTTTTGGTTTTTCAGATGTTTTATTCCGAGTTCGTCAAGCAGCAAATTTGCCCGCTCTTCTTGATCCGATTTAGAGATGGATAGTGTTTCAAGGATTGCCATTATATTTTGTTTAACCGTCAATTTTCTAAATATCGACGTCTCTTGGGGGAGATAGCCCACGCCTTTCCGCGCCCTCAGATACATGGGGAAGCTCGTGATATCTTCATCATCGAAAAACACCTGTCCATCATCCGGCTTAATCATGCCGACGGCCATATAAAAGGTGGTGGTTTTGCCTGCGCCGTTTGGGCCGAGAAGACCCACGACACGGCTGCTTTTTATTTTCATGCTAACGGAGTTCACAACCTGTCTTCCATTATACACCTTAACCAGATCTTTAAGAGACAATGTCGTCAATTATTTCAAGCCCTTTTCCCCGGCATAAAACACGGCTTCCACACGCTCTTGACGTCCACTTTCAACGGCAATGCGTCCATCTGTTCTGTAAAATGTAATTTTTTCACCGGAAATGGTGTCATTTCCGCTGATGATCTTTGAGTCGGCACCCGACAGAACCAGCACGCTTGTCTCTGTATTGTATACGGCCTGCTGACTTTCTGCAACCCTGTTGTCAAATTTTATCTTGACGTTGCCATTGGCAACGATTTGATGAATCGATTCCTGGCCGATAACCGGTTTATTTTTATCGGCCAAATGTTTTTTATAAAAAATTTTGAGTCTGTCGGCCGTGATCACAGTCTCATCCTGGTTTGCCCTGACATTTCCAATAAATTCGGCATAGCCGGCCTTGTTGTCAGAGATCAGTTTATCTGCCGTAATGTAAATTTTTTCATTATTTTTAGGGCTTTTTGTATCTGGATTGCTCGATATATCGTCAGCATGTGCCGACGGCAGGGTCATGCCGGCAGCCAGGAGAAAAATTACGGTCCAAACGCCCAAAGTCCGGCGATAATTATGCTTAAAGGGTAATTCTCTCACGTAAAGTTCCTGCCACCTTTCCTTCAAAAATCGATCTATTTGTATTTAAATCCAATGACATAGAGTCGGCAACAAGATTAAATAGATCTCCGGTAATGTTAACCGGCGTTTCTGAAGAGATTATCCGTCCGTTGTGTTTGTAATACAGATTGTTGCATTTTAGCCGATAGCTTCCATTGTCCGCCACAACATTGCCGAATATTTTCATATCGTTTGAATCTGTATTTAAAATCCCTCGATCTGCTGTTAAATAAACGTTGGTTTTATCTTTAAGAAAAAATTTTACAGACAGATTATGGAAAATCGCCTGATTTTTGGTGTTGATATACTCTACGGAAGCGGCGTCCAGGCTCCACTCTGTTATCCCGTTTCGGGTGGCTGTTTGATGCGCCTTTCCTATGGAGATGTCGGCTTTACTCTGAATTTTAGAAAAAAGTTTGTCTTGTTTGTCTGAAATGTGGCGATATCCCACAAAAATCGCCGATACGACCCCAAATGTAATAAAAATGATTGAGATCAGAAAGAATTTTAACGTCTTCTTATCGTTCATGGTTATCATTGTCAGGATAAAAAGTGTTCCAAGATGTTATCCCAGAGTCCCTGAGCCTTTAATATTGCTTCACAAGCTTCTCTGACCGCCCCTTTCCCCCCTTTTGCCGATGTAACCATATCCGCGTTTTCCAGAACGGTCTGGTGCGCATCTGCAACGGCAATGGAGAGCCCGACCCTTTTCATCAAGGCTATATCCGGCAAGTCATCACCGACGAATGCCGTTTCTTCAGGAGTTACACCGGTGCGATCTAAAACAAGATCGAATATGGCGGCTTTATTGTCAATGCCGTCAAAAATGAGGTCGATACCTAGATTTTTACAACGGTGATGCAGTGCGTCTGAACGTCTGCCGGTGATGATACACAGGTCGATTCCCGCCTCCATAAGGAGTCTTATGCCCAGTCCGTCCTTTACATTAAACACCTTGGTTTCGACAGCGTTATCGTTGTAGACAATACCGCCGTCGGTGAGTACGCCGTCAATATCAAGAATCAGGAGTTTTATGCGTTTTAATCGTTTTAAAACCATTGACTCAACACCCCATGGCCTTCCGGATTGCGATAAGCTGAGAAAGCAGCTCTTCCAACGTATCGAGCTTTAATGAATTGGGTCCGTCACAAAGCGCTCTGTCGGGTTCCGGGTGAACTTCCATAAATATGCCGTCTGCTCCGGCGGCAACTGCCGCACGTGCCAGCGTGGGTGCAAATTCCCGCTGTCCACCGGAACTTGTACCTGCCCCGCCGGGGAGCTGGATGCTGTGCGTTGCGTCGAATATTACCGGAAGACCCATATCCTGCATGATCTTTATGCCACGGAAGTCCACCACAAGATTGTTGTATCCGAACATGGTGCCCCGCTCTGTGAGGAGAATCTGGCGGTTTCCAGTAGACGTTACTTTGTCCACGATATTTTTTACATCCCACGGGGATAGAAACTGTCCTTTTTTAACATTGATCGGTTTTCCTGTTTCTGCGACTTTTACAATAAAATCCGTTTGCCGACATAAAAAAGCAGGGATTTGAATGATGTCCAAAACCCGTGCCGCATCATCGATTTCGTCGATTCTGTGAACATCCGAAATGATCGTGATATCAAGTTCCGTCTTGATACGTTCCAGGATATCAAGCCCATCCGCCAAACCGGGACCCCTGAAGGAATTTATGGATGTCCGGTTGGCTTTGTCATAAGACGCTTTAAAAATAAAGGGAATATCCAAATGTTGGGTCAATTCTTTGAGAAATGACGCGATTTCATACGTCATTTCATAATTTTCGATCACACACGGACCTGAGATCAAAACCAGCTGAGATCCCTGACCGATTGAGATATTTTCTGTTTTAACGATATTGCCCATGGTTTTTATGACGCTGTAATTTTTTTAATTTTGGAAACCATCTATAAATATTTATCGCGCATGAGGTTAAAAGTCAAGAAACGAAAAAAGGAAAAACAGCCCTTGATTACTCTCTTTTTTACTGTTACTATCATTTTTTTGAAAAAGAAGAAAGGCAGGCTGCAACGTATTGAAAACGAATAAAAAAAACTTAAAAACCAAAATGATCGTGCTGATCTGTCTCGTTGTTGTTCTGCCGGTTGTTTGGATATTGATGCAAAGACTTGAAGGTGAAAAGCCGTCCATCGTTCTGGAACCTCCTTCTCCGTTTATCGGCAAGACGCACACCCTTTCCGTTAACGTGTCCGACGTCAAAAGTGGTGTGCGAGCACTATGGGTCGGACTCATCAAAGACGGCAAGGAAGTTTTACTGTTTGAAAAAGACCTGCCCTCCGAAGGTCTTTTTGGCGGCGGAAAGACCCGTCAGGCGTCTTTCAAGATCAAAATTGAGCCAAAGAAAATGGGCATAACCGACGGCAAGGCGATCTTGCGGATGGTTGCCAGGGATTATTCCTGGCGGAAATGGTTGCACGGAAACACGGCGTATTTAGAAAAAGACGTAATGATTGATACAAAGCCTCCTGAGGTGGCTGTTCTGAGCAGGATACACAATGTGAGTCAGGGGGGTACAGGGCTCGTGATCTACAAGCTGTCGGAACCGTGCCTTGAAAGCGGTGTTTCTGTGGGTGAAAACTTTTTCCCTGGATATTCAGGATATTATAAGGACAAAAACTTTTTTGTGGCCTTTTTTGCCCTGGATTATACCCAAGGGGCAGGTACCGAACTCCTTGTAAAAGCAACCGATTTATCCGGAAACAGCTCCAGAGCCGGGTTTCCATACTATATTAAAAAAAGAGTTTTTAAAAAGGTTTCTTTAGAAATTTCCGACAGATTTCTGAATTGGAAGATGCCGGAATTTGATGTGGATGTCCCGCCGGATTCCGAAAATCCCCTGGTGGACAAGTTTCTTAAGGTTAACCGTGAATTTCGAAAGCGCAACAACTTGAAAATAAAGGATATCGGAAGAAAAACCGACAACAAATTATATTGGGACGGTGCATTTTTGAGGCTGCCCAATTCAGCCAGAAAAGCAAATTTTGCCGATCATCGCAGTTATAGATACAAAGGTCATGTCATTGATGAACAGGTCCACATGGGTTTGGATCTGGCCTCCATTGCCCATTCACCGGTCCCGGCATCGAACCGCGGAAAGGTTGTTTTTGTTGGATACTTGGGCATTTACGGGAAAACCGTAATGATCGACCATGGCTTTGGATTGTTCAGTACCTATTCACATTTAAGCGCTTTTGACGTCAAGCAGGGGCAGATGGTATCTAAAGGTGACATCATTGGGCGTACAGGAAGTACGGGGATGGCCGGCGGGGATCATCTCCATTTTGGAATACTGGTTCACAATACATTTGTAAACCCTGTCGAATGGTGGGATTCGGCCTGGATAAAAAACAATATCTCAAGCAAGATAGAAACGGTAATGTCTTTATATTAAATAAAATTTTAACATGGAAAGCAAAGATCAGAGAGTAACCGGCAATGAAAAAACATAAAATTAACAAGTCATACCAGGACATCAATAAAAAGATTAAGACCGGAGAAGTGGTTGTTGTTACTGCCGAGGAGATCATCGATATCGTTCGGGAAGAAGGGCCGGTTGAAGCGGCACGGCAGGTCGACGTTGTAACGACGGGAACCTTTGCGCCAATGTGTTCATCCGGCGCATTTATAAACTTCGGACATTCTGTCCCGAGATTAAAAGCATCCAAGGTCTGGTTGAATAATGTGTCCGCATATGCCGGCATTGCAGCGGTGGACTGCTATATCGGCGCCACTGAGCCGTGTGAGGATGATCCGTTAAACAAGGTTTATCCCGGGGAATTTAATTATGGCGGTGGCCATGTGATTCAGGACCTGGTTGCCGGAAAGTCCGTCTATTTAAAAGCCATTGCTTACGGAACAGACTGTTATCCGAATCGAATGGCGGAAAAAGAGATTTCATTGGGAACACTTCCGAGCGCCACGCTCTGCAATCCCAGAAACGGGTATCAAAATTACAACTGTGCCGTGAACTTAACCAATAAAACCGTCTATACGTACATGGGCACACTGAAACCCAGAGCCGCCAATGCAAATTTCTGCTCGGCCGGTCAACTCAGCCCGCTTTTTAATGACCCTTTTTATAAAACCATCGGCCTTGGGACCCGAATTTTCCTTGGCGGGGCAACAGGATATGTGACTTGGTACGGCACACAGCACAACCCGTCGGTGGAAAGGACCCACAAAAGTGTTCCCAAAACACCTGCCGGTACCCTATGGGTTATGGGAGATCTCAAAAAAATGAGTCCCAAATGGCTAATGGGCGTCAGTATGCAGGGATACGGGTGTTCACTTGCCGTGGGGCTGGGCATTCCTATTCCCATCCTCAACGAGGAGATTGTTCAGTACACTGCGATTTCGGATGAAGAGTTGTTTACCCAGATCGTAGATTACGGGCATGATTATGCCCATGGTATTTCAAAAAGCTACGGCCAGGTCAGCTACGCAGAATTGAAAAGCGGTTCTATTAAATTCAGGGGTGAGGAAATACCCACCGTGCCGATGTCCAGTATGGTGAGAGCACGTGAAATTGCTGAAATGCTGAAAAGATGGATTTCCAAAGGCAAATTTGTGATCGGTGAGCCACAGTTTACATTGCCGATGAAGTAATGCCCCCAACGCTGCATTAACATCCGGACGGGAATTTAAAACAGATGGATCATCTCCCGATTAGTTGGTGTTAATTCGGGTAAAATAAGTGTGTCATCTCCTATTGAGCAGGGGTGATTATAAAGGGTTCAAGGATTCCAGGAATCAAGGGGTCGAGTGAAATGCTTTAAAAAACACTGAAGGATCCAAGGGGTCGAGGGTCCAAGGATTCAAGTGAAAAGCAAAAAAATATTCAAATAAAGGAAC
>DATKWE010000064.1:0-6169 GCA_035529735.1 Desulfobacterales bacterium | reverse complement strand
CTTCACGGATCAAGCAAAAAAAGAGATTGACGGCAGGGTCGAAATGATACTGGGACGCATAAAGGATCTAAGCCCTTATGACGTCGTAATGATTCGGCATGAGCTGCCCTGTATCTTTTTGAAAGATGGCGTGTGCAGAGTTTATCCGGTGCGGCCTGCCGTGTGTCGAGCATGCGCTTCCACAAGTGCAGAGCACTGTAAAATGATTTTTGAGTCCAGGGATCACAGGGCCAGGCTCCGTTGTTACCAAAAGATTCGCGAAATCTTTCAAGCTGTCCATTCACGTTTAATCGATCGTTGCCGGGAAATGGGATGTCAAGCGGATGCGTTGCCGTTGGCAGCGGCCATCAGAGATTATTTCAGACACCCTGACCCCATCGATTCATGGCTACACGGTGAAACCGTCTTTCATATTAGGTAAAAGGGTCTTGACAAAATGCTGTTGAAAAGTAAAGGTTACGATTTCGTATGCATATCTTTATAAGACCTAACCCGGATAAACTGGAAAAAACAAATAACAAATCACAAAAAAACAAATAATATCCAATGACCAAAAAGAAAAATTCAAAACCAAGATAACCTATTAAATATACGAATTAAAGTTTTGGTCATTGAAATTTGGGATTTCGATTTTTTTTGGAATTTGGTGCTTGTGTTTTGTTTTTTTGCCATAAAATGCACAAAATTCAAAATTAAGGTACTAAGTAAGGTTGACTTTCTAATAATCAAATAACTGTGGGGGAACATGACTAAAGCTAAAACTGGTGATAAAGTAAAAGTTCACTTTGAAGGTTTTTTGGAAGACGGTACAGTGTTCGGTTCTACCACGGACGAAGAGCCTTTTGAGTTTATAATCGGAGAGAAAAACATGCTGCCGGGTTTTGAAGATGCGGTCATCGGCATGCAAAAAGGGGACACAAAAACCATCACACTTTCCCCGGAGGATGCTTACGGTGTTTATAATAAAAAATTGGTATCCGTTATGGAAAAATCCGGTTTCCCCCAAGAAATCCATCTGGAAATTGGGAAACGGCTGAGAGTTCGCACGCAAGATGGAAAATACACAATGGTTACCATTAAAGACTTCACCGAAGACAGTATCGTCTTGGATGAAAACGATCCTCTTGCAGGCAAAACCCTGATCTTTAAAATCGAACTCATTGATATTATACAATAAAATTGCATTGCGATTTTATCGTTTTAAGGAGTGTCTATGAATTGTATGTTTTGTGAATCAGAGATTAATGAAAATGATATTATACAAGAAGGACTTGATGCTAGAATAGCCGGTCAAAAAACATGCCCTTTGGAATACAATTGCCCGCAATGTATCCATGTTTGGGTTACTGAAGTCTGTGTGGGAAGATTCTCCCTTGACCCTTTCTTTGAGGATTCGGAAAGGAGAATGGCGCTTAGCAGATGCATTCGAAAGCTTTGTGAACAAAGCGATGATAACCGTTTACAAGAGCCATTAAGCCTTCAGAAGTTAAGCTATCTTTGGATGAAAAAATAAAATCGCCTTGCGATTTTATAAAACTCCCGCAGCGCAGCTACGGGATCAATTTGGCGAACTAAAAAACTCTCTTACTGCTTCTGAACAGCAACATTTTGATATAGTTCGTTTTTAGACCCCTCGGGCACCTCAAATTGTTCATAAAAAACTCTATAGGTTCCGTTTGGAATCTTTATCCGTGCCCCTATTTCTTTTGATAACGCCTCATCCATCAGACAACCCAAGGGCGTTGGTGTATCCTCGCGGATCGGCAGCATTAGGAATGATCCCGAAGAACAGGAAATATTTCCCACAACCTTTCCAATATCTTCGTAGACCGTTAAATTTTCATTTAAATGATAGGACAGAGGAAGCAGTAAAAACGGTTCCCCCCAAAATATCGGACGAGATTCGGGGCAAATATGGCTATGGACAATTACACCATGCGTTCTGACATAAGATGCCGATGGGCTGTTGTATGGATTCAGAATGCTGCCGATATGAACCAGATCGACAATCAGTAAAAGCTCGTTTTCTATTACAAAGAAGTCATCGATCGATGCGCCACAGTCCGGGCGCATTTTGGTCAGGTCCTGAATCGTTCTAAAGCGCTTAGGGTTGGCCAAAGCAAACGGTTTCTGGTTTGGCGGCATATGGCCTGGTATCCTTCCCTAAATAAAATCGTATTACGATTTTATGAAACTCCCGCAGCGCAGCTGCGGGATCAATTTGGTGGCTGTATAGATGCTTGCCACTTTGAGTTACAGTTGTTATAGTTTATAATCTTGTTTTCAAAAAATACAACGTAAAAGTTGCTGAATATGACGGGCTGTTCAATGTTACGATGTTGCTGTTCATACCGAAAAAATGAGGTGCACCATGAGTATGTGGCTCTACGATGATGTAAAGGAAATGCAAGACTTTCAGATCTTGCGAGACGCAGTAAAGCGTTTGGAGAAAGAATACCTCGATCTTCGGATCCAGTTACGCGATACCGAGGCAGAGCTCCGGACCGATCCTGATAGTGAATATTTACAGGCCAAAGTGACGTATCTTAACAAAAGGCTGAAAGATATAGAAAAAAAGGGCCCCCGGTTTGCCGCCGACTACCCCCTGGAAATAGCCCTTTTTGGACCGCCTCACGGGTAATTTTAACCAGCCGGGAAAGATAGCCTAATGCGGCCGAGCAGATTAGACAGACAGCTACGTATCGAGGGATGGAATCAGCAGGCATTGGAAAATGCAACACTCGGTGTCGTGGGTGATACCGACCTTTTGGCATCTCTTTATCTAATGTCGGCATCTGCCCTGGGTATCAACAATATGGTGGTTCTCGCGCCCGTATTAAATTCCAAACTCGTCGAAATAGCCAAAAAGTTAAACCCGCAATTTACGCTGACCCACGTGGAGGGATTCTACACCCATCCGATTATGGCCGAATTATTCAAAAGCTGTAATCTCATTGTGGACTTAAGTCATTATGGTCTGGCTGCCAAGTTGTTAATAGAGAAAGGATATAGGGAGAAAATTCCGATCATTAGAGGGTTTTGCTACGAACAGAATGGCGAACAGGGTTTTAAAGTATTTACCTATGTCAGAGGCCGTGAATGGCAAGAGCTTCAGCAGCTAATCTCTCCGTCTCATTTTCCAAACGGTCATTTTGATGACGGCGTATTGGATACGATCATTGCCGGCATTACTCTGGATGAGACCAAAAATCTTTTGATGGGTCTTTCGGTTTCCGACAAACTGATATCTTACAAAAAGGCAAAAGCAACAACCGTTCAAAACCGTTCCAATATACTGGTGGTCGGTTCCGGAGCCCTGGGCATTTTTGTGGGGTTCGGACTGGCCTATTCGGGATTTCGGCACATTACATTTATGGATCCTGATATCATCGAGATGACCAATTTAAATCGACAGGTTTTATTCTATGAGGCTATTGGCAGGAGCAAAGCTGAAACTCTAACTGAAAGGCTAAACAGCATCTTCAACATGGACAACAAAGCTCAGGTATCGTTCTTTGATAAAGACACTGACATTGAATCTTATGATGTTATTTTCGACTGTGTTGATAACTTCGAATCCAGAATCGTGCTGAGCGAAAAATGCAAGGTTCAAGGCAAGGCCCTAATAAGCGGCGGAACCAGTGTAGATGCAGGCCAAGTTGTGATTTATAACCCCATGAAAAATGGGGTTACCCCTGCGGAATTGTTGGGGTTGTATGATATTGTTGAAGAGCGAAGTCCTGAAAACTATCAGCGGGAAAGAGCGGCTTGCATCTATCAGCCGGATCCTTCCGTGATTATGACAAACCAAATAGCCGCCGGATTTATGGTCGATGCATATAGAATGCTCCTGGATGGTCAAGAACCCAAAAATATATTCTATGATTCGAATAATAAAGAGAAAATCTAAGTTAAAAGGAGGAATGACACGTGACTGATGCTGAGGTAAAAAAAACGATAGAGATAGATAAAGCCGAAAAGCTGCTGCCGCTCGTCCTTGAAATTATACCGGGACATGCTGCGGAGGGATTAATTGATATATATGAACCCGGCAGCTACGAAGGTAAATCTCTCCGTAAACTTTGTGACAGAACGCTGAACAAAAAGAATCTGAGCATAGAGGAACAGCTAATTGTCGAAGATGTCACCCGGCAACTAAACGGTGGAAAGTTGCTATCGCGGGGGCAAGAGATCGAAGGTACAGCTTTGGAATATGCAGTATCAGAACAAACGGAGGCTGGAGAAAAATATCTGTATGTGCCGATTCGCGCAATTAAACCTCAAGAAGGGGGGCATAACCGGGAAGTGCCTTAATTGTGGATTTTTTATTTTTTATGGCAACAATTTTTTCTACCACGAAACACACGAAGAAACACGAAGGATTTTCTTTTTATCTTTCGTGATTTTCGCGGTTAAAATTAAATGGGTCTTTTCGGATAGAGCCTTGTCCGGGTTAGGATTGGAAAGTATAATCATGTGGCAATTATTGGATTCAGATTTGGAGTTTGTGGTGGAATCAGATTTCATATACATGCCCCTCTTGTTTGATCCGGAAATAGAAAGAGAGATCCAGGACTTTCAGTCCGGAAAACCTCTGGAGAATCCTGGAAAGCCTGAGCCAAAAAACATTATAAAACTTAAAGGCAAACATTTCATAAAAGCGCTGAATTTAAACTCTTCCATAGATAATTGCGAAGCAATCAACGCCTATTCTTATCGGCGCCTGAGAAATGAATGTTTGCGGAAATATCAGCTAACACGCGAGGTCGATGGACACTTTTTAGATGAAACCCTTAGAACGATTCTCTTCCAGATAACGCCGTATTTTATTAAAAAAAACAAAGGGCTGAATCGAAAGAAAATAAGCGATGAAGAGATACTGGACCTTATCCGTGAAAAAGTCAACATTCCCGCAAGATATTTTAAAGAGGCCGAAACTTTCCAAAAATTAGAACCGTTAAAGGAAATCCTTAAGGACCTGGAAGATCAAAAACCTATCTTCAAACTACCTGAAAACGGACTGTATTCGGGACCAGCGCTGCGTGATTGGCTTGATAAAGCCGTTCATGCAAAAGTTTTGGCGAGCGAGCATCATCGTATAGCAAAGTCACTGCAAGTACGAGAACAGTTCCGTCAGGCAAAGCCGGAGCACATCGCAGTATTGCTCTATATTGCAGATGCGGGTGCCATGGAAATCGATGGTTTCGGCTTTATCATGAACAACGCCTATAGGGGGGAATACCTTGTATATAAGCGCACGGGAGATTACATCCTTAAAGATTACTACGCGCGCAGTTATTTGTTTTCAGACTGCAGGGTCGCTGTTTCCACTTACACGCCATTCAGACCTTTTGTAATCGAAAAGTACAAACATCCATTTTTGCTTGCCCATAAAGCAGGGCAAGAAATCTGCATGAAGGATTTTGTGCCGTCAAACGAACTGACAGCAAAAAATGTCATCAGAACCCTGGAAGAGGGCCTCACGGCAATGCGTTACGGCTACGACGGCCGAAAACGTAACGGTTATCACAGCCTGGACAAAACGTGGGTCCATATCCCCACAATAGACTTTGAAGACTGCCGGATATGAGTAAAAGGCCGCAAGATTTTCACCGCCATTAGCGAGGCCAATAAATTGGTTTCGCTGAAGACATTTGGAATAAGGCCTAAGTTCAAATATTAAAATCACAATATCAAATCAAAGCCAAATGCTTAAATATCAATTTTTACCTTTGCATGGGTCTCTTTTTGGATTTTGAAATTTCGTATTCATTGGGCATTTGAAAGTTTGGTATTTGAAATTGGCTGATAACAGATAATCAATGTTATATTTTAAAGGGTCGGATCAAAATCATCTCTTCGGGAATGGACGTCGGCTACATGGGTTTATTAAAGGACATAAAGCATAAACGGGCCAAACAGAGGGAAAAAATGCCCCTCAGGCGGGATGTTTTCAATCAAATTAGCAGTCTTGTAAGACAATATGTTCTTAAAGAGAACTTTTTGGATCTTATTGATAAGGTTGAGGATTATCCGTCCAGTGAAAATATGAAGCTTGTCCGGGTCAGGCTAAAAACACCGAGGGAAGACGCCTTGTTTTCTCTGGCAACCAAAGACGAATACACTCTCACGATGTCGATAATCGCTAAAATCAACAATTCATACCTTA
>DATKWE010000063.1:0-14315 GCA_035529735.1 Desulfobacterales bacterium | reverse complement strand
CCGGCGCTCATGTAGGCCGGAAGTGCGATATAGGTCACTTGCATGTTGTTTTCTTCCGAAGGCAATGCCTCGCCGTCTTCCGCCGGCGGACCGAACAGAATCACCTTCCCCGGACTGACGCTATCCAGGTGCCACTGATGCGTATTGGTCCCGGCGGTTTGAGGATATCCAAGAAGATCGATGGCCAGCAATGCCGTCGGCCACATTGCGGGATTGTTGTTCCCGTTGAATCCCAACCTGGTCGGATATCCGTAAAAGCGCAACGTGCCGTCTTCTTCAACACGGGTTTTGATATCGTACTCGTGAACACTCTTTTTCAGCTGAACATTGATTTCTTCTTTGATCATCCGCGTCTTCAAGCAAAAATCGAGAACAACGTCATTCAATGCCTGTGCCGCTCGGGTTAAACTCCATCGTTCGCCCAGGGGATCCCCGGTCAATAGAAGCGCCTTCCTGGAAAGTGCATCACGATCTTTTCTATATTCTGACAGAAGCATTTTTATTCATCCGGGTAATCAAACAGTTCGCCGCTCATTGAACCGGCCACACCGCCGCCGGGGATCCCCGTGTCATCCAGCGGCCCTTTATGCTCGGCGATATGCTGAATATCCTTGACAACACCGTACCATTTCGGACCGAACTTCTTTTTTTTGACTTGATGGACCCTGAGCCGGGATCCGGTCAACAGCCGGTCGGCAACACCGTATTTTAAATCCTTGTGAATATACTCCGGTATTTCGCTATCGATATACTGATTCGGGTTATCCGGAAACTCCGGCGCTCTCACGAACGTCAGCATGATGTTCCCATACGGTGAAATAATCTCCCGGATAATTTGGCCGTCGCCGGTCCGGGTAAACGGCACCCCGGATATTCGCCGTAAAGCCAGGTTGGCATCATAAGGCAAAACATTGCCGTCTTCATCCACAACCCGCCGTAAAAGACCGTAATCGCTATCACGGGTAAAACTCGATCCGTCCGCGCTTGGCGTCGGGTAAAATCCGATCTTACCGAAATCGATATTATCCTTGAAAAATTCTCGCGGAAAACCTTCTTCCACCATGCCGCGGCCTGAACGATCATATTCAGCCATGGACCGCGGCAAGACCACGGTACCGGATAGGCCGTGGATCCCGACCCGTAATATCCGGATGCAATCACCGAACAGATCATAAATGGCCACATCTTCCTGCAAAGGAAGAATCCGAACAGCCTTTAATACTCCCGTTCGTCGAACCATATCCAAAACCGTATCTTTTAAAGCGGTTTGGGCTTCTTCCCAGGACCATTTTTTACCGTCTGATCCGGAAGCCCGGAAATCATTACAAAGCCGAAGGGTATCGTCTAAAATTTGCAATACGGTTCTGGCATAGGGACTAGCCATATATTACCTTGTCAACCTCTGCTTGCGTAATGCTTTGTTTTAGTGCAATTTTCCGTAGTTTTTTATAGTCTTTCTCGACTATCCAGCCCACAAGCTCAAACGGAAAACGTGGGGCATGGTCCACAACCTTTCGACGGCGAACGGCATCTATCGCATCTCCGGAGGAATCTTCTTCTTCAACGACCGGTTCGGTTGCATTTCTTAATGCCTTGATGAATTTCACATGTATGGGTATAAATTCCATGCGCTTCATTAGCATTCTTTCGCCACCAACCCGAACGGGGATCCGGGTCGGATCATGCTTGCGTGTTTTGCCGGGAAATTTAATAATAGCAAATTCTCTCGGCGGATTCTTTGCCGGGTTCGTTTTAGGATCTTCCTTGTCTGCATTGTCTGTCATCTTTAAAAATCCTTTCGAAACAGGTTGAGAAGACCAGAAGGAAAAGAACCAACCTTCTCTACCTTCTGATCTTCTGTTTTTTTACCGGGTGGCAATCCAGAGCAGCTGCTCACCGTTGACATTAAGATCGGCATTGGTTCCAATGGTAAACCCCGGAGGCGTCTTTACCTTCATGCCGTGTCTGGGATTGGCATCAACAGAATCGCCATAACACTGATAGGCCGGATCCGTGGATACAGCTCTTTCGTAATGGCCGTTGACATAAACCTCGTCTTTTGCGGTGAGATCCGTTAAATTATCGACCCATCCGCCGGATGCACTGTCAAAAACGATTTCATCGCCGCCGGGGTATTCACTGATCCCGCCGGTATCGAGTAACTGACGATCCGCATCATCGGCGCCTTCGAGCATTATCCCTTCATCGATAGCAGAAATAACCTTCATTCCCTTGGTCCATTCCACTTCTGGCGTGAGAGTACCGGCGTCTTCAGCGTTGATCACCTTTACATGCCGGGGGATAAACCCCAGGCAAACATTGATCGCCGCGCCGGTGCCGTCACAGGTTCCATGAACTACAGCACTGTTTTCCATGTCATACTCCTTGTTTTTAATGATTAAAGGTTCAGGGTTTTAGACCCTGAACCCTAAACTTTTATAAAGTATTAGTTTGGATTTGCGGTTACGGCGCATTCAAGTCTTTCCAGCAGATCATCGTTCAGGATGCACCCTGTATGCCAGTATTTCCAACCCAACGTTCCGCGCTGGCCTAAAGCATCGCCGCCCCGAGGCTTTGGATTGACAACAGCAATGTTTCCGGAATTTACACCCCGGAGGGGTACCGTACACCAGGCGTCCGGGGCAACAACGAGGACCGGGTAAACATCGGCACTTACGCCGGTCGTGGACAGCATGGCACCCTTGGCGCCGCCGGCATCCGCCCAGGGTGTAAACATGGTGGTTAACGAAAATCGAATATTCTCAGCAGAACAAACTTCATACGGTAGTGCCTTGCTTGGATCCGGATAGTTCTGGACCTTGGTGCACCCGGGGATCGCGGTAAGGTCCGCCTCGATGTCAGTATGGCCGTATCCAAGAAATGCCGCACCGATCGGCTCCGTCCCGTATTTGGGTTCTCCAGACAAAAGTTCCATGTAATACTCGGCATTGGATCCCCGGAGACTTCTGATCGTTAATTTTAAAACGCCGCGGGTGAAAAATGTATTGACATCCGTTCGGGCCGTTCCGTTTGCATATGTAACACTGGTTCCGCCTTTCAGAATGCCGATATTGAGGTCTTCTCTCGTTTCCCGCATCTGTCGTGACTGCAAGGATCTGAATTCCGCCAAAATCGGATCTTCATGGGTATCTTCAATAACGTCGGTGATCCCGATCCAATCCCCGTATTGTTCAAGGGTACACTGAACATCGACAAACGTCGGTTTTGTACCCGGAGGGGTTACGCCTTCGAACAATGGCGCATTAGCCCTTGCAAGGGCCAGATACCGCCGGAAGATCATCACCTTGCCTTTGCCTTTCGGCATGGGTTTGGTCTGGGCGCTTCGCTCAACAACAATGCCGGGTACGGTACGTTTGAGCAGTTTGCCCCAGGCGGCAAAATTGGTACGTGGAGAAATATCACCAAAATGAGTGAATTCGGACATGGCTTTACTCCTTATTACTTTGCATGTTCATCAAATATTTCCTCTGGTGATTTATCCTCGTCTGTTTTAGGCTTATCCGTTGGACCGGCATTCGCTCCGGTTTCGACCGCGGCCGCGGCCATATCCGTCACATCCTGCGCCATGCCGCCGCCTAAATTGGCGTCATGTGCAGCCGCGCCGGATTTGGCCAGGGCGGTCTTATAGCGGGTTAACACGGCAATAGCATCGGAAGGATCTGAAATATTCCCCAATGTCGGATCCTTCTGGGACTCGGCTTTAAACCAGGCGCCATATTCAGGGGTTGACATGATTTTATAGGCATCCGGATGGCCGTCTACCCATTGATTGCCTTCACCCATAAAACCGGTTACAACTGATTTTTCAAAATTGGCCTGATTAAGCTGACCCTGGATCGATGTAACCGTGGTTTTAATTTCATCGGCACCCATGCCGCCCAGCTGCTTTTTTGCCAGATATTCAAAAGCTTTTCTTGCCTCCGGATAATCGTCAAGATACGACTTTATGTCTTCAGGCATATCATCGTCGTCTTGGCCCGTTTCTCCGGGTTTGGTCCCTTTCGGATCCGGTGCGTCAACCTTCTTTTTCAATTCGACAACGGTCTCAGACAAGCCATGCGCCCAGGTTTGAGTATCTTTGAGTTGTTTTTCAAGATCTTCATAAGTGGGCTTTTTAGAGGATTCATCACCGTCCTTAGTTTCCTCTCCGGGTGTTTCTGTTCCTGCCGCACCCGGTTGGCTTGCATCGTCGGTAATCTCTGAACCTTCAGGGGCCGCAGCATCGGTAGTCCCGTCCGGTGTTTCAGGGGCCGTCTCTCCAAGACCTTCGGCAAAAGCCGCTTCAGCGTCTTCTTGAGTAAATTCTTCTGCGCCGCCGGCGTCTTCTGAACCTCCGCCTTTATCGGCGGAATCTTCGTTTTTAATCTTCATGTTTCAAGATTCTCCTTGGGTAATCCAGCGCCCAAACAGGCCGTATCCGGTAATCTGTTTTAGCGAGGGCCAAATATATTATTTACTGCAGACCGCATTCCCAGGACGTAAGATAGGTTGCTTCCGCAAAATCTCCGGTATGTAAAAAATAGAAAAACGGCACAACCGTATCACCATCATCCCATGTAAACGCGGCCGTGGTTGTCGGTGCGCTGCCGTCGATCGTATAGGTCACCACGCCGTTGACATCCACATAAACCGCCAAAGTGTGGCTTGCGAGATCCGCCCAAGTATCGGTGGTGTCGGTCGGAACCGTCGCGGCATCGTCATCGATGGTTTCGATAGTGATAGCACCGGCGATCACATTTAAAACGGCCATGTTGTTGTAATCGTCGATATTGGCCTGATACGCTTCGGCGGTCCGGAAACCCACGGCACAATCATCCGTGCCGGTAATATCGGTAATGTAAAACGTCGCCTTGAAATAAAATGCATCCGTGCCGATCACGAACGCGGACCGGGACCGGGCCGTTATCCCCTGGCTGATTTCAAGTCCTTCATCCGCGCCCAGGTCGAGAGCGATATCCAATCCACCGGCGGCCAAGATCGGTGCCAGCTTTGTCTGGCCGGCGCCCAGGATGTGATACTCAAAAATATTATCCTCAAATGCCATGACGTTTTCATCACCGGCTACACCGGTCGCAGCACCGCCTTCTATGCCCGCCGTGACCGGGTTGTTTTCAAACTCTTCCAGGGTAAACCGCCGGTTAAACCAGGACTGTTTGATCTGATCCGCGGTGCATTCAAACGGACCGCCGGTAATCTTCAATCCCTGCTCAAAATACTGAAGTGCAGTCCACACGTTTTCTTGCCGGGTGCTGAAGGCAAATGCCAAAGCAGCAATTAGCAATATCGATATTGCCAATCCAATAATTGTAAATCGTTTTTTGTTCATAGTCCGGGATCTCCTTGTTCTTTGTCGGTTTCAGAAAATATTTGCTTTCCAATTTCTACATCTAAATGGATTAAATCGTTTGCCAGGTTCCAAACCCCTTTATAATATCCGTTTGTTTCAACACCCTGACCCAGCCGCATATGTTTATTAAATGCCGCCAACTGGATCCGGGTCAGGTATTCTTTAAATCGCGGCCAGCCCGGATCCCGCATCAATGACGCCAATTGGTGGGCTTCTTCTTCATCAACAGCCGGTCCTGTTTTTACATTTCCCATAGTTATTGTTGTCCAGGCATAGGCACTGAAGGTTCCTGCATCCAAGGTTGCGGTAGCAGTTTTGCAACTTCATCGGCCTCTTCTTTGAGTTCTTTGTCAGACGGATAGAATCTGTCCGGATCCAGATCCCTGGTTTTGGCCAACTCTCTTAAAAACGGCAGGACCTTGGTAAACTGTGCCGTAAATTGGGTGCTCAATGAAAGCTGCAACAAAGATAAAATATCCTGTGATCTCTTTGACCGGTCCAAAAATGTCTGGTAGCCTGTGGCCACCGGAGAAAAATCGCCCTTCATTCCTTCATCCGGATTGGTGATCATGTGATAATGATAATGTCCCAATACCATCGGTTCGGTATGTCCTTCGTCGGTATTACGGATCGTTCCGCCGATCATTTTATTCCCACCCTCGGCAAGCTTTGACATTTCATAGGCCGTTCGGCGGTCTTTGGAATCAACCTGGCCTTCCATGTTTCTCGATATGCCGGACTCATGGTCTGCTAATTCGCGGAACAAATTGATCATTTCGGGGGTTCCGCGGGTATTGTCCGGAGGCGAAAAGAAATCCAAAGCCTTGCGAACATCTTCAGAACCTTCTTCAACTTCGAATGTTTTGCCGGGATACAGGGTTTTGTTCTGCCCTGGGGCAAATCGCCGGGGGTTCCAGGCTAAGAGCAAATTGGATGACAACGCCTTATTATCGAGCATGGAGCGGGTGAGTCCGTTGATGATCATCTGGGAGTCTTCTATATTTTCCGGGATCCCGACGCCGCCGGCTTCTAATGGCAAATCTTCCCATTTTGCAAGGTATAGGTTTCTGTATGGAAAAGGATTGATTACCGGTTTTCGTATGATCCGGGCGTTTTTGGCCTTGGCTGCAACACAAAATATTTCTACCTCACGATCGCTTTTTGAAGATAAGCCGCGGATTTGCGTCTTTGCCTTTCCTTCATATCCAATCAAATATTTTCTGGGTACCCGGCCATAAAAAGTAAAAACCGGTATAATGCGTTTTCGCTTATTAAATTTTTCACGATCCGGACCGAAAGAATCGTCGTCTTCACCGGACCCATCGTCTTCAGACCTGAATTCAGCGGCAATCTGATTAATGGCGGCTTTGTCATAACCGTTTACATCGGCAAGAGCTAAAAAACGGCCCTTTGACATCATATCCCTGACGACAATACCATGGCCCTTGTTGTGATCCGGGTTTTCAAGATCCCAGAATACATTCCACACACCGGGATTTTCGACCACCGGGCGATATACTTTATTCGGTGTCATGGTATGCCGCCCAAACTGCTGCAAAAGTTCGGGAGAATAATAGAGTTGATTCAAACCCGGAACACCAAACTGAACCGACATGCCGTTAAACGGTCGTAACACCGGACCCCTTAACCAGGATAAACCATAAAGCGCTTTTTCAAGTCCGGAACTCATAAAAACGCGGTCCGCTTTCGCATGGGCAAAATCGCTTTTTATCTGCAAGCGCATACGGTCGCAGCGCTCTTTTGCAAAAGCAGGATCTAAAACAGCACCGGCTTGATTCATCGGCATCGTTGATGGCTGGATATCCCAGGGTATCTTACCCTCCTGGAGCATAATAGACATGACCTGGTTAAATCCGGTAACGACCTTTTGCTTGGTCAAGCGAACAAATACCCGGCTTCTCCACCCATGACCTTCGGTAGCTTTCCATTTCCTCAATGCCGCCGAATCGTATCTGCCCCGAAACGCATCGTAATTTCGACGCCAAACCGGTTCTAATTGACTGTTGCGCTCATCCTTGAACCATTTAAACAGATCATCGACGATGTATTTTGCAAGTTTAATTTCTCCGGTGTCTGGCATTTGTTTTCCATACCTCTAATACTTGCTGATTCAATATTGTTTTACCATCGACGTTTTTGAAGGTCGGCATGAAGACCTTTAAAATCACTTGCTTTTTATAAACATACTCCACATAATTCATATGTTCGAAGCTTTCTATGCCGGCGTGTTTGGCCATATCCAATTGGTCCGGCTCTTTGCCGGTTATTTCTCTAATAGCCCTGTAAAAAGCGCCGTGAATAATTTTTCGATGCTCTTGGGATAGATCCTTCAAGATCTGATTTTCATCGCCTATTCTAACAAGAGATTCAAACATACAATTACCCTGCCTTTTTAATGGTTAACCTGGCTGAACCAACGGCACTATTAACAGCATTGTTTGTTAGCTTGAATGTCAATTGACCCAATACGGGCACACCGCTCAAATTTACCGCCGGCGTCGGTTCCTTGGGATAGGCCACTTCGCTTACAGCCGTTGCCCTATCGCCAAGCGCTCCGCCCATCACATCAACACCGTCCTTATCCTCAAGAACGATATCATATAGATCCGTAGGCGCCGTTGCGCCTGGGTTTGTCGTTACGTAAGACAAAATGCCATCGATCGGCCAATCAATGACTGTCTCAGGTACGCTGCCGTCAGTATCGTCGGCGGTCCAATTCAAAGTGATATCGACAATACCATCGCGTTCCTCTCTATCCTGGGTAACCTCTGAACCGGCCATGATGCTTTACCCCCTATTTTTTCTTTGTATGTAAATTACAGCTGAATTTAGCGTGTGTTAAAAGTGGATGTATTGCCTTTGACATGGCCATAACCCGTGTATCAACGGTTTGTTCTTTCTTGCGAAGTCCGTCCACCTGGGGAGATCTGCACGGCCGGAAACGGATCTTGTTCCCCTTGATGTCAACGATGCGTTCGCCGGTTTCACTCCAATTCGCACAACTTTTACAATTATCCGCTTTTTTCATTTGCTTTTCCTCACAGGATCCTGACCAGGGCTATTCCGTTTTTTCTGCCACATCGGTATTAGCTTTAATCCGGTCTTTGACCTTTTGGATTTCCGAAGATCGTAATTTCTTCAGTTCTTCTGCCTCCGCCAAAATTTCATCAGGCGTTATACTTTCGATACCTTTCGATTGATATCGGAAGGCAAGATCAATCAAATAATCTGAAACGAGATCCACGCCGACCATTGCGAGTTTTTCTTCTAAAGGTGTCATTGTTTTTTACCTTTCAATTTTAAAAGTTATTTAAACGTCATCACCATTGGTAGTTTGGCAATTCCATCAGGACCTTACTTTTCAACGCTTTCAGCGCATCCCGGTAGTTGCCCTGGGCAGTGGTGTCTTGCTTTCTTGATTCGACAATCTCCTCCCAGGTGGAAAGAACTGTATTGGCTTTATGCCAATAAGGATCAGTCTTGGTACATGCCGCCGTATACTCAGGCTTTTCACACCAGGTATTGTATTTAACCAGGGCTTGGGTAAATTGCCTGTCGGCCTGGTTGAAAGTGCTTAAAGCCTCATAATAAGCCCGGTCTTTTTCCTGGTCTGGCTGAAGAACAAGCTGCTGCTTGGTACATGCCGCCATAGCAAAAAGCAGTGAGAGTATAAGAATAAAATTAAGCTGTTTTTTCATGGATAATTTCTCCTTTTGTTGGTTTGGAATTTGTGCCGCCGTTATTTTTTCCGGGTTTTACCGAATTAAAAAGATTTGTTAAAAGCGTAGCAATCTTATCATCCGTAGTTCCCGGCGTGATTTTTGCGAGTCCTTTTAAAAATCCAAGAAATAAACCGATGGTTACCAGGTTGTTTTTGACGAAAGCGATCACAATGGGATCGAGCGCCAATACAGCCGGAAGTGCCTCCACTGGAACAACAGGTGTCATTTTATGGCCTCCTCAAAAATCTGCTCTTTGGTTTTGGACCGGTCTTCAAATCCGACCTTTTGGATCTGGATTTCAATATTGTGCCGTTCGCGGCCTTTTTCCGCATCGGTTATCCGGACCTCAATAATTTTACCAACAGCTGCGATTTTAATTTTTGCGCCGGCAACCGCTGTTTTCAGAGCCGGAAGTTTCTCGATTTCTTTCTTATTAAAAGAAAGGCGCAGTCCCCAGGGATATTCTTCCCGATCATCGCTTTTGATCGATGGAGACATTTCATCCTTCAGCTGCTTTTTCGTTTTTTTCGGGATCTTCATGTCGATAAGTTTCATTTTCACATCCCCACTGTTGCGTCTAAGGGTACATATTTATCTTTTTGCCGCTCTTCGATCTCTCCGGGTGTGGCCGGGCGCCAGTGTTCGGCCAGCTGATGACAAAGAAGAGCGATCGAATCTATAATGTCTTTATCCTTGCCTTTCGGAAATCTTCTGATCTGCAATTCTGCATGAGATAACCATTCAGGTTGATCCGGTGCTTTTTTCGGCAAAAAAACCGCGCCTTCTTTGGCCCGGCCCTGGGCCGGCCTGGCCTTTGCGACTTTATCGCCCTTGGGCATCCGCGGATCCGTATTGATAAAATATCCGGTTTCTCGCATCTTGATCTTCAAAAACGGCATGATCGTTCGTTGAATATTTTCAGCTTCAATTGTAAATATGCCCGGTTTATATTTCCGCTGAACCTCAATCATCTCATCGATAATTGCCAAAGCATCCCAATGCCCGTGGATGATATCGATAATAAAAAGATCGAAATAAGTATTTACACCGCCGACGACAATAGCAGTCTCGGCAGCAGTTTTCTTTTCAGATATGGCAAGATCCGCAGCAGCGAACATATTAAGCCGCCGGGGGAGTTTGGTATAACGGCCAAACCATTTGAGTTGAAAAAAGGCGTTTTCATCTTCCGGTACCGGATCGAGAAGATATTGACAGGAATAGATATAAAGCCCGACGGTCGGATCCCGTTTGATTTTATCCAGGGCAGCAGGGCCGAATTGAACCGGCCACAATGTCCGCCGCTGTTTGACGCCGCGGTCAATATCTTCCAACCATTCCGCCGGACGTTTATAGACCTGGTATTCTCCGGACTCTTCCATTTCCCTATGAAGATCACCGTCGTCATATATCGTGCCGCATATTTGAATATTTCCGTTCGGATAAAGAATTGATGATCGGATGGTTCCGTAATTATGCCGTGTTTTGTTGATCTGGTCCGCAGTTGTAACCGTTTCCGGAGTAACCAGGTCGTCACCCTTGATTCTTGGGAAATGAAGACCGGTTGGCATATTATCCATTCCATAAGCACCGATGGAAGGTTCCTGTCCACCGTCATGGACTTTAAGAATAAGCTCTTCATCGGTCCATTTGTCGGATTCACGTTTGGGATTTTGAAAGAAAAGTTCCGGGAACAGCCATTTAAGGGTTTGGTTTTTCTGGAACTGATTCCGTATGGGCCTAAGTTTCCATTTGGCTTTTTTTGCCTGGTCGCAAAATATACCAATAGGTTCGGAAGGTGTTTTAAGATATTGGCGTATGGTATCTGAGGTATTATAAATCTGTGTTTTACAGTGGCCACGCGGGAGTAAATAAAGGGTAAGATTGATGTCTTTTTCGATTTCTTCGCAAAATGCTTTATGGGGTTCCCAACAGATCCACCAATGCCCCAGAATGTATTTTGCAAGAAAATAAAGATCATTTTTGACAACCTCGCGTAGAATTTCACGCTGTTTGTTTTCCGGCACCGATTCCAAATCGCTCAGAAATTGATCGTACATTGGATCCGGTCGGTACAGCGGGTGATCCGGTATTAGGCTGGCCATTTTCTCCAGTTTCACCTGTTTCGGGGGGATCCAGCGCACCTAGGTTTTTCAACTTATCGAATGTTACCCTGGCCAGACTGACCGCCGCGTATATTCTATCTCTAATATTGATTTTAAGATCTTTGACTTCTCCGGTTTCAGGATCCGTCTCTTCGTTGCGCTTGATACTTAAAAGAAAGTTTTGAACCTCTTCTATGAGTTCCAAATCTCTGGGAACAGCGGCTTGTGTATAACCCCTCACGATCTCGCCGGCTTCCTCGCTTCTCTGATCCTTGATCTTTTTTAAAAACCGCTGCACTGCAGATTGGCTGATACTGTCATCAATCTCGCGGCTCCCCTGAAGTTCAGCAGAGAGTTTTTGGGCGATATCGTCTTGATTGTATCCCTGGCTTTTTAATTCCAAACATAGGATTTGAAGGTTGTACTGTTCGATTTTATTCGGGGATGCCATGTATAAATCCTTTTATTCAGATAAAAATATATCACGGCATTTTGGAGGGGATTTTTAAGCGGACACAAATGGACACAAAGGAACTTTAAAAAGACAGTAACGGTTCATAAACGGACAAAAAAAATCCTTGACAAGGTATTTTTTAATGGATTTTTTGAAAAAAAATTTTATAAAAAATTTTGAAATTAAAATTCTGAAATAGCAAAAAAACTATCCGTCTGTCAGTTACAATATATTGGGAGTCCCAATGGGACCCATGGGGGTTTCGTTAATCTGACATTTCCGGTTGCTGACCGGTCGAACCGGATGATCCGGATCCCGGCGGTTCGACAAAATCCTTGAACCATTTTTCCAGAACATCCGAATGGCCATACCAGGCCCGGCCAACCTTTTTGACCGGAAGGCCCTGGGCCACCAATTGATAAAAAATCGCTTTACCGATCTTTAGAAATGTGCAAATATCATCCCGGTTATTAAGTATTTTTGAATCAGACATTTTTTACACCTTTTTTAATCCGCTCTAATTGCCGATAATCGCCATACTTCAACCCCGGAAATAGGCAAAAAAGTTTACATATACTCCCTTATCGGACGTGTCCACTCCGTGAGACACACGATCCGAAGCAATCATCGAAGCATTTCCAAGATCCGGATCCGGATAAATCGCCAAAAACGCCGCTGATGATAAAATCGATATTTCGCCGTAACCGGCCATATCTCACTCTAACCCTTGCTCACCCGGTTTTTGTCAATCCCTGATTACCCTGAACCCGCGATAATCAAAGCTTTAGAGAGATATTCCAAGAACACCGCGATAATCAACGTGTCAACTATCCGCGTCCCCTCCCCCTTCTTTTCAAAAATTTGTCCGCTCACTTTGACTTGGATCTTGGTTTCGATGCGAATCGAGAACCGCCGGCCGGGCGCGTCGATCCGTCTTTTCCCCGCTATAATTCGGTATTATTCACATAAAAGAGCAGTTTTTTGGCCAAAAGAGCAGTTTATGAGCAGTTTTTTTTATGAAAGTGCTCACCTTAATTCCGCGCCTGGCGCGGCTTCAGAGTAAAAAGAGCAGAAAGAGCAGTTTTTTCGAACTTTACTTTTCACATTCTATTATCTTTTCTTTTTTTTTTACGGTAAAATAAATTAGAAAAAAGTGCTCTTGATGCTCATTCAGCGGAAACCCATTGTTTTTATTGTAAATCCTCTGAGCACTTTTACTTAAAAAACTGCTCTTTTGTTGCTCATATGTATCAAAAAGTGCTCTTTTTAATACATATCTGTATCAGTGAGACATATTTTGAACGATAAATTTTGAAAAGGGGGAGAAAGGAGGGGCGGGAAAAAAACAAAAAAAAATATATTGATCCCCTCCGGGTCTCCATCGTAAAGGTACCAGGAGCTTATGCTCCTGGACCATTTTAAAATCACGACCATGAGTCTTTTAGTCCTATTCCGACGAACATGCGCTTTCTAGTCGGTCCGTCGAGGCGTTTTACAACACTCGGGCAATGAATCATAATCTGTGAATAAAACCGGTTCCGGGCCAGCGGGCGGTTGCCGCCATCCGTGCACCACTTTTTATATTCCGCAAACGCATCGGGCGGATTGGCTTTGTATTCCAGGCCCAGGACGCAGCATTCCTCGATGAACTGAAGGATCGGGTTGGTACTCTGAATAAATGCCCTGGTGTCCTCTTCTACCGATTCAGGAACATGCAGATATCCGGTTTCCAATACCACTTGCAACCCTTCCAGCATCCACATGAAAATACCGTTCATTTCCCCTTTTAATTTCTCCAAAAGCATCGGATCATTTTTGGGCGGCTCAAAACGCTGATTAAATGTCAAAACGATCGGGCGCCGCTGAAACCCATGGCTTTTATCGGTGATCTTCGGAACTTCGTTCATATTAAAAATGTGCTTTGCGATTGGATAAAATGCAAAGGGCTGGCCATGTTTTTGATCGGCCATAAGCAGACCGCCGGCCACTGCATCTTTGAAGTTTGCGGTATCTATGGGTTGATTGGTGGCTATTTCAGTTGCAACATTAACCAATTTGTCTTTCAGTTGCCCGATCAAGAAGCGCTGCCCCATCAGCTGCAGCGGCAATGAACAGACGTTGACTTCTCCCAGGATATTGATCAGGATGTCCGCGGCCACGGATTTTCCGTTGGCCCCGGATCCGATCATGAACAGGCACCTTTGAAATCTGCAGTCCGGAAGAAGACAATATCCGTAATATGCCTGGAGGGCCGCGGCTTTTGTGATATCATCAGAAAACACTTCGTTTAAAAATTTATACCACCGGGGGCATTCCGCGTCTTCGTCATATTCCACCGGCAGCTGGATGCGGCTTTGATATTCCGATTTATGAGGTTTAAGCTTACCGGTAGCAATTTCCAACATGCCGTTTTTTAAATTCAAGAATTCCGCATTATGCCTGAACCGCTCCGGATCGATCATGATGCGCTTGCCCATCAATCTTATGGTTGCCTCGATAAGGCTGTTGGTGGCATATTTATCCAGCGCCCGTTCGGCTACTTTCCCGATCAGGTCGGTATGTGTTGTTTTCCATACGCCGGTGTCTCTATATCTGTAAAACTCGGATCCGTCCCAGAGAATCGGCGATAGATATCCCTGGAGATATTT
>DATKWE010000062.1:0-10819 GCA_035529735.1 Desulfobacterales bacterium | reverse complement strand
ACGCGTCTTTTGCTCGACCATAACCCGCCAGGGGTCGATCCGCTGAGTCCTGAGAACCTCCTGATTTTCGCTTCAGGACCGGTTACGGGAAGTCCGGTATGGGGCTCATGTCGTCATGGCGTTTATACCAAATCCCCCCAGACCGGTTATTTCTCGGAATCTTATTCAGGCGGTACGGTGGCCGAACATATGAGCGCTACGGGATTCGATGCCATGGTCATAAGCGGTGCTGCCGAGAGACCGGTTTGGCTCGAAATCTGTGAAGAGGCGGTTCATTTTCACTCTGCAGAAGATCTTTGGGGTCGGGATACGTTTAAAACAGAAGACAGTGTTAAAGAATGGGTCAAGCAAAATCGCCCCGAAACGAAAAAGTGCGGTGTGGTCTGCATCGGACCGGCCGGTGAAAATAAGGTCAGCTTTGCGGTCTTGGAGAACGATTACTGGCGCAGTGCCGGCCGGACCGGAACCGGTGCAGTGGCCGGCTCAAAAAACATCAAGGCCATTGCCTTTTGGGGAAACCGGAAAAAGGCGTTTGCCGACGTCGACCTGTTGAAAGATTTTGCGAAATCCCTGGCTCAAGGCGCTAAAGAAGACGCGGGCGTAAAGGCGTATAAAAGCATGGGCACGCCGATGCTGGTGGATATTATGAACAACGCCGGCGGATTTCCCACCCGTTACTGGACAAAGGGGAAATATGAACATTTTGAAAAAATAAATGCCGGAGCGCTTCACGAGCGCTGCGAGGTAAAACCCCATGCCTGTTTGAAGTGTTTTATGGCATGCGGCAGGCTATCCACCATAAAGGAAGGGAGACACCAAGGACTTAAAATAGAGGGACCGGAGTATGAAACGATCTATGCCTTTGGCGGCCTCTGTGAAATCGACAGCATCGAGGAAATCGCATACTTAAACGATATCTGCGATCGTCTTGGCATGGATACCATCAGTGGCGGCAACCTTGCCGCTCTGACCATCGAGGCCTCCCGACAAGGAAAAATCGATTATCAGATTGACTACGGCCAGGTCGATTCGATTGCGCAGCTTTTGGAAGATATTGCCCATCGTCGCGGGATTGGCGACACATTGGCCCGCGGCATTAAGTTCACAGCCAGAGAATGGCAAATGGAGGATCAGGCCATACATGTTAAAGGTTTGGAGCCGGCCGGTTATGACCCGCGGGTTTTGAAAGGAATGGGTCTGGCTTACGGATCGTCCGCCCGGGGCGCCTGCCACCTTCGTGCCACCTTCTATAAAGCTGAACTCAGCGGGATTGTCGATCCGGAGCGGATCGACGGAAAGGCAGAGATATTCACGGAGTGGGAGGATCGCCTGACCATTTTTGATACATTTATTTTGTGCCGGTTCTATCGGGATCTCTACCCGTGGGATAAGCTGTCAACCATCATCAAAGCGACAACAGGTATGGAACTTGATATCGGAGAAATGCGATCCATTGCCGCATCGATTGTCGATAATACCCGACGGTTTAATTTAAGGGAAGGCCTTACTCCTGAAGAGGATGGTATCCCCAGGCGTTTTTTCCGTGAGCCGTTACCTGAAACCCAGAAAATTATCACCGAAGATCAGATGAAACAGCTGATGAACGATTATTACAGGGCACGCGGCTGGAACGAGAAAGGAGAACCACCAAAGTCTGAACTGCAACAGTGAGCGCCGTCCCTGCAGTTTGTTGGAGCGCAGCGGAAATCCCGCCTTGCGGGTCTGCAGAGAGCTTGAATTTTAAAAATCAGCAAGTTTTTGTTGATGCCGATGTATTTGAACACCGGGCGTCTTTTAGAAACATTGCCACCGATTCGACGACGCTTTCGGGTAATTTGGGATGAAAAGACTCAAAAGTCACTCACCGGAAGGTTTTGAAATGGCTTATAGTCGACTGTCCCGGGGGGTAACTTTATAACAATCCGGACACTTGGCAGAATAACTGCCAAAGGTATTTTTAAATAAAGCGCCACCTTGTAAGCCAAACCCTCCGGATGTGGGGGTTATTTCAATGACTACCTCGCGCCTGCAGTCTGAACATTTATCGTTTAATACGATCGTCGAATTCTCAGAGTTTGATTCGAATATTTTCTTCAATATTTCTACCATTGGCTACGAGCACCTTTCGTTTCAGACGTTGTCCGTTAAAAATATGTATTATTTTGAAGCGCCTTGTACGCGCCACCTTGCAAGATTGATCAAACCGATACCGAAAAGGAGCATTAGTAACAATGTGGGACCCGGGCCCAGCTTCAGAGCGATCCAGCTTATCCCCACAACAGGCACCAAACTCACGCGAACCATGGCCTTCAAGTTAACATGCTCAGCGATGAAATTTGCTGCCGGCGGCGAGTATTTGTAATAGAAATCCACAAAGCGTTTTCCAAGCCTGTTGGTAACCAGGAAGCGGTCGCGGAATTCGCACAATATCTTAACGTGCGGTGCCATCAACGAGCCGTATGCCGCAGTTGCGATAAAGCAGCCGCCGCCACCACCCCCGTCGTTCGTGGCGTTACCCCCGTCATAGGTTGCACCTCCCCCATCATAGGTGGCATCATCTCCAGAGTTGAAAGACACCTCATCCGAATAGGCACTTTCATACCCATCAATGTCATATGCAGTCAGGACAAAATGGTATGTTTCATTTTCATTCAAGCCGTGGATTGTAAACTCGGGTTGTTCTGGATTGTAGAGTTCATCCGTCCAAATAATAATCGGAGCGTCGCCTTCCGTTGCTCCGACGCCATTGTATGGCGGGCCGTTAAGCCCCGTTTTATAGTAGAGTTTATAACCTTCAACATCGGATTCGGTGTTTGGACTCCACGCTATCGTGACATCCACTGCATAGACTGGCGATACGAAACAGAAGAATATCGAAAAAATTAAAAGGATAAATGTACGTTTATTCATATTTCTCATTATCTCTGAAAGGTCCTTGCCTCCTTAAGAATTATCTCCAGAAATCTTAAATTTTAAGCTGATGGTTTTTCAGCGGGTTACGATCGAGAAAGATTCCCCATAACAGGCGCATCAATGAGCAAGTTGTGTGCCAGTTAGAAATAATCTTCATGGACTCAAGCAAAGTGTCTAAAATGCACATGATATCAATGAAATAGAACGAATACTCACAAAATGGCCGTCTTTTGGGTCTGTATATGAGACGCGCCGGAATTGTAGGGGAGGTTTTTGCCAACGTGTCGGTATGCTTGCACAAAAATCGATTGGCTGAATCCGGCTTAGTAGCAACCACTTTGTGGTAGTGTATGATTTTAAAACAGGGTTGGGCGGTTCGCCGAACAGAATTCCAGATTTGCCCAAGGTTGCTGATGGAGGGGGCACAGGAAATGGATATGTCTATAACCTATGAGCTTCAACAGACCGACAGGTCCTATGACGGGAAACGGCAAGATTCATGGGCGGTTGAATGGCGGTAAAAATATATGGCTTGGTAAAAAACAGCCCATCAACCTTTTTGAGTCTCCGATTCAAGCCGGAACGACTGTATGAAATTTCCTTCAGACGATAATCATTTATTTACACGCGCTTGACGCTTTATTTCCGTCAAACCTCTTTTGCCTGCCGTATGAAAATTCCTTCATAAGCGCTGCTTGTTTTTAAACAAATAGATTGAATTAATATAAAAACCAACATGTTATCTTTATTTTCCAATTCGGCATATCAATTGCAGATGCATACGAACAGACGGATTCATCATGGCGGCACAAATGAAATGCAGTATATTTTCAGTGAACCCAGTAGAATCGTACAATTTTATTTTGCGTGATGATGTTATTTTAAACACGCCCGGTATTGTCGGGAAAAAGAGGATGTCATGAAAAGAACAATGGGGCGGGTCGTATGTGCGCTGTTTATGGTTGCCATGATGTCGGGTTCTGCACCATCTGCCGAAAAGAAAGCCGCAGATAAGGATCAGGAAATTATGATTACCGGGACGATCAATAATACCCATCAGATCGTCGACAGAGGGGGGCGGATTTTCAGCATTGCCGACACCCAAGAAGGCAAAGAATTGGTCAGTCATGTGGGCATGAAAGTTCAGGTAAAGGGAACTGTGGGCGAGCGCGAGGGGAAGCGATGGATTACAATTTCAAACTATGAAATCGTCAAAAGATAACCTGCCGTCAACCAACAAGAACCATTTATTAAACGACGGCGGAATTTTTCCCCGGTTTCTTTGAACCGAAAACAGTCCGCCAGATACTCTCCCGTTGGCGCAGCACAGGGATTTAACCGAGGCGGTCCCTGAGGTATAATACGCGTCTCCGAGGACGGGTTGATCCCGATGATTCGGGACCCTATATGGTAAAAAATCCGGGAGGCTATGCTATTTGTTCCTAAAATCGGTGAGTTTAAGATTATATTTTTTCATCAGCTCATAAACATCCGCACGATATTTTCCGGCCAGTTTGGCTGCCTGGCTGACATTGCCCCGGGTCAGTTCAAAAAGCTTAATGAGGTAATTTTTTTCAAAATTTTCCTTGGCATCCTTGAGTGGTTTTAAACCTTCAGGATTGACATGCTGGGTTTGAAGGATCAGATCATCCGTGATGATGTTACGTTTCGTCATGGCCACGGCGCACTCAATCGTATTTTCAAGCTCCCTGATATTTCCCGGCCAGGGGTAAGCGATCAGTTTCTGCATGGCAGCTGTTGAAAACGCTTCGACCTCTTTTCCCATTTCTTTGGAATATTTTTGTAAAAAATGTCTGGACAGCGCCGGAATATCTTCTTTTCTTTCATTGAGCCGAGGCAATTTAATAGGGATGACATGAATGCGGTAAAAAAGATCCTCTCGAAAGTTGCCGTTTTCAATTTCTTGCTCAAGATTTTTATTGGATGCTGCAATAATTCTTGCGTCCAATGTTACGGTTTGTCTTCCACCCACCGGATAAAACTCCTTTTCCTCCAGAACCCTTAACATCTTGACCTGCATGGACAAAGGCATTTCGGATATTTCATCCAGAAAGAGTGTACCAAAACCGGCTTCGGAAAAAAGCCCTTTTTTACTCGCGTCCGCTCCGGTAAACGCACCCTTTTCATACCCGAAAAGTTCACTTTCCATAAGATTTTCCGGTATAGCTGCACAGTTTAAGCCAACGAACGGACGATCCTTTCTATCGCTTGCAACATGCAGGGTCTTTGCGATTAATTCCTTACCGGTGCCGCTTTTTCCCTCAATATATACATTGGAATCGGTTGTGGCTGCCAGGGAGACCTGTTCGAAAACTTTTTTCATCTTTTCGCTTTTGCCGATGATATTATCGAACCCGTACATTTCTTTGACCAGGTTTCGGAGCCGTTTGACTTCTGTTGAAAGCCTGCTTTTTTCCAGACAGTTGTTTATTTGAATCAGCAGTTCATGTCCGTCAAACGGTTTGGTTAAGTAGCCGTAGGCACCTTTCTTCATGGCATTGACAGCGCTTTTGATGGTTCCATAAGCAGTTAGAATAATTACAGGAATATTGGGGTTGATCTGGTAAATATTTTCCATCAACTGGATACCGTCTTGACCGTTAAGTTTCAGATCGATCAGGGCCAAATCAAACGGTTCATTTTCAGCCAGTTTCAAGGCCTCTTCCGGTCCGGTGGTCATGGTGACATGATATCCGCCGGACACGAGCCGCAAATTAATCACGTGAAGAATGTTCCGGTCATCATCGACCACCAGTATTTTTCCTTTAGGGGCGCTCATAATTTTACTTTCCAATTTCGGGAAGGGCCTCCCTTTTCTTTTCTTCAATACCCAAGTCAATTTCTTTTAGACTTTTTATCTGATTTTGTAAATTTTTTATCTGTTTCTTTTCGGCTTTGAGTGCATTTTCCAGCCAATCGATCTGTTTCCTTTTTTTATCCATCTCTTTTTCATTTTCTGCGGCTTGGTTCAAAATGGATATCCAGATCTTTGCTTGGTTTTTGAAAACAGATTCAGGATATTCTCTGATTAATTTTTTAAAAAAAGTCATGGATGTTTCATTCTTCGCATCCGGATATTCCGGATAGGCATATATCAGACCCATGGCATACAGGGCATGATCTCCATATTTTTCTGGAAAACGGTTTAATATTTCTTGGTTTTCTTTTATGGCCGTCAAAAAATCGCCACGGGCAAAAGATGATTTTGCCCGCAATAGAAGCTGTTTCTCTTCACTGGGTTTTTGTAACGGAAGCTGTTCCCCTCCGTAAGGTTTATGAAAAGGGGCGCATCCGGCGCTGGCAAGCGAAAAACTTAGCCAGCAGGCAAAGTAAAGAAAAAAGTGCTTCCTTTGCCGGGAGTGCTTTCTGCCCATATCTTTCCTCCGTGAGCCGTAATGATATGTTTCGCGATGGAAAGGCCCAGCCCGGTACCTCTGGCTATTTCTTTCCCGCTCTCTATCCGTTTGAATTTGGTGAAAATCTTTTCGAGATCGTTTTTGTAAATTCCACAACCAGTATCTGAAACCGCTACCGTGATCGCCCTGCTGTCTTGATCTTTCAATGACACATCCACAGAAACTGATCCCCCTTCATCCGTATATTTTAAGGCATTTCCAACTAAATTTTCAAGCAGTTGGCCGATCCTTTCAGCATCCAACCAAATATCCGGAAGGTTTGGCGGCGGGGTTAATTCTAGTGCAATATTTTTTCGCAGAGCGATGGGGGCCAGTTTCAGAATGCACTTGCGCAAGACATGGATCAGATTGGTTCGCCTGAAATGGTACTCCATCATTTTAGCTTCCATGCGGGAAAGGTCCAGGATCCTATTGACCGATACAATCAATCGTTCGCATTCATCCTTGACAATGGTTAACAGTTCCTCTCGACTTTCAAGGTTGTCGGCAAAGGCTCCCTCGATCAGTAATCCTGAAGCTTCCCTTATGGCTGTTAGGGGCGTGCGAAGTTCATGGGATACATGGCTGATAAAATCTTCTTTTAGTTCATCAAGCTCTTTCAGCCTGTCACACATAATATTGAAATCATTTGCCAAATCCTTAATTTCAGGCGGCGAATCGATTCTGGAAATCTTTTCGAATCTACCTTTTGCAATATCCTTTGTTTTTTCTTGTAACAGCATGATGGAGCGGTTGATACTCCGGGTGTTGAAGAATGAAATTAAAATTCCGAAGAAAATGGAAAGTCCCGCTGCAATGGATGTGATTTTTAAAACATTGGAACTGATCTGGCTGGAAATTTTTATCTTTTCATCCCTATCGGATCTTGCCGACCACATAATATCCTTAAAATTATTATTGATTTCTTCAACAATGTTTTCTTTTTGAATCTGATATTCCTTATAAGGATATTTTTGGCCTTTTTTAATGTTTTCAATTTCCCGGATGAAGATGGAAAAGTAATCATTGCACAGCTGTCGGGTTTTGGAATATTTTTTATTTTTTTCAAGATCGGCCACCACCAGACCCAGTTGTTGCATGTCTTTATTGAAGTACTCTCTAATTTCTAGAAAATGTTCGTAAAAGTCATTGTCTTTGGAGATAAGGTATTTTTTTTCAAAGCTGACCATTGAAAACATATTGTTTGAAAGGCGTTCAGACAGGCGGGCAGTCTGACCATCGACCGATGAAGCAGCACGCGTCAGGCGGGTTAACTGGTTCAGCTTAAAGGTGACAAAGACGACCAGAAACAGCACGAGCATCATGATCGCAAGATATCCGAAAGTCAGCCGTTTGAAAATTGTAAATCTCATAATATTTAAATGGATATGGGTTCTATTTTTGAACCCGTGAACATAGAGAAACAAAACTTATATGTCAAACAAAACATGGAATCGAAATTGGGCGCATCAAAATAATCTTTTGAGAAAAATTGTTGCATCCGGATGATCATTTTATGGTGTGAATGCCATTGGATGTCAAGGGGCTGAAGCCAAAAATGCTGGGTGAGATCGGTGACGACCGGGTTTCGTGGTTTGACAAGGTGTTGATGATTAATGTATATCTGCTTCGAGACGTTTAATCTCTTTTAGGGTTTAATTCCCCGCTGCTTGCAGCGCTAATACGGGGTAATTCATTCGTTGCTATAAATTTGCCATGAAACCGATTGTTGCCATAGTGGGTCGACCCAATGTGGGTAAATCGACCTTTTTTAATCGTGTAACCAGAACAAGAAACGCCCTGGTTGACGACGTCCCCGGTGTTACCAGAGATCGTCATTACGGTGATGCCCGTTGGGGAGACGTCGATTTTACGCTGGTCGATACCGGCGGATTTCCGGGGGATGATGCGGATGACTTTGCCCACAAAATCCGTTTCCAGATCCTTCAAGCCATAGACGATGCCGATGTTATTATGCTTATGCTGGATGGAAAGAGTGGAATTTCTCCGTTTGACGAAGATGTTGTCCAGATTCTTCGCACCCAAAAAAAACCGGTCTTTTATGCGGTCAATAAAATTGACGGTGCTGAACACGAGGTCAAGCTTTACGATTTTTACAGCCTCGGCATAGAGAAATTATATCCCATTTCCGCCGAACACCGTTACGGCATATCGGATTTCTTGGATGATTTGACGGATAGTCTGCCAAAAACATTTTCCGAAGAACCCGATGATCTCATCAGGCTGGCAGTGGTCGGGAAACCCAATGTTGGGAAATCATCGTTGATCAACCGGATCCTCGGGGAAAACCGTCTGCTGGTCAGTGATACGCCGGGGACAACACGTGATTCCATCGACTCTGTTTGCGATGTTAACGGGAAATCGTACCTTCTTATTGATACTGCAGGTATACGGCGAAAGGCACGGGTTTCAAAAAAGCTTGAAAAATTTTCAATTATTAAAGCATTAAGGAGCCTTGACCGGTGTAACGTGGCGCTCATCGTCATTGATGCGAACCAGGGCGTCACAGAACAGGATGTTAATATCGCAGGCTATGCTTTTGAGCGCAAATGCGGATGTATTTTCCTGTTGAATAAATGGGATCTTGTTGAAAAAGACACCAAAACGGTGAAAATATTCCAGGACCGGTTAAGAATGGAAGCAAAATTTTTAAGCTTTGCCCCGATCTTGACCATTTCAGCGTTAACCGGTCTCAGGGTTTTGAAAACATTCAGCATTGTGGAAGAGGTTTACCGGCAGTACGCATACCGTATCGGAACGGGACCGCTCAACAAAATATTTGAACAGGCCATCCAGAAAAACGAACCGTCACTTTTCAGGGGAAGGCGTCTTAAATTTTATTATGTTACTCAGGTGTCCACCGGACCGCCGAGTTTTGTCTGCTTTGTAAACTATCCCGATGCAGTCCATTTTTCTTACCGACGTTACCTTATGAATCAGATCAGGGATAAGGCAGGACTCGACAAAACACCGATACGGATAATCTTCCGCAAGCGGACCGGCAAGACCCAAAAATGATTCGGGATGGAATAAATATTCCCCAACGAGTGCCCGAGGGGAAGGGCTGCCGGTAAAAAAGATGAATTATGGATCTTTTTGAATACAGTTCCCAAAAGAATGCCGATGCATCAAGGCCTCTTGCTGACAGAATGCGCCCTATAAATCTGAATGAGTTTATCGGGCAAACCCATGCTGTGGGAGAGGGAACATTGATCCGGAATGCCATTGAACAAGACCGGATTTTTTCCATGATCTTATGGGGGCCGCCGGGATGTGGAAAAACGACCCTTGCCAGAGTTTTCGCCCGCCAAACACGCCGTCATTTTGCCCATTTTTCCGCTGTTCTTTCAGGCGTTAAGGAGATTAGGTCGGTTATTAAAGATGCGAAAGACCAGCAATCGCTTTTTCGAAAAAAAACCATTCTGTTTGTGGATGAGATTCACCGATTCAACAAGGCCCAGCAAGATGCATTTCTTCACCATGTGGAAAGCGGCCTGATCACCCTGATCGGTGCCACCACCGAAAACCCTTCGTTCGAAGTGATTCCACCCTTGATGTCCAGATGCCGTTTAATCACCCTAAATCCGCTTTCACCCGGCGACATTGCCGGTATCATAGAAAACGCTCTCAAAGACAAACAAAGGGGCCTTGGGCAACTGAATCTGGCTATCGATAAAGATGCCCTTGCTCATCTCGTGCGCATATCGGACGGTGATGCCCGGACTGCACTTAACGGTCTCGAAACAACGGCATTGCTCATCGCATCGAGTGGTAACGATTCGTCAGACGGAAAGTCTTCAACCATAACCCTTCAAAACATAGAAAGTGCCATGGAGCGAAAGGCCCTTTTGTATGACAAGTCCGGCGAAGCGCACTATAATCTGATATCCGCTTTTCACAAGAGCTTAAGGGGAAATGATCCTGATGCTGCCGTCTATTGGCTAGTCCGAATGTTGTCGGCCGGCGAAGACCCTTTTTATATCGCCCGAAGAATGGTCCGATTTGCATCTGAAGACATCGGAAATGCAGATCCGAATGCACTGGGAATCGCATTGAACGCCATGGAGGCGTTCAGATTTCTCGGCCATCCGGAAGGTGAACTGGCACTTTCCCAGGCTGCCATCTACCTTGCTTCGGCGCCGAAGAGCAACAGCATATATGTCGCTCACGGAAAAGTCAAAGCGGTCATCGACCGACATGGTTCTCTGCCGGTTCCGCTTCATATTCGGAATGCACCGACTGCGCTCATGAGCGAGCTTGGTTACGGGAAAGATTACAAATATGCCCACGATTATGAAGATGCATATGTCCCTCAAAACTATTTGCCGGAAAGACTCGAGGGGCAGCGTTTTTATCTCCCCACAGAAAGGGGGCATGAAAAGCGTATAAAAGGGTTGTTGGAACGATGGCGCAGTTTGCAGGAAAAGAAAAAAACCTCCAAGGAGAGCAAGTCATAAACAAGACACCCT
>DATKWE010000061.1:0-11486 GCA_035529735.1 Desulfobacterales bacterium | reverse complement strand
TGGTGCGCCTCTACAAGGCCCTCGGTGGCGGATGGAAATTTTTTGAGGGTGACTCAGATAAACCGAAGAATGTGACAAATAAAAAATATCAGACAAAACAATAGGGTGTATTTCAATTCAAGATGGTATCAAAATTGTTGTTATCGCTAACTCATCTCAGAAGACGGGCCTTGAGGAATATATTGAGTTTTATCGCAAGGTGTATAAATCTAAGCTTGGGCAATACGCCACACAAAGACGCTACAATTCTGTCGATCAGCGATCAAGGGCAATTCGACCTTTTGGCTTTGTAAGAAAGTCATTGCCACCGGCTTAGCCGGTGTTAATGACTTTGAGAAATGACGTTATTTTCGCCAGAATTCGGGTACGAGGAGGATGATCACCGTATAGATCTCAAGGCGTCCCAGAAGCATGCACCAGATGAGCACCCATTTGCCCAGGTAGGGCATCTGGGCAAAATTGTCCGTGGGGCCCACCATCCCCAGGCCGGGGCCGATATTCCCGATGGTAGCCGCAACCGAAGCGATGGACGTCACAAGATCCACCCCCATGCCGGCGATGAGCACCGTGGAAAAGACGAACAGGCCCACGTAAAGTCCCATAAACCCCAGAACGCTCCGGACGACATCTTCGGGAACCGCTCTACCCCCGATTTTTATCCGCTTTACCGCACGGGGATGAACCAGGGAAAAGAGTTCTTTGTAGCAGTATTTGAGATACAGCATGACCCGCAGGCATTTCATGCCCCCGCCGGTGGAACCTGCCGACGCCCCCAAAAACATGCACAGCAGCAGGATAAACTGGGACATGGCCGGCCATCGTTCATAGTCGGCCGTGGCATAACCGGTGGTGGTCACAATGGACACCACCTGGAATGCGCCGTACCGGAAGGCCCGCCCCACAGTCTCGTACACCGTCCCATATACATTGAACGTCACGACGACAATCAGCAACAGAACCGTGCCCAGGAAAAAACGGCATTCCGAATCCCGCCAGAAGGCCAGCGGCTTTCCCCTGAGAAACTGGTAATGAAGAGAAAAATTGATCCCGGCCAAAAGCATGAAGACAATCACCACCGTATCGAAATAGACACTGTCAAAATGGCCGATGGACGCATTTTTGGTTGAAAATCCGCCGGTGGGCATAGTGGTGAAGGCGTGGCACAAGGCATCGTAAAGATCCATGCCCCCCAGCAACAGAAAAAAGACCTGGGCCAGAGAGATGAGCGCATAGACTTTCCACAGGGTCTTGGCGGTGTCTCTGATCCGGGGCTTGAGCTTGTCCGGAACCGGACTCGGAACTTCGGCCTTGTACAGCTGCATCCCGCCCACGCCCAAAAAAGGAAGGATGGCCACCGACAGGACGATGATCCCCATTCCCCCCAGCCACTGGATAAAGCTGCGCCAGAAAAGAAGGCCTTTGGACACCGCCTCTATGTTCGTTAAAATCGACGACCCGGTGGTGGTAAACCCGGAAACAGATTCAAAAAACGCATCCACGAAGGTGCTGAATTCAGATCCCAGGTAAAACGGGAATGCGCCGAAAAACCCGATGGCCGTCCATCCGACGGCCACGATGGCCATCCCTTCACGGTGGCTGATATGCTCCACCTTTTCCCGCCGGAAGACAACCATGAGCGATACTCCCGACGCCAGGGTGATTCCCATGGACTGGGCCAAGGGGATGACGCTCTGATCCGCGTAGTAAAGGCCGAAAAAAATTGGAAATATCATGCACATCCCCAAAAACAAGATCAACATCCCGATGATGTTCAGGATAAAAGACCAGCGCATTTAAAAATACTCCAGTTTTACGGCAAGGATTTTTTCCACCTGGGGGATGGCTTGCTTTTTGGCGAAGATGATGATCCGGTCATTGGGCGCAATGACGCTCTCGCCCGTGGGAATAATGATCCTGTCCTCACGCAAAATGCCGGTGACCAGGGCGCCTTTAGGAATGGCGATCTCCTTTAGGGGTTTGCCCACGATGCCTGATGTTTCCAGGGCCACGGCTTCCATCACTTCGGCCTGCTCGCCTTTGATGGATTTGGCCGCAAGCACCTTGCCCGTCCGGATGTGCTGCAAAATGGTGTTGATGGCAGAGAGTCTCGGACTCACCACCTGCTCTAAGCCGATCATCGACATCAGGGGAAGGTAGCTGAACTTGCTGATCTTGGTTATGGTCTTGGGCGCACCCATCCGCTTGGTCAGAAGGGAGGTCAGGATATTGGTCTCCTCATCGTCGGTGAGGGTCACCACAACATCCATATCCTGGACATTCTCTTCTCTGAGCAGCTCTTGATCGGAACCGTCGCCATGAAGCACCACGGCCTTGTTCAGATTCTCGGCAAGGATGCTGCAACGATCCGGGTCCTTTTCGATGATTTTGGTATGAACGCCATCCCCCTCGAGCAGACTGGCCAGCCGGAACCCGATGCTCCCCCCGCCCACAATCATCACCCGATTCAGCGGCTCCGCCTGCTTGTCAAAAATCGACAGCGATTCCATAAGGCTGTCTTTTTCACTGATAAAATAGATCAGGTCACCGGCCTTGAGCCGGTGTTTCCCCCTGGGGATAATCAGTTCTTCTTCCCGAACCACGGCGGCGATCAGCGGGCTTTTTTTCCCGGTTTGCGAATAAATGTCCGAAAGACGAACGCCGGACAGCCGGGCCGAACCGTCCAAATAGATCCCCACAAAGACCAGGCGGCCATCGGCAAACTCCCCCACCTCCACTGCGCCGGGCACGTTCATCAGCCGGTGAATGGTCTTTACAACTTCGATGTCCGGGTTGATGATGGTGTCGATATGGGGCGCGTTCTCACGGAAGATCTCATGATATTCATCATAGTCGGCATGACGGATGCGGGCGAGCTTCTTGGTGGACGGAGAAATCAGGTCTGCCACCAGGCACGCCCCGAGGTTGGTTTCATCGCTGTCCGTGACGGCAAGGAGAATCTCTGCCTCCTTGAGCCCGGCTTCCTGTAAAATCACAGGGCTGCTCCCGGAACCGTTGATCACCTGAACATCGATATTCTCAGATACACGTCGAATGGCTGCAGGATCCTTGTCCACCACCACCACGTCTTTGTTCTCCCGGGCCAGATGACTGGCTATGTGAAACCCCACCTCACCCGCTCCCACGATTAATACTTTCAAATCACGCCGCTCCTTTGACCATATTTAATCTGAGTCTAATGCTTTGGCCCACGAACGTTCTGGATCTTAATTGTATGGGCTGTGGTTAAAAATATTCCTGCAAATATCAAGATGGCTCCTTTTATATGATATCCTCTTAACTTTTCATCAAGAAAGATCATCGCCAAAATAATACTGAACACCGGCATAAGATGAATAAAAATCCCTGTCTTGTTTGCGCCGATAATTTGTATGGCCTTATTCCAAAATGTGTAGGCTAAAACCGACGCAAAGAGCGCGACATAAATAATACTTCCTATCGAGGCGTGTGTAAAATTCATGGTTTTCCCAGTGACTATTTCCCAGATATAAAATGGGGAAATAAAAAATATTCCGATTATTATTGTCGCTCCAAGAAAGCTCAGAGAATCGAATTCAACCGGACATTTTCTTAGCAATGCCGAGTATAACGCCCAGCTAATACCGGCAGAAATCGTCCACATATCTCCCTTGCCGAACCGAACCGCAATGAGCGTCGATAGGTTTCCTTTAGTAATGATAAATATCAGGCCGGTCAACGAAATGGCGATGCCAATCGCTTGCCTTAACGTAATCCGCTCTTTAAAACCCATCCAGGAAACAATTACGATAAATATGGGGATCATCGAGTTTATTAACACAGCATTTGTTACTGTAGAATATTTTAGTGCCATGTATATAAACATACTGAAATTTGTTACTGAAAGAATGGCCAGCAAAGTAAGAATTTTCCAGTTCCGCAGAATTAGATCCTTTTGACGCAGGATCGGCCTCAGCGAAAAAGGTAATATAATCAACAAAGCAATCGCCCAGCGCCAAAATGCCAGTGTCATGGGAGGTATTTCGTTGTGAATTCCTCTGCCAACGATAAAATTTCCAGACCAAAATAAAACTGCAAAAATCAGCAACAAATAATGCATAAAACAAACGATACTAAAAATTGATGTAACATCTTCAACGTGTCGGGATTATGGTAAATTTCAAAACAACTCAACATGTTTTTAAGTTTCATTTTTTCATATTTCAAAGGAGATGTCAAGGATCGGTCCGACATGGGATATCCGTGATGGGATATGTCGGGGAGAGCACCATAAAAAAGCAAGGCTGTGGACGGCCCTGCCTGCTGATTCTTTTTCGGTTGTATGTCCGACCCGGGTCTGCTATTGAATCCTTTTTATCCATGCGGTTGAAAGTCAAATGAAGCCCACTTCTCAAGCAAAAACCTATTGCAATCAGCCTTTGGCAGGTGCGCTATTCGTACTGAGTGCATCTTTCATGTTTGCGGCCATGGGCGCGCTGGTAAAGGTTGTCTCTACGTCGCTTACAAATGAGATGGTTGTCTTCTTTCGCAACCTCTGTGCCCTTGTCTTCATTCTACCATGGATCTGGTACCGCCGTCCCCTTGGCGGCGTCAAAACAGCGATCTTTCAACTCCACCTGATTCGCAGCTTGGCAGGGCTTGGTGCAATGTATTGTTTTTTCTATGCAATCGATCAATTGCAGCTCTCCGAAGCCTGTCTCCTGGCTGCGACTTCGCCGCTGTTTATTCCGGTGATTGCATACGTATGGATCCGTGAGCCCGTTGCCCAGAAGGTTCGAGGAGCGATCATTATCGGTTTTATTGGAATCGTTTTGATTCTCAAACCCGGACTCGGAGCATTTCAGACGGTTGCAATTGTGGGTTTGGCGGCAGGCGTTTTGGCCGCTCTGGCCATGGTCAGCATCCGGCGAATGTCGACCTCTGAGCCTACAATCCGAATCGTCTTTTATTTCACCGTACTGGGCACTTTGATTTCGGCGGTGCCCCTGGCCTGGTCCTGGCAGTCACCGCAGCCGAGGATATGGTGGCTGCTCGTCCTTATCGGCCTGTTGGCCGCAGTTGGACAAATCCTGCTCACCAGAGGATACAGCCTCGCACCCGCGGCACAGGTGGGTCCATTCACATACGGGAACGTGGTATTTGCCACCCTCTTCGGTTGGATATTCTGGGGGGAATCTCTCGACGCCATGACATGGGTCGGTGCCGTCCTCATTTGTATAGCCGGCATTATCGCCACCCACCGAACAAAAACACATGCACTCCTGGGCACCACAGCCAGAGAAATAAATTCAGCTGAAGCATCCCTCCGGGAAGACCGTTCCGTCAAGTCGAGTCCGCCCTGCGACGGCGAATTCACGGAAAAAAAGTAACATTTACTTTGCACAAATAATGATTAACATTACCCTATAATTAATATCCGTCATCAACCAATTATGCGGAGGAAAAAATTATGTATAACGAAGTTGTAATGGACCATTTCAGGAATCCTCGAAATGTAGGGGTCATCGAAAATGCCGACGGGGTCGGTGAGGTTGGAAATCCGTTGTGCGGGGATATAATGACCATCTATTTGAAAGTAAACGATGACCAGATAGAGGATATCAAATTTCAAACCTTTGGATGTGGATCGGCGATTGCGGTTTCCAGTATGCTAACGGAAATCGCCAAGGGGAAACGCATTGACGAGGCCAAAAAGATAACCAACAAAGATGTCGCCAATGCCCTGGAGGGCTTGCCAAAAAATAAGCTGCACTGTTCCAATCTAGGCGCTGATGCGCTGCAATTGGCCATTAAAGATTATGAAAATCGAAAAGAAGGAAAACCCCGGATAGAACTCAAACGCAAAGAGGAACAGGAGCATGTCCATGGGGACCAGTGTTACTGCCCGTACTGCGATATGGAACTCGTTAAAGGAACTGAATTCTGTGAAGCGTGTCAACACAGTCTCACCGAAGAACACTAATTCATATCCGAGAAAGGATCCTGGAAATGCACATCATCAATTTGGATCACATATCTTCCAATCCGCTTCTTCCAGAAGTAAAAGAAGCAATGATCGCGGCCATTCGGGAGGATTACCACAATCCTTCGAGTCAGCACAAGCGGGGTGAAGCGGCCGCTGAAGTGTTGGAAAAGGCCCGTAAAACCGTTGCCGCCCTCATCAACGCATCAAATCCCAAAGAAGTGGTGTTTACCTCGAGCGGAACGGAATCCGTCAATCATGCCATCAAAGGGGTTGCCCTGGCCAACGCCAAAAAAGGTAAGCATATCGTCACTTCAAATGTCGAGCACAACGCCGTAATCCGCAGCATCCGACGATTGAAAGGGCTTGGATATTCCGTCACATCAATTGATGTGGACAAATACGGGCGTGTAAATCCCGCGGATGTGGCCGAGGCCATCACCGATGAGACCATACTGGTCACCATCATGCACAGCAACAACGAAACCGGAACGATTCAACCTGTTGAAGAAATAGCTAAAATTACTCGACAGAAAAAGGTCATCTTTCATACCGACGCCGTCGATTCCGTAGGCATCGTCCCCATTGATGTCCAGAAAATGGGGGTCGATCTTTTGAGTTTTGCGTCAAACACCTTTTATGGCCCCACCGGTATCGGTGGACTTTATGTTCGTCGGGGCATCATGGTTTGGCCGTTGCTCGACGGCGGCGTTCAGGAAAATAACAAGCGCGCCGGAACTGAGAATCTCATCGGCATCATCGGGATGGCAAAGGCTGCCGAAATTGCCAAACGTGGGCTTCCTGAAAGGATGGCACATTTGGAAATGCTAAAATCCAAGCTGATCAGCGAGTTGCCCAAGCATATCGATGAGGTCATCATCAATACTCCGCCTGAAAACAGCTTGCCGAACTTGTTGTCCGTATCCATTAAATATATCGAAGGCGAAAGCGTGATGCTGATGCTCGACGATGATGACATCGCAGTATCGACGCGCTCAGCTTGTGCTACCGGCTCCCTTAGAGCATCTCATGTTTTGATTTCCATCGGGCTTTCACATGCGGACGCCCAGGGAACGCTGATAATAACACTGGGCCAGGACAATACTAAAGACCATATCGATCGTTTTTTGAAATCGCTCCGAAATGTAGTGAAGACCTTACGCGACATATCGCCGTTATACCGAAAAACCTCACAAAGCTGATTTAAATGGTATATATGTAAAGGGGATCGGACCCGGCTTTGAGGCCGATAGATGAAGGGGTTTTCGGACCCGGTTATTATCTATTCTTGACGGTTGCTATAATAATTTCAACGCATCCATCCGTTTCGCAAACTCGGTTGCCGAAATCTGTTTCCAGGGAACAATGGGATCAAACCGAAGATGAGATTTTACATTCGGCAAAAAGAATTTTCCGGCTGTAATCTTGGGTGTTTTCATCAGGTATTTGAATTTCCCCCCTAAATCCAGAATCAAATCCAGGTCATCGCTTTCTTCTAAAAGCGCTACCATCAGTGTATTTTGTATGAGCCCGCTGCCTTTTAATCGCTTTTTACCGCCTTTCCCAGTGTAAACTTCGATGGACGTTCTCTCCAGTAAAACAGCAGTGTTGTCATTGGCAACTAAAAAGGCCTTCTCTACCAGATATGTCGCATTCTCAAAAGGGATACAGGCGTTCACGGTTCTTTCCTTTAAATGTTAAGTTCAGAAACAATCCTTCATCACGCGTCCATTGCAGCATCTTTTTCTATTGGGGATGGCATATTTTACATTCTGATCTCATCTTTTACCGATGATAGAACCTTCATGTTAAGTAAGGTTCAGAATGTCTTTATGACCGCCTTTTGCCGCATGTCTTCAATGTTCCGTTTGAGTGCCTTCTCTTTTTTTTCTTGCTCCAAGTATTGGGCAATTCTCTCTTTTGCGTTTTCGTAACTGACAACGGATTCCGGTTTCTTATCCACAACTTTAATCAGATGGTATCCGAAGGGTGTTTCCACCATATCACTGACTTCACCAGGTTTTAACTTAAACGCCACATCTTCAAAGGGCTTCACCATCCGCCCACGTTCAAAATAACCGAGATCTCCGCCATTAACATTGCTCGGACCCTCTGAATATTCTTTGGCCAGCGCAACAAAATCTTCGCCGTCTTCGAGTTTCTTTTGAATCTCTTTGATTTTTTTATTTGCTTGATCTTTGGCTGATTTGTCAGCCTTGGTATCGACTTTAATTAAAATATGACTGGCTTTTACCTGTTCGGACTGATTGAACATATCCGGGTTGTTTTTATAGAAATCCTCGACTTCCTTTTGAGAAACCTTTACATCTTGGACCAAATCCTTGTCTACGAATTGTTGAATGGCTATCCCCTTTCGTATTTGTGATTTTAGTTCAGCCTCAGAGATTTTCATCTCTAGTAATGCGGCTTTGAATTCGTCTTCATTGGGAAATCTTTTCTTCAGAATATCAACCTGCTGATTAACTTCTGCATCTTCAACCTTGACACCCTTGTTTTGACTTTCCTGATAAAGCAACTCTCGGTTGACCAGAGTTTCAAGAACTCTATTTTTGATATCCGGCAACTGGGATTCTTTCAATGACCTACCACTGCGGGCGAACTGACTGCGAACCCGGGCCATCTCTTTATCAAAATCATCCTGGGTGATTGTAACCCCGTCAACCGTCGCCACTTCCCCGTCTGGAATCTTCTTTTCTGCTGCAAATATGGGCATTGCAACGGTTACCAGACTCACAGTGGTCAACAGAATAAAAAACCATCTAAACCATTTCATCTGCATCCGAATCTCCTTTGTCCAATAAAATAATATTTCTCTTTGAGGCCTTTGAAACGAGCCGTTTTCAAACGAACTCCGGTTATTACCAATGGGGATAAAAGCCACTTGACATTGATTTATTCCCGATATCCTATGCGTAAAGTCTTTTTTATAGCAACATCGAAGATCCCTGAAGCCCCGAAAGAAGGGACTTCCGCTACGCTTCATTCCTCTGCAGTTTCAACTGCTCGTCGGGGAACCATTTCCGGCCCCAGCAGGATGGACAGCCAACGCGTCTCTTCTCTGGCGTCCAGTGCAAACTTGGCTGTAATTGTCAGAGGAACGGACAGCAGCATTCCCACCGGGCCCAATACCCAGCCCCAGAATATAAGCGATAGAAACACAACCAGTGTTGAAAGTCCTAGGCCCCGCCCCATAAACCGGGGTTCGATCACGCTGCCCATCACCATATTGACAACGACATATCCTGCTGCAGCGGTCAAGGCTTGTACAATCCCCAGTTGGAGGATTGCCAATAATACTGCCGGGATCGCCGCAATGATGGAGCCGATGTTGGGAACATAGTTAAGGAAAAACGCCAGCAGACCCCAGAGCACCGGGAAGTCCACCCCGATTACGGCCAGCCATATGGCAATGACGACGCCGGTGGCAAGGCTTACCACGGTCTTAATCGCCATATAATGCTTGACATTATTGATGAACGTGTCGAAGTTTGTCAGGGCGTCCTCGGTATCACCCAATATGGTGCGCAGTTTTACGGGTAAGCTCGAGGCTTCGATGAGCATGAAAATTACGGTCATCAGAATTAAAACACCGTTGGTAAGTACTTTCCCAAGGCTGTTTAACCCGGTGGCGATAAGTTTCATGACTGCCCCGGGATTAAGCAATCCCGTCCAGTCAATACCTGAAGTGTTAATACCGAATTTTTCTATCCAGGAAAGTATTACCGCAATGTATTGCCTAAGCTTTGCTTCGTATACCGGAAGCTCTTTGGTAAAGACCTTTACCGATGAGCCGACCAGGCCGGAGATTAACAATCCGATCAACACAACCGCAACGATTACAATCAACAGCGAAAACCACACCGGCAAACCTTTGCGATGAAGCCAGAACATGGGTGGGGCGCTGATGATGGCGATAAATGCAGCCAAAAGGAAGGGAACAACAATGGTGGTGGCGGCACGCATCCCGGCAATCACAACAACAAGGGCTGCAATGGCTACCATAATCTGATACGCTGTTGCTTTTTGGGAATTTGCTTTCATAAATATAGCCGGGTCCGAGGCGGATACAAATCCAGGCTAAACTTCGCTGATCTTTATCCGCTCTATTGTATCGCCCTGTCGGATTAAATCTACGGTATCCTGGCTGCTCACCACCTTTCCAAAGACGGTGTGTTTCCCGTTCAAGTGAGGCTGGGGTGAGTGCGTGATGAAGAATTGACTCCCGTTCGTGTTTGGCCCGGCATTCGCCATAGAAATTACGCCCCTTTCGTGTTTCAGGGGATTCTCCTCGACTTCATCTTCAAAACTATAGCCAGGACCACCGCCACCTGTTCCTGTCGGATCTCCCCCCTGAATCATGAAATTGCTGATCACCCGGTGGAACGATACGCCATCGTAAAATCCCTCTCTGGCCAAGAATACGAAGTTGTTGACCGTTTTCGGTGCATGTTCGGAATGGAGTTCTAATTCGATAATGCCCTTGTTGGTCTCAATTTCCGCCATATAGGCTTTGCTTGTATCAATTTGCATCTCGGGCGGGCTATCCCATCGCAGCTTGTTCACAAATAATTCCTCCTCAGCATGGATTTTAACCATGCATCTTAATATTGATAGTTGCACTTATTGTTTGAATCTACGTATCATTATATATTTATAATGTAAACCTTTTGGATTTGACATTGAAGTTTCGGTATTTTACAGTAGATTAGATCCAGTGTTCAAAAAGGAATTTCAAGATGAAGCGTCTGTTTAGCATGATCCCGGAAAATGTACAAGCAACCCTTCTGCTACGTTATTTCGGTTTTTTCAAAATTCCATTGTTGTTTTTTGTAAAACCCACGGTCATTGAGATGTCTGACCATAGGGTTGTGGTGAGGATTCCGCTTCGCCGGAGGACGAGAAATCATTTGCGTTCCATGTACTTTGGGGCTCTGGCCATCGGAGCTGATTGTGCGGCAGGGCTGGCCGCCATGAGGCTGATACGAAAAAGTTCCCAGAATATATCCTTAATTTTTAAGAGTCTGGATGCAGAGTTTCTCAAACGCGCAGAGGGCGATGTATATTTTACCTGCGATCAAGTCCGGGAAATTTCAAAATTGGTTGCTGCTGCCATTCAGTCAACAGAGCGAGTCGAATATCCAGTTCATGTGACTGCAAAGGTTCCTGACAAGTTTGGAGAAGATCCGATAGCCAGGTTTACTTTAGTTTTGTCTCTTAAGAAGAAGTCATACATTCCATGAGCATAATAACAGAATTTACACAACAGTTCGATGTAAGATACCCGATCATCTGCGCCCCCATGTTTCTGGTAAGCTCGGTTAAAATGGTGGTCGGCGCAAGTGAGGCTGGGGGCGTGGGGACCTTTCCGGCACTAAATTACCGTCCCATTGAACGATATCGTCAAACCATTAAAGAGATCAAAGGTCTGACAGCAAAACCTTTTGGCATCAACATTATCGTTCAAAAGTCCAACAAATATCAGTATAAACAGATTGAACATGCGCTC
>DATKWE010000060.1:0-49343 GCA_035529735.1 Desulfobacterales bacterium | reverse complement strand
CCGCCGGCAAATTGAAACCGAGCCTACTCGAGTGTTGCATCTAAAATATAGGGGATTTGGTGATTTTTTTAAATCTCATGGGTTGCCTGTCTGAAGGTACTTAAATAGTCAATGTAAAAGAACAGGTCGATTTTATTCGGCTTATGGATTTGCTGGTGCACAATATATGGTAATTTGTTTTAATAAGCCACAATATATCCTAATTCGACTAAATTATATATAATTTATATATAATTTAGCTTGACACCATTAAATTACAACTTCATGATATGATTATTAATTATTCCGAAAAAGAATGTTTTCATAAAATTTCAGAACCGAACACGGTGTTTGGCGATCGAGCGTGCACAAAGCCCCTTTCCTTTTCTGATCCTTGAACAGGAAGAGAGACTCTATAATATTTGTGAATTTATGGCATCATTTATCAGAGACAATGACGGCCGGCGTTTGGAAATTGATCGGCGACAATTCTCTTATACCTTACATATCCCTGAGCGCAGATCCGGAAAGGAGAGGAGAAGCGGGCTTGATCGGCGATTAAAACCGAGACGATCGAATTGACCATCCTGTCGCAAGGGAATGGGACATATGTCAATTTAATTGTTTTTTTAAACGAAATGGGTCAACAACTGGAGGGAGGTTGGCACTCATGATCGAAATGTTAAGAAAAATATTTGAAGCCAATCCAGAGAAATCTACCATCGTATTAAAAAGCACATGTTCAGACTGCAGGAACGATGTAATCATCCATATTACATCTACATCCGGCGGATTTGGCTTACAGGGCGGCGCGTTATTTAAGCAGTCACCAGACGGATACTTCACGAAGTGTTCGGATTGTTACACGATCGACCCAAAGATAAAAGCTTTTAATATGCAAAAATTCGCGCGTGCCCACTAGTTTGTACAATATTATTTTTGGGTGACTCTCTGTTAAAATCACTACGCCGTCTCGATTCGATTTCCATTGAGCAACCTCTCTTGTTCCACCGATCTCATTTGCGACCTGAACTTCAACCTACTTTTGATCGTAATTTTTCATGTAGAATATATAACCGTCCATATTTTATCTTGCAGGGCATTATGCAATGTTGAAATAGGCCGCATGAAATCACTTTTCATCTTGATAGAAAGTACACAAAAGGAGGTTAAGATATGAAACATCTGATATTGGCATTGTCATTAATTATTTCTATTTATCCGGCAAATGTCTTTGGCCAGTGTATAAAAGGTGATTGTGATAATAGACAAGGCACCTATAAGTATTCCCATGGCACTGAATATGAGGGCCAGTGGAAAAACGGCCAGTTAAATGGGCAAGGGATTCTAACTTATCCAGATGGTAGTAAATATGTGGGACAATGGAAGAATAATCAACGACATGGGAAAGGTGGTTATATTTATTCTGACGGCAGTAAATATGTGGGGCAATTTGAGGATAATCGGCGGAATGGGAAAGGCACCTATATCCATCCTGATGGTAGTAAATACGTGGGGCAGTTTAAGGACGGTCAGCGAAACGGGCAAGGAACTTATACCTTTTCTGACGGTCGCAAATATGTAGGACAATGGAAGAACAATAACTACGTTGAAGCCCTTGAATCCGGTGAACCCTATAAACCCGCTCCAAAAAAGATTGCCGAAAAAAAATCCCGGAAAGCCGAGTCATTCAAGTCTTCAAAAGTTTCCAAGAAATTGTCGAAGAAGCGTTATCACACAGTCAATTCAGGTGAATCACTTTGGGGCATCAGCCGCCGGTATGGTTTAACGGTGAAAAATATACGAATTCTCAACAGGCTGAACAATAGATCTGTAATTTATCCCGGGCAGAAACTTTTGGTTACGCTTTAAACGGGACAAATGTCCCCACAAATGCCGCCAACGCTTCTATGAATGAATTACACCATTATGCTCAACGAGGCATACCGGCCATTAAAATCTCATTTGAAACCAGATTGACCAATCCCCATATGGCGTCCGCCGAAAGATGGCGCTCGATGGATCGATCAAAAAGAATGGACAGGTGCGGCTCAAATTCATCGTCTCCTTCCCATAAGAGATAATAAAGGGGAATCTTGGGGAGGGGTGAAAATTTATAGGCTGCGTCGGCAAGGTCCAGAAACTGGCCGTCCAGGCTTTCGGAAGCTTTTTTAAACCCCGCGAGGTCTCTGCCGAACCGTTTTAAAATAGGACCTGTTTTAAGGGTGTGGGGCCCCTGAAAAAAATGAGCGTCTTTAAGATCGCTGACACTGATCATTTCTCTGCCGATCAGATCGTGGGTTACATTCAGCAGGTAGACCAGAACCACCAGTTCCAAAAGGGAGTGGTCTATTTTTTCACGCCGATCCGGGTATATTCGGCAGAGACACCGGTTTTCAATGTCTACCAGGATATCATTGTTTAAAAAAAGGATCCGCAATCCCCCGGAATCATGGGATATGGCAAGGGAACATTCGCATACCCGGTTCATATCCATTTTTTTTAAATCATCCCAGTACTTGGGAGGGACTTTTATCATATCACTTTTAGATTTCCTTGGCATGCTGACATGCTTTCATTTAAAAAAATGGACCGGACCGCTCCCCGCACGCCCCCCACTTCAAGGCGAAGATCTTCACCGTCGAAAAATGAACCGATTGCTCATTTCAGTTCAAGCCTGGCCACAGACTCGATGTGATATGTATGTGGAAACATGTCAACGGGCTGGACTTCCAGAACTGCGTAGCTGTCTTTTAACATGCCCAGATCTCTTGCCATGGTAGAGGGATTGCAGGAAACATAAACGATTCTTTCGGGGGCCATATCAATAATCCGGAGGACAACATCCTTGTGCATGCCGGCCCTGGGAGGATCAATGATCATCACATCGGGGCGGGACGCAAGTTTTTTAAGCCCTTCTTTTATATCCCCCAGGATAAAGCTGCAATTTGAAACCCCGTTTAAGCGGCAGTTGTTCATTGCGTCGTTTACCGCACTTTCAGCGATTTCCATGCCGATCACTTTTTGAGCGGATCCGGATAAATATATGGCAATCGCTCCCGTGCCGCTGTAGAGATCCACAACCGTCTCCTGCTCTGATAAGCCTGCATATTCCTTTACGGTTTTGTACAAACGTTCAGCACCACGGGTATTGGTCTGAAAAAAAGAGTTTGCCGATATCTCAAACTCGAACTCGCCGATTTTATCTTTTATACAGGTACGCCCGGAAAGCGGAATTTCACGTTCGCCGATAGCAACACCGGCTTTGCGTGAAGTGACATTGTTTACCACCGACACGATTTGAGGATACGTTTCCATCAGTTTATCGGAAAGCGGCTTTACCATGTCCCGATCTTCGTTTGCCGTGACAATGTTTACCATCCATTGGTCGTAAGCCACAGAATGTCTCAGCATAAGAAAACGCCAGAAGCCGATATGACTGTGGAGTCCATAAACAGGGGCATCCGAATTTCGGATATACGTTCTCACGTCATCGAGAATCGGGTTGCCGAGCTTGGGTTGAAGCAGGCATGCTCGGGTATCCAGAACTTTGTAAAATGTCCCCGGCACATGAAGTCCAAGGGCAAAATCCCTGTCAATGTCCTTTTGGTCCATTTCGTCCGGCAACAGCCACCTGCGGTCGGAACAAGAAAACTCCATCTTGTTCCGGTATTCAAAAATCAACGGTGAAGCCGTTGCAGGATGCACCCGTACGTCCTTAATATTCCCGATGTGTTTAAGGGATTCCTCGACATGCTGTTGTTTGTAAACCAGCTGTTTATCGTAACTTAAAAACTGCCACTTGCAGCCGCCGCAAAAACCGCTGTAAATGCATGGAGGGTCGACCCTGAACGGTGAGGCCTTTAAAACCGTTTCAACACGGGCTTCTGCATACTGTTTTTTTCTTTTAACGATGCGGGCAATAACGGTATCCAAAGGGGCCGTTTTATCGACAAAAACCGTAAACCCATCGACCTTTGCCAGGCCTTTTCCGCCAAAGGCAATCCCGGAAATATCGAGTTCAAGCAGTTGACCTTTTTTTACTTTCATTTTTCGTACTCGTTCAGCCACAAAACCTCACAGGCGCCAAGATTTTTTATATTTCATTAGGATTTAAAAAATTGAAAAATATCACGATTCATGAGACAAACCAAGCATGTATCAAAAAAACATCACGTTTACATCCAACGGGTTGTCTCTCAGAGGCGTTCTTCACCATCCGGGAATCCCCCTGCCGCCGGTTGTTATCGGTTCCCACGGACTTTTAAGCAGTAGTAATTCTCCAAAACAGATCGCTCTGGCAAAAGCTTGCAATACACACGGCATTGCATTTTTCAGATTCGACCACCGCGGATGCGCGAAAAGCGAGGGCGTTTTTAAAGAAGTTACGTCTTTAGAGGCCCGTTGTAATGACCTTATCAGCGCAATAAAAACAATTCAACTCAGAAAAGATACCGGTGACCGGATCAGCCTTTTTGGAAGCAGCATGGGCGGTGCTGTCTGTATATCGGCAGCTGCGTATTTTGATATCGATTCGTGGGTCACCTTCGCCTCCCCTGTTCGCACCGCCTCCATAACAGAATCCCAGGCAAAATCGGATGATACAGATTCCATGGATTCGACGTTCGATAAAAAAGCGCTTCAGTGGGACATTTCGGACAGGCTCGAAAATCTTCACCACATTTTAATTGTGCACGGTGATTCCGATAAGCTTGTCCCACTGTCCAATGCGCATGAGATTTATGAAAAAGCCGGCAATCCAAAAAAAATGATCATTCAAAAAAACGGCGATCACCGCATGAGCGACAAAAGACACCAGGAAGATTTTGTTCGGAAAGCGGCGTTATGGTTCCAGAAATGTTTCGCCGGCACATTAGAAGGCTCAACTTAACCCAAAAGCTCTCGACGAAGGATGTCGAGGGCTTTCATGGCAAATATCTTTTTATTCCTCGACCTGTTGTTGAACGGAAAATAGAACCGAAATCCTCGGGCAGAACGGGCGTCGGCAAGACCGATCCAGAGCGTCCCGACAGGTTTATCGTCGGTTCCCCCATCCGGTCCTGCAATGCCAGTGACTGCAAGGCCGTAAGTGGCTCCGGCGATCCGCCTTACACCCTCGGCCATCTTCTTTGCAGTCTTTTCGTGAACGGCTCCGAACCGTTTTAAGACCTCTGGCGACACATCCAGCATCTTCGTTTTAGCGTCATTTGAATAGGTAATCCCTGATAAGAGGAAATATTTCGAACTCCCCGGAATATTGGTAAGCATGTGGGAGATCAACCCCCCGGTACAACTCTCTGCAACGGCCAGCGTCGCTTTCTTTTCTGTAAGGAGCCTGCCGACCACAGCTTCCATGGACATACCGTCAACGGAAAAAACATTTTCCCCGATCTTCTTTAGAACCGATTCAGTGGCCTTGTTCATAAGCTTATCGATCGTCTCGCTATCCTTGCCCGAGCCATAAAGTTTTATCTGGATCTCCGGAAATTTCGCGCGAAAGCCCAGCTTTATCCCCGGAAATTCGGCCGAAAAGCCTTTCATCCGTTCACCTGTCGCCGACTCTGTTAGGCCGAATGTTGATAGGGTCTTGACCCTTCTGAGTTCACGTCCGCCTCCCCGAAGCGTCTCTATGGACGGAAGAACCGAATCTGAAAGCATTCTGTGCATTTCAAAAGGAACTCCGGGAAGAAAATAAAACAAACATTTCTCTATCCTTAAAGTAAATCCGGGCGCCGTTCCAACAGGGTTATAAATCGGATCGGCACCGAATGGCAGCAGGGCCTGTTTTTTGTTTGAACTGCTCGTGGGTCGATTTCTCGTCCTGAAATAATCTTCAACCGAACGGAGTGCCGACCGGTTCGGAACAAGTTCTACACCTGCTGATTTTGCAGCCGCTTCGGCCGTAATATCATCGGTGGTGGGGCCAAGCCCGCCGGTTACAACAGCAACATCTGCTCGGATTGCGATCTCTTGGAGGATTGAAACCAAATGATTCATGTCGTCACCCACACAGCTGTGACGAACGCCGAGAAGTCCAATTTCCTTCAGCGCCTGTGCAATATGCGCTGAATTGGTGTCGACTGCGGCGCCGGTCAGAATTTCATCCCCTGTGGCAAGTATCTCTATAATCATAAAAACTAAACTCCCCATCACTTTTTCATTCGAACGTTACGCCAAACCGGGAAGCTTCAATCCCTGAAATTCAACTGGCCGAGCTGTTGCGGTTCAAATCATCATAAATGCATCGAACCTGGCGGCACATCTTCTCAAATTGATTTGGATAAAGAGACTGGGCACCATCACTGAGCGCCTCCTCAGGCGCATGATGCACTTCCACCATCAATCCATGTGCCCCCACGGCAACAGATGCACGGCTCAGAGGGATTACCTGATCTCGGCGACCCGCTGCATGGCTGGGATCGATAATAATCGGAAGGTGGCTTTCTTTAAGTACAACAGGAACTGCGGAAAGATCCAGCGTATTTCGGCTGTGATGGGCAAAAGTCCGGACGCCCCTTTCGCATAAAATTACCTGGGAATTTCCACCTTCTAAAATGTATTCGGCCGCCATCAGCCATTCATCGATGGTTGCAGCCATGCCCCTTTTGAGCAAAACCGGCTTACTTGCCCGACCCGCTCGCCGCAGCAAACTGAAATTCTGCATGTTCCGTGTTCCGATCTGAATGACATCGGCATATTCTTCCACCAAATCGAAAGTTTCATAATCCATCACTTCCGTGACCACCGGCATCCCGGTTTTTTCACGAACCTTTGATAATATTTTCAGTCCGTCTTCCCCAAGCCCCTGAAATGAATACGGCGATGTTCGGGGTTTAAAAGCTCCGCCTCGGAAAAGCTGTGCACCGCTGCTCCGGACGTGCTCGGCAATTGTCAAGGCTTGCAATTCACTCTCTATGGCACAAGGTCCAGCGATAATGGTCAGGCTGCCGCTGCCGATAGATATATCATCGATCTTTATGACGGTATCTTCAGGTTTAATTTCTCGGCTCACGAGTTTATATGGACGTGTAACATGAATGGCATCCTTTACCCCCGGCATGCTCAAAAACGGCGCGGCATCAACGTGCCCTTTATTGTTCAATATCCCGATGGACACCCTTTCTCCTCCTGGAATCGGACGCGCCGTATACCCTCTCTGTTCAATAGCAGTCACCACGGTATCGATCTCCGTCTGTTTGGCTTTCTTATCCATAACAATCAGCATGACCTGCCTCCTTTACCTTTGATTAAAGCTCCCTGCATTAAGCTGCAGAATTCTTTTCAAAAAAAAAAGACCGTGAGCTTCAAGTTGCCCACGGTCCTTCATTACCCCTCATGGTAATGGTTCAAGCAGACTTGAACCGGTCGGCACACTTCTTCCTTCCGGTTATCCACCACCAGCACCAATAATATTTTTGTTTCCTTAAAGTTTCCATCTTTGTATTTTATTTAAAACACCCTTTTTTGATCAACTAAAACTACCGAAACCGGATAGGCCTTGTCAAGATTTTTTTCAATGTGTTTTTGCCCAACCATATATCGATTTAGCCTGTGGAAAAAACGTTTCAAACTTTCATTTAGGTATTTTTTTTCAACGATCTAAAAAATCTTGACAAATGCTTTTGATTAAGGATAAGTTTGAAAATCAAATCCGGTGAAAAAAATGAATGACAACAGTATCCAAAAAACATTAAAAAAGGTCGATATAAAATACTGGTGGTGGCAAACCCAAATCAACGGGTCTGCCCCAAGGACTTGATCAACCGACGTATAATTAAAAAATCTACAAAGGACCAAGGGCAACTCAAACCCACGGTCTTTTTTTTGACTTCGAACAGGCCGTGGAATTTTTCACGGCTTTTTTTGCTTTTTTAGAAAGGAACATACATGCTGATCAATGAATTCCCCGTCATAGATGAATTTCGCAACCTGGCAGAACAGGCCAATGTCATTCCGGTTTGTATGGAGATGTTGGCCGACACGGAAACTCCGGTATCCCTCTTGAGAAAAATCTATAAAAACAACACCTCCGTCTTTCTGTTTGAAAGCGTTGAGGGCGGTGAAAGATGGGGAAGATATAGTTTTTTAGGCGTCTCTGCAAGAACGCATATCCGAATATTCCCGCAATTTGTAGAAGTCTGTGAAAACGGTTCCCAAAGGCAGATTCCCCACAACGGGGATCCGCTCGCTGTTTTGAGAATATTGATGAATCAATATCAACCGGCACAAGTTCCCGGGCTACCAAGATTTTGGGGAGGAATGGTCGGGTATTTAACCTATGAAATGGTGTCTTTTTTTGAATCGATCCCCAACCTTTTGCCGGAAAACAAACCCCTGGCCCATTTCATCATTCCGGATGAACTGCTTATATTCGACAATATCCGACATACATTACTCTTGGTTGTTATCTCCTTTCTGGAAAAAGCGCAGAATCCGGACGAGGCGTTTCATCGGGCAACTGACCGTCTCAAATCTTTACTGGGTGAAATGGAACAGCATGTGCCTGTAGACGATATCTATCCGGATGACGTTGAATTTGTTTTGAAAGCACCATGGGCGGAAGATGATTTTCGATCCCTTGTTAAACAGGTTAAGGAATATATCCGGGCCGGCGATGTCATACAGACCGTCATCTCCAAGCCATTTACCTGTGCCTTTCCGCCCGATCCGTGGACACTCTATCGGGCCCAGAGATTCATCAACCCTTCCCCCTACCTCTACTTTCTCGGTCTGGAAGAGATGACCCTCGTGGGCTCCTCCCCGGAAACGATGGTCCACTTGGAAAACGGCGTTGCCACCCTTCGGCCCATTGCCGGAACCCGGCCGAGGGGCAAGAACGAACAGGAAGACAGATCTCTGGCCAATGAACTCCTTGCCGACGAGAAAGAACGCGCCGAACACTTGATGCTGGTGGATTTGGGGCGTAATGATCTGGGACGCGTTGCAGAGGTGGGAACCGTTCAGGTCACCGATTTGATGATTGTCGAACGCTATTCCCACGTCATGCACCTGGTTTCAAATATCTGCTGCGACCTGGAATCCGATTACGATGCCTGGGACCTGCTTCGGGCGACCTATCCGGCCGGAACTTTGTCCGGAGCGCCTAAAATAAGGGCCATGGAGATTATCGCAGAACTTGAACAAATCCCCAGAGGCCCTTACGGCGGTGCTGTGGGGTATATTTCGTTCCATGGAAACATGGACATGGCCATTACCATTCGGACCGCAAGCATTGAGAACGGAACACTAACGGTACAGGCCGGCGCCGGCATTGTAGCCGATTCTGATCCCGAGAGCGAACGAAAGGAGACCGTCAATAAAGCGATGGCCATGCAAAAAGCACTGCAGTTGGTTCAAAAAAAATACAGCTCAAATATTTCCGGAAAAACATGATGGGGAGAAAATAATGATCATAATGATAGACAATTACGATTCATTCACCTACAACCTGGTGCAATATCTGAAACAAATCGGCTCGTCCGTCAAGGTCGTGCGAAACGACGCTGCTTCAATTGCTGACCTGATCTCCTGGGAACCTTCAGGTATCGTTATATCACCCGGACCGGGCCGGCCGGAAACAGCGGGAATTTCACTGTCTGTGGTGCAACATTTCTCAGGCAGGGTCCCTATCCTCGGCGTATGCCTCGGCCACCAAGCTATTGGCGCCGTTTTCGGTGGAAAAGTGGTTGCCGCCAAACGGCTCATGCATGGTAAGACATCCATGATCCACGCGGATGGAAAAATGATATATCAGGGCATTCACAAACCCTTCGAGGCGATGCGCTATCACTCCCTGGCAGTCTCCCGAGAAGATTTCCCTGAATGTTTGGAAATTAGCTCGGAAGCGGATGACGGGGAAATTATGGGCATCCGGCACAAAAAACATCCCACAACAGAAGGCATCCAATTTCATCCGGAATCTATTATGACACCTTTGGGGAAACGGCTTTTGAGAAATTTTCTCAACAAAACAAAAAACCATTCACCCGTGATAGATGACCGATAAAAAGAGGAAAATTCATTATGTTTAAGAAAAACCTTGGTAAAATTGTCCAGAGAAACGATTTGACTGAAGCCCAGATGGCTCAAATGATCACCGATATTTTTTCGGGCAATGTGACGGATGCCCAGATCGGCGCGCTGATGGCGGCGTTGGCCACAAAAGGAGAAACCTTTGAAGAACTGGCAGGAGCGGCGCGAGCCATGCGCCGGAAAGCGCAGCGTATTCAAGCATCCAGCGCGACGGTTGTGGACACCTGCGGAACCGGCGGAGACGGTGCTCAGACATTTAATATTTCCACCACAACAGCCTTCGTGGTTGCAGGGTGCGGGGTGACGGTCGCCAAGCATGGAAACCGATCTGTATCGAGTCGATGCGGCAGCGCAGATCTTCTTGAAACACTGGGGGTCAAACTCGACACCGATCCTGAAATCGTTGAAGAAGCTGTCCAGGAAATCGGTATCGGTTTTCTTTTTGCGCCCCTTTATCACGGGGCCATGAAATATGCGGCCAAAGCAAGAAAGGAAGTGGGACTGCGCAGCATCTTTAACATGCTGGGGCCCCTTACGAATCCCGGCGGAGCCAATTGCCAGCTACTCGGGGTATATGCGCCTGAATTGACGGAGATGTTTGCAAATGCCTTAAAGCTTCTTGGGACCAAAAGAGCTTTTGTGGTCCATGGCCATGACGGACTCGATGAGATTACCGTTTGTGCACCCACCCGTGTTTCAGAGCTCAAAGACGGTTTTATCCGAACGTATGATATTTTTCCTGAACAATTTTTCGGTCAACCGGCGGACTCAAAAGATCTTTTGGGAGGAAATCCTGAAGAAAATGCCAAAATCACCCGAAATATCTTAGACGGCGAAACCGGGCCACAACGGAATGTGGTCCTCATTAACGCTGCCGCGGCTCTGGTGGCGGCAGGAGCGGCGGATGATTTGAAGCAAGGGATCCGATTGGCTGAAACTTCCATTGATGAAGGTGCTGCAGCCGAGAAAATGAAAGCGTTGATCCAGTATACCCAGGAAAACGGCTGATGACTGAAGACATATTGCGTAAAATCGTCGAAGATAAACAGCGGGAGATCGCTTTGGCAAAACGAAATTTGCCGGAACGCATGCTTCGTGAAAAATGTTCAAAACCTCGGAGAAAACGGCCGTTTTTAAAAAACCTTGAAAAGCCCGGGCCGTCCGGAATTAATATCATTGCTGAAATTAAACGGGCCTCCCCTTCCAAGGGCCTCATTTGTGCAGATCTGGACCCTGTTGCTCTGGCCAGAGACTATGAATTGGGCGGTGCGGCAGCGCTTTCTGTACTCACGGATCAACCCCATTTTAAGGGGAGCCCTGAGGATTTGAAAATCGCACGCGAGACAACAACGCTTCCGGTACTTCGGAAAGACTTTCTGATTTCCGCTTACCAGATTTTTGAATCCGCCGTAATGCAAGCAGACGCCCTTCTTCTGATTGTTCGCATCCTTGAACAGGAACAGCTCAAAGATTATCTCAGTTTATGCGATGAACTGCAGATGGATGCGCTGGTGGAAATTCATTCAGAAGATGATCTTGAAAAGGCTACCCGGGCAGGCGCCCGCCTGATCGGGATCAACAACCGCAACCTTCGGTCTTTTGAAACCGATATAGACACCGCAATCCGCATGAAATCGCTTCTTGGTCCCGATCAGGTGGCGGTGGCGGCCAGCGGAATCCAGACACGAGAAGATATTGAAAAAATAAAAGGTTCGGGAATCTGGAACTTTTTAATCGGTGAAAGTCTTGTTAGGTCACAAAACCCAAAGGATTTTCTTAGATTCCTCCAGGGATAAGATGTCCCGAAAAAGACCATCGCCGAAACAAAGAAATAAAATTCTTGCATCAACCCCCAGCGAACGAACATATTTGTTGCAATGTTTTTGTCATGAACGATCGATTTTGGGTGATGGACGATGTTCAAAAATAAATTTAGGCCACGGGTTAAGATCTGTGGCCTTACCCGGATTGAAGACGCCATAGGTTGTGTGGAACTCGGTGTTGATGCCATTGGGTGTGTTTTTTACCCCAGAAGCCCGAGATATCTCACCCAAGCCCGGGCCAGGGAAATTTGCTCGGCAATGCCGGAACGGGTCAAGACTGTGGGGGTTTTTGTCGATGAAACCTTTTCTGAGATCATGCAGCATGTTGAACACTGTCATCTTTCCACCGTACAACTCCACGGCCATGAATCCCCTGAACTGGTCCGCCGTCTCCGCAAAGAAAAACTTCATGTGATCAAAGCGTTGTTCATCGACCACAAGCCGTCTTTGAAAGACGTTTCAGAATATCAGGCATCGGCGTTCCTGGTGGAATGCGGCCAGGGGAAACTTCCGGGTGGGAATGCACTAGAGTGGAATTGGAAGCTGGCCAAAAGTTTCGGGGAAAAGCATACGCTTATCATTGCCGGAGGCCTTGCGCCTGAAAATGTTGCGCTGGCTGTGGAAATGAGTGTTCCGCATGCAGTGGACGTCAGTTCCGGTGTGGAGGAGGCCCCCGGCCAAAAGAATCTTGACAAAATCAAAGCCTTCATGGATGCTGTTTCCAGATGCGGGATGGATAAAAACCCGGAAAATAGTTTTTAAGCGTTTCCCAAAAATTTAAAAATCGACCTGTTTGCGAATTTGTCGGTACTGAAGAGGAAAAAAATGAGAAAAACAATAGAATTAAAACGGGTGGTGGTCACCGGTTTGGGGATGGTGACTTCACTGGGTCTGGATGTGCACACAACTTGGGAGGCCATGGTCGCCGGGAAATCCGGCATAGATCAAATTACGCAGTGGGGCGATTTGGAAGAAGTTAAAGCGCGATTTAAACTGGCGGAGGACTTTCCCCTGATTGCCGGAGAAGTCAAAGATTTTAACATTAAAGATTTGGTTAAACAAAGAAAACACGGCTTTTCAAAAGACGATCTAAAGCAGATTAAATATATGGATGCCTTCACCCAGTATGCTTATGCAGCAACACTGGAAGCGGTTTCTGATGCCAATGTAAATTTAGAACAAGGAGATGTTGATGCGAATCGGGTCGGCGTCATTATCGGCTCCGGCTTAGGCGGCCCCAAAACATGGGAATCCGAATTTGAACGTTTCTATAAAGGTAAAAAAGTATCGCCCTTTCTGATTCCCCGCCTGATACCGAATCTGGCTGCCGGCAATGTCAGTATCTCTTTTAAAGCCAAAGGCGCCAATGCTTGTCTGGCAACGGCCTGTGCTTCCGGTTCGCATGCAATTGGTGAAGCTTTCCAAAGAATTCAACTCGGAAAAGAAGACGCAATTGCCTGTGGTGGAACAGAAGCTGCGATTACACCTCTAACGATTGCGGGTTTTCATGCAATCAAAGCCTTGTCATCAAAATACCAGACACCCCAAACCGCTTCCCGACCCTTTGACATAGACCGCAACGGTTTTGTTATGGGGGATGGATCTGGCATACTGATCTTGGAAGATTTGGATCATGCCATGAATAGGGGGGCTAAAATCTATGCGGAAGTCATCGGTTTTGCCATGACCGGAGACGCCAGCCATATTACCGAACCCAATATGGACGGTGCCATTCGATGCATGAAGTTGGCTTTGGAGGATGCACAAATTACTCCGAACGACATCGATTTGATTAACCCCCATGCAACATCCACCCCCAAAGGTGACATGAATGAGGCCGCCGCCATTAAAGAGGTATTTGGCGCCGGCAAAGAGAAACCGTTCATCACGGCCAATAAATCTCAGTTGGGGCATTCTCTGGGAGCCATCGGAGGAATTGAAGCCATTTCCGCCGTATTATCCATTTATGACCATAAAGTCCCGCAAATTTTGAACCTGGAGCAGATTGATCCGGAATGCCAGGGCCTGAACTATGTCATCGGCCAGACCAAAGAAGCCGAGATTGTTACGGCCCTTTCGAATTCTTTCGGTTTCGGTGGAACGAATGCAACATTGGTTTTTCGAAAATACCCATAGGCAAGAAGAACAAGTTCGTTCCCTTCGCCCCGCCTGCCATTGCAAGGTACGAGCGGGCAGGTCACAATTGGAATGATGGAACAATGGAATACTGGAATAAGAATGATATTGTTCCTTTAACCCAACGTTCCACTATTCCAAAATTCCATCATTCCATGAATGAATTTTGTTCGTTATTTCCGAACCCTTAACCACGAGTTTAATCCGCATCCGGCACGAAACACGGTCAAAAAGCGTTAGGCCCATTTTTGAGACAGCTTTTACATAATTTTATCTCAGGGTTTTAATAAATTCTTCAACAGCACCCACCCCTTCTTTATCCACCAGCCGGATGGTCTCGGACCCAATGACGGCAATGTCGGCTTTCCCTTTTAAAAAATCGATATCCGCCCGCTCTTTTACCCCAAAACCGAGGGCCAGCGGAAGCTCGGTCGCGTTTCGGCATCGCACAAGATAATCTTCCAGTTGTCTGGAAAAATCCGTATCCACACCGGTAACCCCTTTTCTGGCGACACAATAGATAAATCCTCTTCCAAAGGCGCCAAGGTAGTTCATGCGTTCATCGGATGTTGTGGGAGAAAATATCAAGATCGGAGAAAGACGGTGTTTATCCATGGCCTCAAGATAATCCTTCCCTTCTTCAGGGGGAAGGTCCGGGACAATGGCCCCCTGAAGACCGTTTTTGGCCATTACGTCGACAAATCTCTCAACGCCGTATTTAAAAAGAATATTGTAGTAACTCATTAATAGAAAGGGAATCTCGAAGGTTTCAGCAACCGTTTTCGCAAAATCGACGCAATTTTTAACGGTTGCACCCTTGGCAAGCGCTTTTTGATTGGCATGCAGAATTACAGGACCGTCTGCAATCGGTTCTGAAAAAGGGATCTGCAGCTCCATCAGATCAACACCGGCGCTGACCATGGACTCAATGATCTTGAAAGCATCCTCGAATGTTGGATATCCAAGAACGATATGGGTCATTAGCAAGATCTCTTTCTGCTTCAGCCTGTTATTCAGATACGATTCAAGCATGATAGCCCTCCGCTTTCTCTTTGATAAATTCCTGCCACTTGGGATCGGCAAATGCATCGGCGATGGTAAAGATGTCTTTGTCTCCCCTCCCGGACTGGTTTATCAGAACAATGTCCTTCGGAGTCATGGTTGGAGCCTCTTTGAACGCCTGTGCAAAAGCGTGGGCTGATTCCAGAGCGGGGATCAATCCCTCTTTTTGAATCGTTAGAGATAGGGCATCCACAACCTCCCGATCGGTTGCGGCTTCAAATCGAACTCGGCCGGTTTCTGCATATTGGGCCAGAATCGGTGAAACCCCAACATAATCCAGCCCGGCTGCGACACTATGGGTCTCTCGCATCTGCCCGTCATTATCCTGGAGAAAATATGTTTTATACCCCTGGGCGACGCCAATGCTCGCATCTTTGGAAGAAAGTCGGCAAGCGTGCCGGCCGCTCTCCAGTCCTTCTCCGCCGGCCTCGACGCCCACAAGGTCAACCGGATCATCCAGAAAAGCTTTAAAGATCCCCAATGCATTGGACCCTCCGCCAACACAGGCATAAATTCGGTCAGGGAGCCCACCCGCTTGGTCAAGGATCTGTTTCCGGGCCTCCTGTCCGATAATCGATTGGAAATAAGAGACCATTTCCGGGAAAGGATGGGGGCCGCACGCCGTTCCCAGTACATAATGTGTGGTATCCATGTGTGTCACCCAGTCCCGAAAAGATTCATTGATTGCATCTTTTAAAATTCGGGTTCCATCGGTTACGGTGATGACTTCAGCACCCAATCGCTCCATCCAGAATACATTGGGACGCTGCCGCAGAACATCCACCTCTCCCATATAGATGGTACATTTGAATCCAAACCGTGCGGCCATGGTAGCGGTGGCCACGCCGTGCTGGCCGGCACCGGTCTCTGCTATGACCCGCGTCTTTCCCATCCGTTTCACCAAAAGGCCCTGCCCAATAACGTTATTAGCCTTGTGGGCGCCGGTATGGTTAAGGTCTTCTCTTTTAACATAAATGCGCGCGCCGCCGAAATGCCGCGTCAGATTCTGGGCAAACGTAATCGGCGTCGGGCGGCAGGAATAGGTGGACATTATGTCGACATACTCCTCCCAGAAGCCGGGGTCGTTTTTTGCCGTTTGAAATATTTCCACAAGTTCGTCGAATGTGGAAACAAGAATCTCGGGAAGATAGGCACCCCCGAATTTTTTATAATACCCTCTATCTTTCATCATCCATTCCTCCCAATGTCTGTGAAAAAACGAACTGATCTGTTCGACAATAAAGCTCTGAATAAATGGCGTTTTTTGCCTGATCAAAGTGCAAAAACCGCTTAACCATAAGAACCGGTGTATCTGCTGCAACCTCCAAATTTTGTGCCTTTTTTCCTGTTAAGTGACCGATTCTGAAGTTCTGTACACCCCCTATGGGTTGCATGTAATATTGCTCATCCACAATTTGTGCCAAAGATCTGTAGGACAGATCCATCTTGTTAATCCCTGTAAAAATTGTTTCATGCAGATAAATATCCTCGATAAGGACCGGTATTTTTTCAACTTTGCTAAGCCTGGAAAAAAAATGGGCTTTCTGGTTGGAAAAAGGGTTTTCCGGATCATATCCGATGGATTTCAGTCGGATCTTTTTCAGGATATGGGTGGTCACCGACATCCCTTTTTTATGAAACGCCGAAGTCGTTCCGGCCAGAGAAAAAAGATCGAGCTCTTTCTGCGGTTCACATACAAAGGTTCCTGAGCCCCGCTTTCGCATCAGCAGACCTTTTCGAACCAGAAGATCCGTAGCCTGCCTGGCGGTCGGCCTTCCAATACCGTATCTGGAGGCAAGGCTGTTTTCCGAAGGAATCCTTGAACCGGCTGGATATTCTACAGATCGTATTTTTGCCAGAATGATGTCCGCCAGCTGATGATATAAGGGAATCGGAGATTTTATATTCAGCATCCATGATGCCTAATATTTATTGGTAAAGTTGTCAAGACATATTTTTCCAATAAATCCGGGTTAAGCAATCACGAAAAGGATCTCTACAATCTGATGTCCCTCGAGAAGGTTTTATTCGAATGAACTCCCACGAAAATGGCCCATCACCAAAGATTCCTTTGCGTAAAAGTTTGGGTGCGAAACTTGAACGACAACCTTCTATGTTCGTTCATTTTTTTCTCATAAAGGCTTATATGGGCCTTCGGTTAATTTATTGACATATCGGCGATTTTTAGATAAAGTGTGGAATTTAAAGATTTTCTATGATACTTTAGATCATTGCATTTTTTTCTTTTGAATATTCAGGGTCGGAAACCTCACGTATGAAACCGTTGACCGCTCAAACTTTTTTACAGTCTATAATTAGAAGATTGCTGGGGAAATCTCCCGATAATTACAGTATGGCCATCGGCGCAGTTTTAAGGAAAAGAGGCATCATTACCGAAAAACAACTCCAGGAGGCCCTCAAGGTACAAAAAGAGAAACTCTATACACTGGGCAAGGCCGTTCGCCTGGGGCAGATCATCGTTGAACTCGGTTATGCATCAGAAGAGAAATTGGTCGAGGCGGTAAGCAAAGAATATCAAATTTCAGTTAAAACACTCTCTGATGACATAAAAGGGCTTGTCAAAAAAAAGCGTGAAAGCTTTGTTGAAGGCCTTCCTCCAACACGCATTCCCATCTGGTTTCAGGTTTTTGCTGCAATCATGGTGATTATCATCACCACCATTTCGGTGATGAGCTTTTTAATTCTGAGCCATCAGAAGGAAAGGTTTTACAAGCAAACCGTCAAAATCGGTATGGTCAGTATCAACTACTTTACCAACAATGCGTCGATCCCCCTTCTTGAAGACAATATTTTAAGACTTAATTCATTGATAAAAGATGCAACCCATGTTGAAGGGCTTCTTTATGCGATTATTGTTGACCACAATCAAACCATAAGGGCACATACAGACATAAACATGATAGGGAAGACCTTTGAGATGTTTTCCAAAATCGAAGATGTCAGAAGAGAAGGAGACCTTACTTACTTTAACTACTTCTCAACATCGGGCGAGCAGGTTTTAAATTTGACCCGCCCCATTCTATTCAAAGAAAAAGAATTGGGTGAAATACATGTGGGAGTTTCCATCGATTTTATCGAAAGACTCATCCTTAAAGAGCGATGGACAATTATTGTGATCACCATTTTTATTCTCCTTTTTGGAAGTGCAATTGCGCTCTGGCTTGGATTCCGATTTTCCCGACCTATTTCAAATCTTGTCTTGGCAACCCAGGAAATCGGTTCAGGGAATTACCAACACAAAATTATCCTGGCCAGAAATGACGAACTTGGAAACCTGGCCACGGCATTCAATCGGATGGGTGATGAGCTTTGGAAAAACGCTTTGATGCAGAAATCTTTTGGCAAGTATATCGGTTCTGAAGTTCTTGAAATGATAATGGCCGATCCTGAAAGCGACTGGCTTAAAGGTCATAGGAATGAAGCCACCATTGTATTTGTCGATATCAGAGGATTCTCATCCTTCTCGGAGATCAATGAGCCCGAAGAAATCGTGGAGAAACTCAATGAATACTTTGAAATTGCAACACAGAGCATACAAGATCACGGCGGCTATGTGGACAAGTTCATCGGTGATGCGGTTCTTGGAGTTTTTGGGGTTCCGGTTTATCATGAAGATCACGCGGAACGAGCTGTAAGGTCAGCAGCGCATATGCAAAAAAAGTTCCTGAAAAAGCAAGAAAATGGAAATGTTCTCCTTCAAACCGTTGGGATCGGGATAAATTCCGGCGTCGTCGTCTCAGGGAACATCGGTTCCCAGGATAGAATGGAATATACGGTCATCGGGAACAGTGTAAACCTCGCTGCACATCTATACAGGCTTGCCAATCCCGGTGAAATTATTATCAGTAAAAGTGTTTATTCAAAAATAAAAGAGATGGTTCAGGTAGATCCGCTCCCTTCACAACATATAAAGGGTAAAACAGAACCGGTGGAGACATTTAAGCTGATTCGCATAAAGGAGAAGCATCATGCCGAAATCGGCAAATAGGAAAAAAACAGTTTTATTTAAGTTTTTCCTGCTCAATTTTCTGTTTCTTGCAGCTTGTGCCGCTGGTACGTCGAACCATCGGAACGCTTCTAAAGCGTTCATAGATAACGATTTTATTCTGGTGAAGACCACCGACGAAGACACGCTTTCTTCACTTGCCGCCGACCACTTAAACGATCCGAAAAAAGGTTGGCTGATCGCCGAATTCAATAGCGTTAAACCTCTGACCTCCGGTCAGACGTTGATTATTCCGTTGTCACCCCTTCACAAAGGCGGCCTTAAAACCGATGGTTTTCAGACGGTTCCTGTACTGGTCTATCATAATTTTTCTAAAAACAGCTCGGGGAAGACCTCCGTTGCCGAAGCCGACTTTGAAGCCCAGATGAAATATCTGAAGGAAAACGGATTTCACGTCATATCACTCGATCAATTATTGGACTTTATCGATTATAAGGAACCGATACCCGAAAAATCGGTTGCCATTACATTTGACGATGCATGGGGCTCTATTTACGACATCGCTTTTCCCGTATTGAAAAAATATGGTTTCCCTGCCACGTTTTTTATTTACACGGATTTTATCGGCGGTGGAAAAGCCATGTCCTGGGAACAAATACAAACCCTTTCAGAACAGGGGTTTGATATCCAATGTCAAACCAAAACGCACCGGAACTTGACGGCCCGAAAAAAGAATGAATCGTTTGAAGAATATTTCAAAGCCCTTGAAATGGAGATCGATTATCCCAATACGTTGATGGAGAAGAAACTGAAAAAGACATGCAGATATCTCGCGTATCCTTACGGAGAAACAAACGAGTTCATCATTGCTATTTTAAAAAAACGGGGCTACAGGGCGGCATTCACCGTTGAACAGGGATCGAATCCATTTTTCGTTGATAAATATCGGATCCATCGCTCAATAATACACGGCAAATATGATATTGATAGTTTCAAAAAAAACTTGTCCGTTTTTCAGAAGAACGAATTGAAATGAAACATGCCTTAAACGTTTTAAGCCTGATTATTGTTCTGTATTTTGTTACAGGGTGCGCCGGTGTGCTGGAAGCTTTCGGGGATTTTACCGAAAAAATTTCGAAGGAAACTTCGGATAAAGCCTCCCGAGGCAAAGGGGTCTTCTCGCCTTCTGATTACATTGAAAAAGCAACGGCGCATGAAAAAAACGATGAATTACAAACTGCCCTTTTTTATTTTAAAGTTGCCGGCGCATTAAGTCCGGACGACCCGGATATTGCCGATAAAATATCCGATTTGGAATCGACGGTTGTTCACAAATCCCTTGAGCATCTCCAAGAAGGGGTGAATTTTTTCAAAAACAAACAATTCAAAGAAGCCCGATATCACTTTCTGACGGCACTCAGATACGACCCCGACAATAAAAAAGCACTCGATTATCTGCAAAACAAATTAATCCCTAAAGAATATATTCCCTATCGAGTTTCGGAAAACGATACCTTAAATTCCATATCCGAAAAATTTTACAAAAACCCGGAAAAAGCTTTTTTGATCGTCTATTTTAATGATCTTAAACCCGACACAGACCCTTTACCCGGAACCCTTCTCAAACTTCCTATCCTGGCATCAAAGTTTATCCAACCCACTCTAAATATTCCCGAGGAACTGCTAAAGGCGGAAAGCTTATTGAAAAAAAGACAATACGAAGCGGTGGCAAGTATCACCGAAAGGATCTTACAGAATGATCCGACCAACCCCACTGCCGTTGATTTAAAAAATTCCGCCGACTATCAGGTAGGACTGAAGTTAAGCCGGGAAAAAAAGTATGGCGAAGCCATCGACATGTTCAAAAAAATAACACCCGAATCTGAAGTCGTTAATAAATCCGTTCAAGACGTCATTGAAAAAGAATTGTCAGAAGCGGAAAATTTTTTGAAAGAAAAAAAATATCCAGCGGCAATAGCCGTTGCAGAAAATATTTTGAGCCATGACAAATCAAACAAAGCGGCCAGAGATATTATGAATACCGCCTTGTGTCAAAATGGAAAGAGCTTGCTCATTCGCAAAAAATATGCCGAAGCATTAAACGTGCTTAACCGCGCAGACCCGGGATATGAATGTGTCGGGAAAACCCTCTCTTCGGCAAAAAATGCAATGAATAAACAGGCTGAAATTCACTACCTTCAAGGCGTCAAATATTTTCTGAACGAGGAGCTACTAAGTGCCATAAAGGAATGGGAAACGACCTTGACCCTGGATCCCGAGCATTTAAAGGCTAAAAAAGATATTAAAAACGCCAGAAGCTTGTTGGAGAAATTAAAAAAGGTCAAATAATTTATTGGGCGCCGACGCCTAAAAAAGAGACCCGGATGCGACAAACGGTAAATTTTTCTTGCTAATGGGAGATTCAATTTATGGGCACCGACAATATCATTTTTTTGGAAAACCTGGAATGGTTCGACAATACCGGCAAAGAACTTGTTCACCGTCTCCCCCAAAAAGGTTCTGGAGAGATCAAATACGGCGCCCAGATGACGGTCAGGGAAAGCCAGGCCGGTGTATTTTATTATCAAGGAAAGGCCCTGGATGCATTTGGGCCGGGCCGGCATACCCTCAAGACAGCCAACATTCCAATTTTGACAAAAATTCTCAGCCTGCCCTGGGGACTCACCAGCCCCCTCAGAGCAGAGGTCTATTTTGTAAATTTAAAGGTGTTTACAAACCTTAAATGGGGTACCCGTGACCCGGTGGCCTTCAAGGATTCCGAACTGGGCCTGATACGGCTCAGAGCCTTCGGTGTTTTCAACCTTCAGGTGATGCAGCCGGTATTATTTATCAACAACCTCGTGGGCACCCAGAGTATATACACCACCCAGGAAATCGATGAATACCTGAACCGGGTCATTGTATCCAGATTCAACGATTACATGGGAGAGACCATCGACTCGATCCTGAACCTTCCGGCCAAGTACGAAGAACTTTCCCAAGGTATGGTCCAACGTCTCCAAGAGGATTTCAGCCACTTTGGTCTTGGACTGACCCACCTGTACATCAATGCCATCACGCCGCCACCCGAAGTTCAACAGGCCATTGACGACCGAAGCCGAATGGGCGTTTTCCAAGATATGAACAAACTGATGCAGATGAAAGCGGCTATGGCCATGGAAAAAGCTTCGGAAGCGGACGGTGCTGCCGGTCCGGGGATGGGTATGGGTCTCGGACTGATGATGCCGGCCATGTTTTCTCAGTACTTTGCAGGCGCGCAACCTGAACCTCGCAAATCCGATATCCAACACGACGTTTCATGCCCGGATTGTGCCGGCATTCGATCCCCCCAGAAGCTAAGTTCTGCCCGTTCTGCGGGCACCAGCAACTGGTTTTCAGACAATGCACAAAATGCAGCAAAAATCTTACACCCAGCGCGAAATTCTGTTCCCGCTGTGGTCATCCTGTGGAAGAAAAGCCAAAACCCAAGGTTTGTTCAAAATGCGACAGCGAAAATTTAACCGAATCCACCTTCTGTAATCAGTGTGGGGAGTTACTTTAAGGTGCCGATCAATTCCATCTTCAAAACTTCGATAATGATACGGTTTTTTAAAATAAATGCCTCGACTACGCATTGAATACCAGTGCCCTCAGTGCGGGGCGCCGGCGGTCCTGGAAGAAACGGACCGGCTTTTTGCTTGCGAATACTGCCGTGTACGATCATACCTGCTTCCTAAAGATGTTTTTCGCTATATGCTGCCCTGTTCCGCTCCGGAAAATAAGAGTCTGGTGTTCTTCCCGTACTGGCGGTTTAAGGGAATGCTTTTTTCTTGTGTGGAAAGCGGCATAAAACACAGATTTATTGATGTCAGCCATCAGGCGGTAGAGTCCCCTCATTTCCCTATCTCCGTTGGGCTGCGCAGTCAGGCCTTGAGGCTCAGTTTCGTTACACCGGAAACTCCGGGTTATTTCTTGAAGCCGACCCTGCCGTTTAAAAACATGGTGGAGACTTTTTCCCAGCGATTCAGCAGATCTTTGCCGGATCCTGTTTTTCATCAATCCCATATCGGTGAAACAATCAGTATTATCTATTCTCCTTTTTATGCAAACGACAAAATCTACGATGCGATCTTAAACAGGCCGGTTGGCGCTATGCTCCCGGCTGATTTTGATACAATGCTTCTTCCAGGAGGGCGTCCGGACTGGCATATTCAATTTACGCCGGCCCTGTGCCCCGCTTGCGGGTGGGATTTAAACGGCCAACGCAACGCTTTGGTGCTGACCTGTAAAAACTGCAACTCGGCGTGGAGACCGAACGGGAACAGACTCAAAAGTTTGAAATTTGCATTCATCCCGTCAAAAGAAGAAAACGTTCTTTATCTGCCTTTCTGGCGTATAAAAGCAGACATTTCCGGGATAGAACTCCATACATATGCAGACCTGGTAAAGATCGCCAATCTGCCGAAAGCGGTTCAGAAAGACTGGCATCATATTGAATTTTATTTCTGGTCTCTGGCGTTTAAGGTTAAACCCCAGGTTTTTTTGCGCCTTTCACGCAATTTAACCCTATCACAGCATCACGACAAACTGGTCAGAAAACTCCCGGACGGCCGGCTTTATCCGGTAACGTTACCGGTCAAGGAAGCCATTCAAAGCCTTACCATCAGCCTCGCCAATTTCGTAAAACCTCAAAAAGAGGTTGTGCACAACCTCCGTGATTTAACAATTAGACCCAAAAGTTATTTGCTGGTTTACATACCGTTCATGGAAAAACATCTTGAGTACATCCAACCTGAACTGAATTTAACCCTAAACAAAAATCAGCTTGCATTGGCCTCGAATCTTTAATGTCTAAGGTCATCGATGCCGTTTCTCTCATCTAAGCTCCAGTTCATAACCGGCCGCATTCAACCGGCCGGCGATTTCATCAACATGCGCCGGACCGCGCGTTTCAAGCTCCAAATCGACCCGCGTGTCATAAATCGGCAACCCCCTTATATTCCGATCATGATTGACATGAAGGACATTTGCTTTTAAACTTGATATCAACGCCAGCAATTTTGCCAAGGAGCCGGGGGTGTCGTCAAGCCGAACCCTAAAGCGCATTATCCGGCCGTTTTTTAACAAACCCTGGCCGAGTATACGACCCAGCAGAGAGCTGTCCACATTGCCGCCGCTAATCAAAAGAACGACCCTGCTTCCCTGGGTGACAGTGACCGAGCCGTTCAAAAGAGCGCCCAGAGAAACCGCACCCGCACCTTCCGCAAGAATCTTTTTTCTTTCAAGAAGTAACAGGATCGCTGCTGCAATATGATCTTCTTCCACCAAAACCACATCATCCACAAAGTTTCGGATTATGTGGAAATTGAGTTCACCCACCTGTTTAACGCTGATACCGTCTGCGATGGACTGTTCAGATTCGACCCGGGTGATTTTCCCTTTTCGATACGATTCATAGGCTGAAGGACATGCAGCAGATTGAACACCGATGATTTTCACTTGGGGCCGAATCGTTTTTGCTGCCAAGGCAACACCTGAAATAAGACCACCTCCGCCGATGGGTACAAGAATCGAGTCTACTTCTTTTAGATCTTCCAGGATTTCCAGTGCCACGGTCCCCTGCCCCGCAATAATATCCGGATCATCGAACGGATGGATAAAGGTCTTGTCTTCCCGTGCGATTTCCTCGGCTTTTTTAAGGCTTTCCCCTAAACTCTGGCCGGCGATGACGACCTCTCCGCCATAACCGCGTGTTGCTTCCTGCTTGCTGATGGAAGCCCATTCAGGCATTACGATGGTCGCCTGAACATGCGCTTGCCTGGCTGCCAACGCCACCCCCTGTGCGTGATTCCCCGCAGATGCCGCCACGACGCCGCCGGAAGCGATTTTATCATGGTTTCTTAATATACTGTGGGTTGCACCCCTGATTTTGAACGAGCCTGTTTTTTGGAGGTTTTCCAATTTTAAATAAATTTCTCCACCGAACATTTTACTTAAAGAGGGTGAAGAGACCAGCGGCGTTCTGATGACCTTCCCTTTTATCGATTTAGCGGCTTCTTGAACATCTTCGATGGAAATCAATTTTCGATCCTTTCTTTAATCTATGTATTTCCTTGCATAATTGAGCGATTAAGTATTTGATGAAATTTTAAGTTTATTCTATTTAGTTGGATGTATTCAATAAATATATTTGAATTAATTTAGCGCGTTAAAAGAAATTGTCGCATCCAGACAATGTTTTTTAAGGGTGCGAAACATGGGTGATTGGACGCAACCAATGGATATCCCAATCTGGTTTGAAAAACGTTTGCTTCAGAGTATCGATCTTTTTTATGCAAAGTGGCCGCAGCCGCCACCCCATAAAGACAGGCTGAAACATTGCACAATCATTTCACATCGGGGAGAGCATGACAATAAAGATATTTTTGAAAATACATTGTCCGCCTTTGACCGGGCGAGAAACGCTGGTGTCGGGGGAATAGAATTTGATATACGCTGGACCAAAGATTTACATCCTGTTGTCTTCCACGACACCCATCTTCAAAGGGTTTTTGGGTCCGAGGTAGAACTCAACCAAGCAACCCTGGATGAGTTAAAAACCCACTGTAGATTGATCCCTTCTCTTGAAGAAGTGATTCAAAAGTACGGGAAAAATTTGCATTTGATGGTCGAAATCAAAAAAGAAGTATATCCTGATCCATCCTATCAGATCATGGTTTTAAAAGATCTTTTTCATGGACTATCCCCTCAAAAAGATTTTCACTTCATTTCTCTGAATCCTGAAATGTTCCAAATAATCGACTTTGTACCCACATCAGCATTCCTTCCAAGTGCTCGTTTTAATATAAAAGCCTTAAGTAAACTGGCGCTAAATAAAGACTATGGTGGAATTGCCGGCCACTATTTTATTCTAACAAATCGAATCTTAAGAAAACATCATATAAACGGACAACATATCGGCACCGGATATATTTGTTCTAAAAACTGTTTAATCCGTGAACTCAACAGAGGCGTTAAATGGATTTTTTCGAACAATGCGGTGGAACTTCAGGGCATCTTAAATTCACTTCTCCAATATTGACGGCTTTGTAAAAAGTCTTTTGTGAGCGACATCGAGCAATTTTGGAGAAAGATTCATGATGCGTCTGGCGTTAAAAATTGCAAGCTGTTTGAGGGCGTTAACCCGAGTTCTTGCAATTTAGCCAGACGAGTCATGAATCCCAAAATTGCTTGCGGAGCGAGCAAAATCAGACTTTTTACGAGTTCATCAATATTAGACTTCTGACAAACGGACCGCTTCTGCCTTTCCTTTTTCCTCATCGACCAAAGAAAAAAGGATCGCGCCGACGATAAAAAGAAGCGCGATGGAAGCAATCCCACAGCGAGAAGCCAGCTGTCCGACATGTATCACCTGCTCAGGAGTGGGCGACGTCGGCATCAAAACCCAACGTACCATCAGTCCAACAGAACCCATCAGAACGGGCCCCATAATCGCCGCAAATTTCCCCAGCATATTGTAAAACCCATAGAACTCAGCAGCCCTGTTTTTAGGAATCAGTCTTGAATAGTAAGACCGACTCAGGGCCTGAATGCCGCCCTGAACCAAACCGATGATGACGGCCAGAATGTAAAATTCCTGTTTGTTGGTCATCATTGCTCCCCACAGTGTAACGAATAGGTATATACCGATGGCCATGTAAATGGATTTACGTACGCTCCATCGTTGTCCTAACTTTCCGAAAACAATTGCAGAAGGGAACCCAACAAACTGCGTGATTAAAAGCGCAAAAATTAAATCATTTGAATTGAATCCAATGGACATCCCATAATCGACTGCCATCCGAATAATGGTATCCACGCCGTCAATGTAAAACCAGTAAGCAGTTAAAAAAAGAACCACCGTCTTCATATGGCGAATCTCTTTAAATGTACCGACCAATTGTCGAAAACCATCGACGATCAATTCCACCCCTTTTAACGGAGTCGCGGATCTACGTTCTTCAGGGATCCAGAAAATGGTAAAAATTGTAAACAGGCCCCACCATAACGCCACTGAAAGAAAGGCATACCTGACCGCTGTTTCCGCATCTGAAAAACCAAATTTTTCCGGCATCAATGCCATTAGAACGTTTAAAAGAAAAAGTAGTCCGCCGCCAAGGTATCCCATAGAATACCCCAAGCCGGATATATAATCTATATTCTCTTTATCCGAGATACTCGGTAGAAGTGAATCGTAAAATATATTGGCACCGGAGAATCCGATAATCCCCATGACATATAAAAAAACAGCCCATACCCAATCACCTTTTTGAACCATAAACAAACCGGCGGTCATCAGTACCCCTAAGTATGCAAAAAAGATTAGGAACCTTTTTTTCACCGAACCTCTGTCGGCAATTGCACCCAGGACAGGAGCCATAAGGGCCACCAATACGCTTGCAATGGAATTCCCGAATCCAAGCTGTGCAGTACTTATATTGACATTACCACCATAGCTCCAATATTGTTTAAAGAAAACCGGGAAAAATCCCGCCATCACGGTCGTGGCAAACGCAGAATTTGCCCAGTCATACATGAGCCAGCCCCAAACAGCCTTCTTATCTTCATTCATACATCCATCCCCATGGATTATGAGTTACCAAGGAGTTCATTAATTATCCGACATTGAGCAAATTCCCTTTATCGGCGCGCACCCCATTCATCCACACCCTCGGATTAAATTTTGATCTGAATATACCTCAAAAACCATCGAATCTTCAATGAATCATTCTTATATTGATTTAATGATATCTTTTTGTGTATTGAAAAGACAGCCACTGAACCGTTCAATCTAAGTTGCGGGTTTTGGCAAATTATAGGCCTGTTATGAAATTAGGTAAATACGTACTGAAAGAAAGGCGCAAAAATGGATTTATGGCAATTAAATATCTTCTGCAAGGTTATTGAGCTTAAAGGTTTTTCAAAAGCCGGAAAAGCCGTTCATCTATCTCAGCCCACCATCAGCAGCCACATCAAAGATCTAGAAAATCACTTTGGATGTCAACTTATCGATCGTCTCGGCAAAAAAGCGGTCCCGAGCAAAGCCGGCGAACTATTATATACCTATGCCCGCAAGCTGATTGCTTTGCGAGATGAGGCTGAAACCGCTATGGACGAATTTCAGGGAAAAATCAAGGGGCGCCTGGTCATCGGTGGCAGTACAATCCCCGGAGGATATATTCTGCCACAACTCATCGGTGCGTTTACAACGGATTATCCTGAGGTTAAGATTTCACTGATTATCGGTGACACCGATCAAATAATACAGGACACCCTATCCGGTTTACTGGAACTCGGTATTGTGGGCGCCAAACCATCCGATAAAAACATTGCCCAGGAGAAACTGATCGAAGACGAAATGCGGCTGATTGTTACCGCAGATCATAAGTGGGCCGGGAAAAAACATATCTCCTCGGAATTATTGTTCAAAGAACCTTTTATTGTTCGTGAACCCGGTTCCGGGACGTTAAAATCGATCAAAATGAGTTTAACAGAGAAAGGCCATATCTTTGAGGATCTTAACATTATTTCAGAAATGGGAAGTACGGCGGCGATTATTCAGGGTATAAAAAGCAAGGTCGGAATTTCGATCCTCTCGACCATCGCGGTGGCAGAAGAACTGAAAGCGGAGACTTTAAAAGCTCTGGCAATTAAAGACCTGAAGCTGAAGCGAAGTTTCTATCTTATAAGACACAAACATCGCAGCGCCTCTCCTTTGTGTAGGGCCTTTAACGAATTTATTAAAAAAGAATTTACCAGAAAATAACCGTTGGCGTGATACCATCGCTTTGCGATTCCATTTAAAAAAACAGGTGTGGTGCGGTGAAATTAAACGGCCGTCTATTTTGACCTGTTGTCAGACGGATTGTTGTCCGCTATCGTCATTTAAAAGCGTGTTGCTGTCGGGATTGGAATCCTTGGGACTCTGGCTCTCTGTTGAAAATCCCTCGGGTTCCGGCAACATACGATCTTTCCTCAAAAACCGATCGCTCTCTACAGCCTTGTCTACACCATCCGCCGTGATGGCCCATGCTCCGGACTCCGTACGCCGAATCCAGTCTTTTTCTTTAAGATACCAGACATGAAACTCCATGTGCTCCTGGGGACAGCTTAGATACTTTTCCAGTTCAAAGATTCCCATCCCAGGATTTGACGCATCCCGCCTGCGTGCCGTATAGAGCAGGGAAAGGACCCCCTGCCGAATCCGATTGTCGTCATCGAAACCGTCCGAGTGTGACGCCTCTTCGAAAATCTTCCAGCTGGCCGCGCGTTGCTGGTCATATTTTACGTCATAGGCCGCCCGTTTCTCAGGATCAGACAGCACACGGTAGGCATCATTAAGCGTGTTGAATTTTTCTGCATTTCCGGTTTGTGTATTATCGGGATGGTACCGCTTCGCCAGCAACCTGAAAACTCTTTCGATCATCTCCGTATCCGCATTCGGGCTTATCTGAAGATTTTCGTAATAATCGGTGAAAGTCTTTGTCCCCATACGTTAACTCCTTTAGACGCCATGGATTAATATTTTTTCATACCTACAATAAACGGTATGTGATGTCAATATACCAATCGAGGCAAAGGTGGCGATCTGATTTAAAAAACATGAATTGCTCGGGCTTGAGCTTTAAAAAACAAACGCTGTTTTATCAAAAATTATGAGGAATCCAGATCATGCGCCGAATCCGTAACATTCCTTGAGCAGTTTTCGTGTGGCAGCACTTACGTTGCGGGTATTGATATCTTTGGATGAAACCCAGCTCGCATCCACAGCATCATCTCCGGGTTTGACTTCCCCACGGATATAATCGGCTGCCAGATCTAAAATCACATAATGGAACCGGATTCGGCCCCTGTCGTCTCTTTCAATCACATCAAAAGTATAAACAGGTTCCCCGGCCCGAATGGAAATCCCGGTCTCTTCCAGAATCTCTCGCTCCGCAGCTTCCTGAAGGGTCTCGCCCAACTCAACGCATCCCCCGGGGATCGACCACTGGTTTTCAGCAGGCGGTTTGCTCCGTAACACCAGCAAGACGTTACTGTCCTTAAAAATAACAGCGCCCACCGCTACCCGCGGGGCGCTGGGATAGGCGCCGTTAATATCTCGTTTAGATCTATCATGGGTCATTTGATCGCGTATTCCTTAATTCGATTCATCTGCATCGACGCGTAGGACGCTGAAGCCACCGTCTTTCAGGGCTTTTGCCACCAGCGCAGACAGGGTGCTCTTTCCACTGCCCCCCTTACCGGAGATTAATATTTTCATTCCACCTTCTCTTTCGAGTTTTTATGGACCTGTGCCATTACCTTGTCCACTTCCTTTTGCATTGCAGCAGGAAATTTTTCGATGGCTTCATCTAAAGTTGTCGCTTCGAGTAAAGACTGAAGCATTAAAGGCCCCGAGGGTGTCATCAACTGCGTTTGCCCCATATAAAGGGGATGCCGGCTGTCATCCGGTGACGTGTCAGGTTTTACAGGCGTGAGTTGTCGGATTGCCGCGACTTTAATATCGGTGAAAGATTCCTCACGGTATAGGTTGTTCCGATCGACGGTTAAATTAATCTGGGTCTTCTGGTTATTACTCGCCATACGTTATCTCCTTTTTAAGGTGCTGGTTTCGGTGGCCAGATGCGCTTTGGGCAAATGGTGACATGTTAGCGTTATGAAGCGACAGGGGCAACACGCATTTTCGATATCAGATGGAACAGAATTTGTCCATATTTATCCCATACAAAACCAGCGTAGGCCCTCAATACCGGGCGTATATCGATCTGCGCCGCCGCAGAGGCTAACCGTGGCGGACACGTTTTAAACCCACGATGGATCTTTCTAATTTCAAATACGGAAGCGTATACGTATCCAGGCGCAACTCAAATTTTGTCTGGTTCTCATCCCCCATGCCTGTTTTTTTATGGATCAACGAACGCATTGATTCAATCTCCGCTTTAGAACGTTTTCCTTTCATGGCGATGATTATTCCGTCTTTGTCCAGCAAAGGCAGTGCCATCAGAACAAAATCCGGCGTAGAAGACAGCGCACGGCTGATAATGGCATTAAAAGCGCCTGCAAAGACGGCCTGTTTGGAGAATTCCTCTGATCGGATATGAAAAGCTTCAATATTTTCAAGTCCCAGAATCCTGATGATATGTTTTAAAAAACTGACCTTTTTACGGGAAGCATCGATCAGCGTAACAGATAAAGACGGCTTCAATATCTTCAATGGAATTCCAGGAAAACCGCCGCCGGAGCCTATATCGAGAAGCGATGCATTCGGGGGAATCATTGAATCCGGAACCATGGAATCCAGAAAGTGTTTTACTGCAACCTCCACGGGGTCGGTAATTGCAGTCAGATTCATCTTTCGATTCCATTTCGCAAGTTCCGAGGCATGGATAGTAAATTTTTCAACCGCATCCGAATCGACGTGGATGTTAAGATCCTGTGCGCCGTCATAAAGCAGTTTCTTCCATTTGATCGATCCGATTTGCATAACCCCACCGCACCGTTATCCATTTTTATTGACCTGAACAGGGCAGATTGATACAGTGACCCTGTTTGTGCAAAGCACAATGAAGGTGGTGGCGTCAGAGCCGTATATTAAGTCCCAATGTAAGTTTCGTCGGGAATGATACGACGCCTGACAATATTAAATCGAGCATTCTCGCCCGATGAATCCCTTATTTACCCATAAGGAGATGCGCATGAAAATCATACACTATTCTGATGCAGAACCCAAGCATTTCGACACAGACGGTGTGAAAGGCGTTACTGGACGCGTAGTCATCGGCAAAGCTGATGGTGCGAATAATTTTTGTATGCGATTTTTTGAACTGTCTGAAGGCGGTTATTCTCCAAAACATTCCCATGAATGGGAGCACGAAATCGTCATTCATTCGGGCAAAGGTGAAGTATTATGTGAAGGAGAATGGAAGCCCGTAGCCAAAGGCCATGTTATTTTTATTCCCGGCAATGAGGCGCATCAGTTGAGAAACGCCGGTGAAGATCCCCTGGTTTTCGCCTGTCTGATTCCTTCGGAAGCGCCGGAGTTGTAAAGTTTCCAACACCATCTGTGAATTCGTAAACAGTCGAATTCATCAATGGCTTAAGGCTTGCTTTCTTTTTTTATAGTTGTTTTTTAATTTATTATCGGTCACTTAAGGTCTTTACTTAAAGGTATAACTTAAGGTCAGATTTAACTTTGAATTATTTCAAAAAAAGTTGATGATTTTGAAAGGATGCTCAAAGCGCTGATAAAATCTTTGGAGAACAAAAGCTTGAACCCTCGACCCCTTGAATCCTCGAACCCTCTTCTCCAACTAAATTGGAGAAGAACCTTAACTTTTTACAAATCTGTCAACATTAAATGAAACAGAAATACAGGAATCCGCTCGTTACGGTAGACACTGTCATAGAGATCGATGAAGGAATCGTACTGATCAAAAGAGCAAACCCCCCTTATGGATGGGCACTTCCCGGCGGGTTTGTCGACTACGGCGAATCCCTTGAATCATCCGCTGTCAGGGAGGCAAAAGAAGAAACATCACTGGACATTAAACTTAAAGAACAGTTCCACACCTATTCAGACCCAGACCGTGATCCCCGGCATCACACTGTAACCACGGTTTTCATAGCAAAGGGAATCGGCATCCCAAAGCCGGCCGATGACGCAAAGAAAGTGGGGGTTTTTACAAAAAGCAACCTTCCCGAGCCCATGGTTTTCGATCATAAAAAAATAATCCATGATTATTTTCGATATAAAGAAGGAGAACCTAAAACCAATATTTTTTTGCTTTAATCTGAAGTTTGTACATCTCGTAAAAGACATGTTCGTTCGTTCATAGATTTTGGAGGAACCATATGAAAACTTCCAAGTCTTCAGGAGCCTTCAGCCCGTTCGAGAGATTGAAAGAACTGCTTGAGAAAAATTCATTACCGTCCGGACCTTTCTCCGCTGCCGGGAGCGCTGAAATCGATTCGAACCCCGACGTCAAACAGCATAACGGTTTCAAATCTAATTGTAAAATCGACCATCGCCCTGATCATGAAAATGAAATAACGCTTTTTTTAGATGCCATGGCCGACGTTAAGCCGATGCGTCGAGAAAACCGGGTGGCGCATCTTTTCGTGTCCACGCCGAGGATTAATGCTGATGTCGATTCCGAAAATGAAACCATACACCAGTTAAACACGCTTGTAAAAACCGGAGAGGGTTTTGTCGTCCAGGATACACCGGAATATATCGAGGGCACCGGACATAATGTTCATCCCAAAATTTCCACCCGACTCCACCGTGGAGACTTTTCCATACAGGCCCATGTCGATCTTCACGGGTTTGGTGTGGAAGATGCCCGAAATGCATTTGAAAATTTTATTAAAGATTCCATAGCAACCGGTAAAAGGGCCGTTCTGATTGTCCACGGCCGTGGCCTCTCCTCACCTGACAGGCCGGTCTTAAAAACAAAAGTTGTGGAATGGCTCACCCGCGGTCCGTTGCGCAAATGGGTCATCGCCTTTTCCAGCGCAAGATCCTTTGACGGCGGTGCGGGTGCAACCTATGTTCTGCTTCGCCAGCGCCCACTGACGAGGCGATACAGGAAAAAGGTTAAAAGTGTGTGAGAAATGGTTGCCGTGCTTAGCGGTTATTCTGAACCCTGAGCCCTCCCTGATTGTGCTTTGGCACAATTGGGATACAGGTTATTTGTCTGGAATTTTTCCTCACTTGCTGCGAAAATTTACTTTTCATTTGAGTCCGGGCGGCATGTTATATTTAGGATTGGGTATTTCCAGACGCACGCTAAAGGTGCCGCTTGCTGCGTCAATTACCCTGTCTACAATTGTCACCTTAGCACGATAACTGTCATTCAACGGTGCCTATAGCTTCACTTCAGCCTGCATGCCTATTTTTATGGAGCCAAACATGTCCACAGGCAAAATGACCTCAACATTCAATGGCGCGAGTTCCAAGGTACTCTCCCATCTCTTTTGCTGCTAAGGGTTCGCAGTAATTCACTACGGCTTTACCCTTAACGTCTCGGACCTGGGGCATCCTCGGCTTTTGAAACCTTAGGGTTGATTTTAAGGTTCTGATTAGATAAATAAGGGTTAACGAATTGGAAGGCGGCATATTTGATATTGAATCTTTCGGAGGGGAATGGACATGAAAAGAAAATGTTTTTTTACACGACTCGTTTGCTTGACCCTATTTCTTGCGTTGATTTTTCCGGCTTTTTCCTATGCCCAGGAACCTATTGAGATTCTTACCCTCAAACAAACCATCGAAAGTGCAATCAAAGCCAATCTCGACCTGAAATCATCCAAAGAAGAAACAGCGGCGGCCGTGGCCGTGAAAAAAGCCCGGCAGACCAACTTTTTCCCCACACTCAGCGCATCCTACGGATACGATAGGATTGACGCTGTCACAGAAACGAGTGGCTTTATACCGGTTCCAAAAGAAAAATACGAATTTGTTACTTCATTCAGCCAACCGATATTTACCGGTTTTGCACTGCTAAGACAGTACGATATCGCCGGGCTCGGCCTGAGTCGGGCAGAAACTAATGAACGACTGGTCCGTCAAGATATTATTTTAGACGCAAAGAACGCATACTTTCAGCTGTTACAGACCCAAAAACTGTATAAGGTCGCTCAAGAGAACGTTGTGCAGATCACGTCCCAAAAAGAAGTGGCCGACAACTTTTACCAGGTCGGTATGACCCCGTTAAACGATCTGCTGCAGGCACAGGTTGAACTTGCCAATGCCAAGCAGGATCTCATCGTAGCCAGAAATAACATGAACAATGCCGAATCGAATTTTAATACGCTGCTTCGCAGACCGATTGATATCCCAGTATTTATAGAAGACATTCTGGATTACGTTCCTTTTGAAGAAACTCTTGAATATTGTTTTTCCGAAGCGGATAAGAATCGGCTGGAAAAAAAGATTGTCGATCTGGAAATTGAAATTGCGGGCAAGGAATTGCAGCTGGCAAAAAAAGACTATTACCCGTCCATTGATCTGACCGGGAGTTATTTCGAACGAGGAACGGAATGGGATGCAGACGGCGGCGAAGGGATCTATGATCCAAGTGGATGGAATATCGCCGCTGTGGCAAGGTGGAATTTCTGGGAATGGGGTCGAACATCCTATGGCGTAAAAGAGAAGCGCTCGCGATTGGCCCAGGCAGAGCTTCGAAAAAAACAAATTGTCGATGATATCCAATTGGAGGTAAAAAATTCCTATCTGAGAACTCAAGAAGCGGAAAGGGCGATCCTGGCGGTTGAAAAAGCCGTTGAACAGGCCAAAGAAAACCTCAGGATCAACCAGGAACAATATAAAGAACAAGTGTCCACGCAAAACGATGTTCTTATTGCACAGACGCTTCTCACAAGAACGATGACGAATTATTACAATTCGTTGTACGCATTTAAAATTTCCAAGGCAACGCTCTATCGCGCCATTGGCCAGGACGTTATTGAGTGAAAATATTTTTCCTTTCCTGAAAAAAAACAATTTTTTTTCCTCTGCGAAGAAATCAACTGTCCTCAAACGCAGCCCAATAGCAACAGGGAAAAATTCCAGGAATAAATACAATAAATCCTGCCTGCCCCGCAGGTAGGCTAACGTACTTGGGTAGATCCTGTCTGCTAAGAAGCACCCAAGGTACTTGTTTCAAAAGGGTTTCCCAACACCAATCAGGACTATGACCTTGCCCTTTTTTATAACTCAAATCTGGTTGAACAAAGCACGAACCGACAGACAGGGACCCAAACGCCAACTGAAGAAATAGATTATCTCGTGTCAACAACCGGCACATACGCTCTTTCAATTAAAAAATATAGTGCCGCCTCAAATCATCGGCTGGAGCTATACAGTGGTCTCCATGATTTAACCCCTGCAGTGGCCTCAAGCAGCCTTTTAAGCCCTGCGGATGCTGACGGGGCCATAGCTGTTGGTGCGATTGACCATCGTGATTGGACAACAGGCCCTCAGGAACCCTTCAGCTCTCAAGGTCCCACCAATGACGGCCGGATTAAGCCGGATATTTGTGGCCCGGACGGGATATCGAATGATGTTTTTGGCAGCTTTTCCGGCACAAGTGCATCCTGTGCACATGTGACCGGTGCTGCAGCGCTAATTCTGTCCCGAAATCAAATCTGTTCCGCCTCAGAGTTAACGAATGCTTTGACCGCTTCGGCAATAGATATGGGGAGTTCTGGAAAAGACAACATCTATGGGTATGGTCGCTTAAATTTGGACATCGATGACGACATTTTTTGTGAAGGTTTTATTGAAAGCGGTGGCGGGAGTGATCGCGGTGGCGGCGGCTGCTTTATCGCCACTGCTGCTTATGGATCTTCGATGGCGCCCCATGTTGAGATATTGCGTGAGATGCGTGATCGATTTCTGCTGAACAACAGCATCGGCAAAATTTTTTTAAAATTCTACACCAGATATTCACCGGCGGCGGCCGATTTCATTGCCGGGCATGATATCTTGAGAATGTTTGTACGCATGAGCCTTTTTCCCCTAGTGGGAATCAGCTGGATCGCCTTAAAATTCGGACCCGTATTCACCCTATCCTTCATGGTCCTTTTCAGTTTCTGCCTAATTCGCCTTGCCCGGCATCTAAAATCTTACTAAAACCTAAATTAATCGTTCAATTAGGATAATAATTTTATACGAATTCCTTGACAAACTCATTTTTGCAATTATTATCTAGGGCATATACTTGAACACCGACAACGAATAACCAACGATCCCTCATATGGTGCGAACACTCCAATGAGGGGTTTTTTATTCAATAAAACCCTAATAAAATCCTTGTGTTATAGATTTTCACTTTTTTATTACACTCGATTAGGGTAAAAACAGAGATGTATGAATACCATGAAAATTTCTATCCAAAAAGTCAGAAACATCGGAATCAGTGCACACATTGATTCAGGGAAAACGACACTTACTGAAAGAATCCTTTTTTTCACGAAAAGAATACATACCATCCACGATGTCAAGGGAAAAGACGGTGTGGGTGCAACCATGGATTCTATGGAACTCGAAAAGGAGCGCGGTATAACCATTGCTTCAGCAGCCACCTATTGTGAATGGCTGACCCATGAAATCAATATTATCGACACGCCCGGCCATATTGATTTCACAATAGAAGTGGAACGGTCCTTGAGGGTACTCGACGGCGCCATTCTTGTTTTATGCGCTGTGGGGGGGGTTCAGTCCCAGTCGATCACTGTTGATCTCCAAATGAAAAGGTACAAAGTACCTTGTATAGCCTTTATCAACAAATGCGATCGAAGCGGTGCCAACCCTTTTCGTGTCATTAAACAGCTTAAAGAAAAACTGGGGCACAATGCTTTAGCCATGCAGATTCCAATTGGACTTGAAGCTGATCTGGAGGGGGTTGTTGATCTTGTGACCATGAAAGCGGTTTACTTTGACGGCCCCAACGGAGACGTTGTACGGGTTGAGGAGATACCCCGGCATCTCCTTGCGGAAGCCATGGAAAGGCGGGAAGAATTGATCGATGCCGCCTCCCTGTTCTCTGACACACTGACCGAAGCTGTTCTTGAAGAGAAAGAAATTACAACAGAGATGATTATCTCAGCCGTTCGCCGGGGAACTCTGGCTCGCAAAATAACACCGGTATTCATTGGATCGGCCTATAAAAACAAAGGTGTTCAACCGCTCCTCGATGCTGTTGTAAATTTTCTCCCCCGCCCTTCTGAAGTGGAAAATACGGCGCTGGATCTGAATAATAACGAAGCGCCGATTACGTTGTCCTGCGAATCGAAAAAACCGGCTGTCGCCCTGGCCTTCAAACTTGAAGACGGTCAATATGGCCAGTTGACCTACATCAGAGTATATCAGGGATCCCTTTCCAAGGGCGATACCATCGTCAACGTCCGGAACGGAAGAAAAATCAAAATTGGAAGGCTTGCCCGAATGCACGCGGATCAAATGGAAGACATCGAGACCATTTCGGCGGGATATATCGGAGCGCTTTTTGGAATCGACTGTGCTTCCGGAGATACCTTTGTGGGTCCCGGTCTCAATCTGACAATGACGTCCATGTTTGTGCCTGACCCGGTAATTTCCCTTGCCATCGTGCCGAAAGACAATAAATCTCAAATGAATATGTCCAAAGCCCTCAACAGGTTCAGCAAAGAGGACCCCACCTTCAGGACCTATGTGGACGAGGAGACCAATGAAACGATTATCGAAGGGATGGGAGAGCTGCATCTGGAAGTCTATGTAGAGCGGATGCGTCGTGAATACACCGCTGAGGTTACAACCGGTAAACCTCGGGTGGCTTACAGGGAAACCATAACCCAAAAGGCTGAATTCGACTATACCCACAAAAAACAAACCGGTGGATCAGGACAATACGGACGGGTTGCCGGCTATATGGAACCTGTTTCCGGAGAGCATTTCGTCTTTGAAAATAACGTTGTCGGCGGTAAAATTCCCACCCAGTTCATCGCTTCATGTGAAAAAGGCTTCAGACAATGCATGCCAAAAGGGCCAAAAATGGAATTTCCCGTTACCGGCGTTAAAGTGGTCATCAATGACGGCGCATCACATTCGGTGGACTCATCGGAGATGGCATTCATCGCAGCAGCCCGGGGCGCTTTTCGTGAAGGGTATCTTAAATCAAAGCCGGTTATTCTTGAACCGATCATGAAAGTCGATGTCGAAACACCGGCCGAGTTTCAAGGCGCTGTCATGGGTCTTTTAAACCAGCGTCGTGGAATCATTGTGGGTTCCCAGGAAGAAGGCCCCATGTGTGTTGTTGAAGCCAGGGTTCCACTTGCAGAAATGTTCGGCTTTTCAACCATTTTAAGATCATCGACCCAAGGAAAAGCTCAGTTTACCATGGAACCCGGCACCTACAAGCAGGTCCCCCATTCCATCGCCGAGGAATTGGCCAAAAAGGCAGCAGAAGCCAAAAAGAATACTGCCTAAATAAAGAAAGGAAACGATTATGCTTAAAAAAGAACTCCGCCTCCAGAACCCCTTGAGGTTTATGGAACGTGAAAACGAAGATATCCTTCCTGAAGGAGGCATCGGGGCAGTGCTTGCACGAGCGGGCGTCGGCAAAACTGCAATTCTGGTTCAACTCGCCTTGAACACCCTTTTAAAAGGAAAGAATGTCCTCCATATCAGCCTAAACGATCCGGTAAAAAAAGTTGGTTTGTGGTATAAAGAAGTCTTCCGTCATCTCACACAACACTATGAAGCGCGGCAAACAAATCAGGTCTGGGAATCCATATTGCCTCACAGATTTATTATGACATTCAGGGTTGAGGGGTTTACCGCTTCCAAACTTGAAGAAAGGCTGACCGATCTCGAGGAACAGAATATTTTTTCGCCCCAAATGATTTTTATCGACGGGTTTCAAATTGACGATACAGCAAAAACATCCCTTTCCGATTTAAAGCGCCTGGCTGAAAAACGTTCATTACAGGTCTGGCTGACCATAAAGACACACCGGCATGAAACGCCCGACTCCAACGGAATGCCGGCTCCGCTTTTGGATGTTGTCGACCTGTTTGACCTTATCATTCAGCTCCAGCCCGAGGGCAAAGAAATCCATGTAAAAACCCTAAAGGGTACCGGCGCCGATTCCGACCAACCGGTATTGTTTCTGGACCCCTCAACCATGCTGCTCAAAAAAACAGCGGCGTAACCCGTCATGGGTTATATGTTTGAACATGGCAGGAAACCATATTTTTGATAAATTTTTTGAGGCCCTGGGGATCTTATAAACTCGATGAACTTTTTTGCGTTTCCGGGGTTTGGAGCATCTTTTAATTTGCATATATAGTAATTTATCCGGTCTCTTTGATCGAAATCTTCACCCGGCTCTATCACCTCAAATGCAAGGCCCGAAGACTTTGCATGGATCACTTCTGTGGCCCACACCGGTCCTACATCCACCGTTTTTTTTAATATCCGCAAGGGGGTTTCTCTGTGATGAACGACGGTGTGATGGCGGCATTTTAGATGAAATCTCCAGAGGGTTGCATCATCCTGTCTTATTGTTTTAAATATATCAATATTTTTTTGACACCCAGACCGACTTGTCTTATACCTGTATTGAGCGTTTCGAATTGTAACACAATGCTTCTGTGTTACAGGGCGCTTGCGTCACCCGACCACAGATACAGACCCTGCGCCCTTGAAAGGGGAGTTTTCCATCCTAAATCTGCATAACCGGCAAACTCGACCGTCGCTCATTTTTTACGCGCATTCATGGGATACAATTAGGGGGCAAAAATAAAGGTTCAAACGCAATATATTCTTTGTACCAGAAGTAAGCGTAAACACCGAAAAGCCATTGAGGTCTGCCATAAATGCCGCTATTTGGAGAGCTGTAACGACTATCAGCAATCTCAAGCGCCTGAGTTGGTCAAGGCGCTGAACGATTTGCTGCTGGCGATTAATAAAAAAAGTCTCCGCCGAGAAGATTTGTTGTATTTCAAAAAAGAGATCGAAGAACTGGCGGCACTATTTCGGGAATAAAAAGACAAGAAATGAAAATCGTATTTATTCATTATCATCTCAAAACCGGCGGTGTAACCGCAGTTTTAAGGCAGCAGGTCGAATCCATGCTTCACACATCTGATCTCCTTATACTGACGGGTTCCCCTCCGGAAACTTCCTTTCCCTGCGAAACCGTCCATATCCCCGGTCTTGCTTACGACAAATCCGGCCTGAACAGATTTGAACCAGAAAAGGTGGCCGCCGCCATCATTAAAGCAATCCGTTTAAAATGGGCGGGCGGGTGCGACCTTATTCACGTTCACAACCCGACACTGGCAAAGAACAGAAATTTTATAAAAATCCTCAAAATACTTCAAAAAGAAAAAATCAGACTCTTTTTGCAAATTCACGATTTCGCAGAAGACGGACGACCTTTAGCATATTTTTCCGAAGACGATTATGTTTCGGACTGCCATTACGGCGTAATTAACTCACGGGATTATAACATATTGCTTAAAGCAGGGTTAAAAAAAGAAGGGCTGCACCAGATTTTCAACACCTTAACACCCTTTAATTTCAAGGCAACAGGTGCCATCACAAAAAATTACGTTTTGTATCCGGTCCGGGCCATCCGGAGAAAAAATATCGGAGAAGCGATCCTTTTATCCCTGTTTTTCAAAAACGACGAAGCCCTTGTCATTACGCTCCCCCCCAACAGTCCGGCGGACATCAAAAGCTATGAACGATGGAAAGCATTTGTTGAAGAAAAACATCTGGATATCATATTTGAAGCAGGTTTAACCCATGAATTTTCGGATCTTGTTTGGGCCGCCAATTTTTTGATTACCACAAGCATTACCGAAGGGTTTGGTTTTTCATTTCTTGAACCATGGACCGCAGAAAAATTTCTCTGGGGCAGAAGGCTGCCGGAGATATGCCAAGACTTTGAAAAAAATGGCGTTCGACTGGATCATCTTTATTCCCGGCTGAATGTCCCTGTGGAATGGATCGGCAAAGAAAGATTGTTTGAAACGTGGAAGTCATGCGTGCAGCGGGCCGGGTCGATGTTCGATTTGGCCATCGATGAAACCGCAATAAAAAATGCTTTTGAAAAAACAACCGACAAGGATATTATCGATTTTGGATTGCTCGATGAAGCCTTTCAAAAAACCATTATATCAAAAGCCTTGTCGGACAGTGCGAATCGAGATGCGCTGATACATCTCAATCCGTGTCTTTCAAATCCGGGAGATGTATCGAACAAGGGTGCGTTGATACAAAATAACCTGAAGGCTGTGAAGCGCCATTACAATCAAACAAGATACAGGAAAAACCTGGTCGATATCTACACCCGGGTGATCAGAGACAACGTGTACCAGAAAATAGATAAAAAGATTCTTCTTTCAAAATTTTTTAACCTTGATAATTTCAGCCTTCTCAAATGGTCTTTTTATGCCGAAAAATAATCTGCTTTCAAAATACATCAAACCGATTTTCCCGCGTCCCAGTTCTTTTCATCGGTCCGGAAAACTCGAAGATACAATCCGGTGCATCCTTTTTGACATATACGGCACGCTGTTTGTCAGCAGTTCGGGAGATATCGGCATTGCCAAGCGAAAATCATACAAATCTGAAAAGCTTGAAAAACTGCTGAACAAATTTGGAATACAACAGACACCTCCGGATATTCTAAACCGTTTTTTCGCCACCATAGATAATGCGCATCAAGCACTCAAAGAAAAAGGGGTGGACTTTCCCGAAGTTGAAATAGATCGGATATGGATGCGGGTTCTTGAAATAGACGATCTTTCCGTCGTCCGAGCATTTGCCATGGAATTTGAATTGATCGTTAATCCTGTATACCCCATGCCGAACCTTGAGAAGACGCTTTCGGCCTGTAAAGATCTGGATGTTCGGATGGGCATTATCTCAAATGCTCAATTTTATACCCCGTATCTGTTCAATTGGTTTTTAGATTCAAGCCCGGAGGATCGTGGATTTCACCCGGATCTTATTTTTTATTCTTACAAATTCGGGTATGCAAAACCATCAATTTTAATGTTTAATGTCGCTGTCGAAAAACTTGAAAAAATGAGTATATCTGCACATTCAGTCCTTTATATCGGAAATGACATGTTAAACGACATCTACCCCGCAAAGAAGGCAGGGTTTCGAACGGCGCTTTTTGCCGGCGATGCCCGATCACTGAGACTCAGAAAAAACGATCCCAAATGCAAAGACCTTTCTGCCGATATTATTATCACCGACCTGATTCAAATTCTCGACCATATACAATAGGTGTCATGCGTTACGATGGTTACTCGATTACCTTATAAACCTTGTCCTTTTCTCTGACTCTCTGTTTTACTTTCACGCCAACCAAATCACCGGCCTGTGCTTGTTCAACAGACTGATTTTCAATTTCCATGGTTATGACAGCTTCGGTAAAATCGGTGGTATACCCCTTGTACTTCAGAAGATCACCTGTTTTGACGGTACCGCTGGTCACCTTTACGGCGGCAACACCGAGTTTCGCATAATAATTGACAACAACACCAATTTGATCCTCGGCCATAATTTTATCTCCTGATATTCAATGATATCCCACATAGACCCTTGTATATAACGTTGCAAAAGTCGAAGATGCTGCAGATCCAAGGCGCCGAAAAAGCGCACATACTTTATAGTATGTGAGCATTTTAAGGCGGCACGGAACGCAGCCATTGGGCGTTAGATGCATTTTTGAGATAGCCTCTAATCATTCGATTACAACAATATCGATCGTTTAAAATGTTGTCAAGCGGAGAACTGAGTCAAAGGCTAGACTATTGACAAATGAACCGTTTAATGCACTATTAGAGCAATACTTTTCGAACCGCAATCGAACCTGGCATTTTTGGAAATGAACCGTTTAATGCACTATTAGAGCAATACTTTTCGAACCGCAATCGAACCTGGCATTTTTGGAACGGATATTAATTTTTCCCCATTTTACAGGAGCAGATAATGATAAAGAAATTCGAATTAAAACCCGCCGACCTCAGGTCCATATGTGATCCCAAGATGTTTACCTTTAAAAATACTGCGGAGGTCAATCCTCTGGATAACGTGATCGGACAGGAGCGTGCGGTTCTGGCCATCGAATTTGGGTTGAACATGAAGAGTCCGGGATATAACATGTTTGTCACCGGTATTGAAGGCACCGGAAAATCAACCATTATCAGAGACATCGTCAATGACCATGCCAAAAAATTGACATCCCCGGTCGACTGGTGCATGGTCAATAATTTTAAGGATGAATATCGCCCCAAACCCATTTCCGTACCCACAGGAAAAGCAACCGGGTTTTGTAAAAAGATGAGTGGCTTGATCGATGATCTGAAAAAAGAACTGCCCAAAGCATTTGAACATGAATCCTATCAGCAGAGACAATCTGAAATCCAAAAAAAGTATTCCGACCAACAAAAAGATATTTTTAAAAAACTCGAAGCTTCAGCCGCTGAAAGGAACGTCCAGATCAACCGAACGAAAACCGGATATCAAACCATCCCCATCGTTAAAGAAAAAGCGATCTCTCCGGAAGAATATTTAGCGCTTCCAGAAGAAACACGGGGTAAAATCGAAGAGACTATCGTTACCGTTCAGTCTGAAATCGATGCCACAATCAGAGAAATCAACAAGATCGCCCAGACAATGAATTCTCAGATCGAAAAACTGATGGAAAAAATAGCCCTGTTTGTGGTGAAACAGCGATTAGACGTCCTTAGAGACGCCTTTAAAGAATGCACGGACATACTGACATATATAGACGAAGTTCAGGACGACATCCTGGAAAACGTCAAGGATTTTATCGCTTCTTCCGAGGCAAAACCATCCATTGAAGGTTTGATGTTTCAAGCCGCCAAACCCTCTTTTCTACGTTACGAGATCAATGTTCTCGTGGATCAAAAATCCTTAAAAGGCGCACCGGTTATTTTTGAGACAAATCCAACCTATCATAATGTTTTTGGTCAAATTGAAAAAAGAGCCTATATGGGGACCATTACAACCGACTTTACCATGGTTCAGGCGGGTTCGCTTTTAAGGGCGAACGGCGGCTACCTGATAATGGAAATCGAATCTATTCTGATGAACCCGTTTGTATGGGAAGCCCTTAAACGTGCGCTGCAAAATAAGCTGCTATTTATAGAAGATGTAACTTCAGGGCTGGGGTACGGCACCTCATCCCTTCGCCCGGAGCCCATCCCGCTGGAAGTCAAGGTGATTTTACTGGGCAGCTACCACCTCTTTCACATGCTCCAGAACCATGATTCAAAATTTAATAAAATATTCAAGGTCCGGGCGGACTTTGATCATGAAGTTGAAAAAAATGACGATACCATCCAAAAGTATGCACGTTTCATTGCACGTTCATGCAAGGAAGAGGGGCTTCTCCCTTTGACACCAAAAGGTGTTGCCGCCCTAGTGGAATATGGTGAGAAATATATCTCCAACAAATTCAAGCTGTCCATCAGATTCGGACCCATTATGGGGATTTTAAGAGAAGCCGATTACTGGACCCGGAAACGGAACGGACGGCAGGTTACAGACAAAGATGTGGTTCGGGCATACAATGAACACAGATTCCGGTATAACCTCTATGAAGAAAAAATACATGAATCCTATGTGGATAATACGATTATGATCGATGTTGAAGCGGATGTGGTCGGACAGGTGAATGCCCTGGCTGTTTTTCAAATCGGCGACATCTCATTTGGTCGACCGTCCCGAATCACGGCTGAAACGTATATGGGAAAGCAGGGCGTCATTAATATTGAACGTGAGGCCAAGTTAAGTGGGAAAACCCACGACAAAGGGGTTCTGATTCTCTCCGGCTATCTTGGCCGCACCTTTGCCCAAAACTATCCCCTCAGTTTATCCATCAGCATCACCTTTGAGCAAAGTTACAGCGGGATCGACGGCGACAGCGCGTCCTCTACGGAACTGTATGCCATTATATCCAGTCTGTCTGATATTCCGATCCATCAAGGAATCGCGGTAACCGGATCCGTAAATCAAAAAGGGGAAATACAAGCCATCGGCGGGGTCAATCAAAAAATTGAAGGTTTTTTTGATGTGTGTAAAGCCAAAGGTCTTACCGGCAAACAGGGGGTCTTAATTCCCCGGGCCAACGTTAAAAACCTGATGCTTAAAAAAGAGGTGGTCGATGCCGTTAAAAAGGGACAATTTCATGTCTACCGGGTTTCAACCGTTGAACAAGGCATTGAGATATTAACGGGGGTCCCTGCGGGAACACCCGACCCAGATGGCAACTATCCTGAAGCGTCCGTTTATGGTAAAATACAGGAAAAGCTTAAACGATACCTGGAACAATCATTTAAACTAAAAAAACAATTTGAGTCTGAAAATATGATAATAGAACTCTAATCGAGCTTAAAATTTGGTATTATAATATGGTCTATTGTTTCTTCATGTTGCTTACGCTCAATTAGAGTCGATTGGCTTGTTGGGTCTGAAAGGCAGGAGGGCATGAACATCATCACCACATCCATAGAAGGTGTTCTTATCATTGAGCCACAAATTTTCGAGGATCAACGCGGTTTTTTTATGGAGACATACAACCAGATCAGGTATGTCAAGGCCGGTGTTAACAAGGTATTTGTCCAGGATAATCTTTCGTATTCTTTGAAGGGCACCGTAAGAGGACTTCATTTTCAAATCCGGAACCCGCAGGCAAAGCTGGTACATGTCATTACCGGAGAAATCTTTGACGTCGCCGTTGACATCCGGCCTGGATCCGCCACATTCGGCCAATGGACCGGCATCCATTTATCGGATAAAAACAGGCGTCAGCTGTATATACCCGAAGGATTTGCCCACGGTTTTTGTGTACTGAGCGACGCCGCCCACTTTTCTTACAAATGCTCGGATTTCTATGCGCCGGAAGATGAAGGCGGCATTATCTGGTCTGATCCGGATATCGGTATTCGCTGGCCTGTTGAAAACCCGATTATTTCGGAAAAGGACCAACAGTATCCCAAACTGTCTGATCTTAAACACGAACAGCTTCCGGTTTCTAAAGCGCATGAGTTCATTCCGGTAAAAAATGACGAACACATCCCATAAAGTAGAACTCCTTGCACCGGCAGGTAATTTTGAAAAACTGGAGATTGCCGTCCATTATGGCGCCGATGCCGTCTACCTTGCAGGCAAGGCGTTCAATCTGAGAAATTTTTCCCAAAACTTCACCCTCGATGAACTCCAACAAGCCGTCCAGTTTGTCCGTAAACACAACGTTAAAGCCTATGTGGCCTGCAACACATACGCAAGAAACCACGAACAAGCGGCAATTTCAGATTATCTTCATTCACTGGGAGAAATAGGCCCGGATGCCCTCATCGTAGCAGACCCGGGCATATTTATGACCGCATCCAAAATGATTCCGAAAATCCCCATACATCTTAGCACACAGGCCAACACAACCAACTATAAAAGTGCGCTGCTCTGGCAAGAACTCGGCGCCAAAAGAATAAACGTAGCAAGAGAGTTGTCTTTAACGGAGATTAAAGAGATCGCCCTTCGCTGTGATCTGGAAGTCGAGGCCTTTGTTCACGGATCCATGTGCATATCATATTCGGGACGATGCCTCCTGAGCAGCTTCTTGGCAAACCGGGACAGCAATCTAGGCATGTGCACGCAATCCTGCCGATGGAAATATGCCCTTGTAGAAGAGCTCAGGCCCGGTCATTATCTGCCCATCGCCGAAGATGACAACGGGAGTTATATATTCAATTCAAAGGACCTGTGCATGATTGAACATATCCCTGAGATGATCGATTCAGGCATTATTTCATTGAAAATCGAAGGACGAATGCGGGGTATCAACCATCTGGCATCAACGGTCAAGACTTACCGGGAAGCCATCGATGCGTATTATGAGAACCCTGAAGAGTACAGGGTCCAAGAAGACTGGCTTTATCAACTGGCGTCTGTCAGCAACAGAGGTTACTGCACCGGCTTTTACTTTAATGCTCCGCATCAGATATTGCAAAATTATGAAAACATAAAAAATAATGGCCATGTGTTTGTTGGAAAAGTTCTGGACAACACCCAACCATCGGGTCTAAAAATCGAGGTGAGAAACAAGATTTTCAATGGAGATATTGTTGAGGTGCTCAAAACAAAAGGACCTGCAACACGAGACCGGATTAACGCCATCGTTGATGAAAACGGACAACCCTTATCATTTGCCCAGCCGGGCAGCAAGGTGTTCATTGCACTGAACGATGATTATTCACCGAATGATTTGATCCGGAAGGTCCATGAAAAGGAACGGTGATGAAGGGCTATATACAGGTATATACCGGCGAGGGAAAAGGAAAAACCACTGCGGCTTTAGGGCTGGCCATACGGGCCGCCGGCGCCGGACTTAAGGTTTTTATCGGCCAATTTATCAAGATGGGCGAATACAGTGAAATAAAAGCACTGAAAAGATTCGAGGATCTGATAACTGTCGAACAGTTCGGCAGAGGCCGTTTTATCCAGGGAAAGCCGTCTCCCGAAGATGTCAAAGCCGCCCAAAAAGGGCTTGAAAAAATAAATGCAATTCTCTCTTCAGGCGAACACAATGTCGTCATTATGGAAGAAGCGAACGTTGCGGTTAAGATCGGGCTTTTTTCCGTCCAGGATATTCTAAAAATTATGGCGGCAAAACCCCAAGACGTTGAGCTCGTCATCACCGGACGGGGTGCGGATCCCCGAATAATAGAAAAAGCTGACCTGGTGACCGAGATGAAGGAGATCAAACATTATTTTCAAAAAGGGGTGGCGGCCAGAGTCGGAATTGAAAAATAACCCTGATTTATTCCTTCACAATAAGTGTTGCGGCTTCTTCAAATTTTTTGCTGATCATCCGGGTCATCTCAGCTGCGTCTTCCAGCAATAAACCCGCCTCACGCATGTTTTTCTCTTTTGCTTTTTGCGCCCAATCCCTGTATGTTTCAGCATGATCATCATTATGCTTTATCCAGTGTTCAAGCAGTTTGATCATTTTTTCATCAAAGGATAAGGGGCTCCGTATCTCATGATCATGTTGATGATGATGGGTCATTTTAATTCTCCTGCACGATCACCCCGATCAAATGAAAACGGACAATCGGGTGTTATGGGTTATGGGTTATTCTGAATGCGACAATTTTTTCAATGGGCTCAATTGATACGTTATTCGTTAGCGGGTTTTTACACGCATCACGCGTGACAGTCAATAAATATAGATCATCTCCCGATTAATTATAGGTAATCAGGGGTAAAATAAGTGTGTCATTTCCTATTGAGCAGGTGTGATTCCAGAGGGTTCAAGGATCCAAGGAGTCAAGGGTTCGAGTGAAATGCTAAAAAATTACAAAGAGTTGAAAGTCTGGCAAAAGTCATACGAACTCTGTTTAGAGATATTATAGAATAACAGCAAAATTTCCAAAGGAAGAAAGATACGCTCTAACTTCACAGATAAGAAGATCTGTTGTGTCTATTCCTTCTAATACCTGCCCTGTTAAATAGTGCGTTGCACTAAAATTTTATTTCAAGAAATGAGATTTTATTTAACAGGGTAAACAGAAGGATATGGAAGAAAGACAACCTTGGATTACGTTAGGATGCTTTACATATCTTATGGTTCTGTTTGCGAATTGGAAACGCAGATATTATTAGCAGGAGATTTAGATTTAATTGAAAAAGGTGAATTGGGACCACTAAATAAAGACATCGCAGAAATCGAAAGAATGTTAAAGTCGCTGATAAAGTCTTTAGAAAACAA
>DATKWE010000059.1:0-12606 GCA_035529735.1 Desulfobacterales bacterium | reverse complement strand
TCATTGCTGTGAAGTCGTCGGCAAACCCGGCATTGCGTTACCACGTTGCGGGTATTCCCCTTCATAATCATCCTTTTCGCAAGCATTGCATACGAATTGAAGATCCTCCGTCATCTGTCCACCCCCTGTAAATGTAATCATGGTGTATCAAGCGTTCACTCAACCTCCAACATATGCCGGCAATGGAAACCATCAAGGCCTTGATGCCATGATTGAATTTCCTTTTTGGGTCTTTTGGGTCGGATGAAAGGTATTGTGAACATTGACATTCATCCTTTAATCTTATATGCTTTTGATATATTTGATATTTCAAGAATACTCTAGGAGGTTTCTCAAAAAGTACGAAAAGAAAGGTAAGGAATAGAAATGTCTAAGCATTATCCAGAATGCCCATTGTATAATCATGCTAACTGTAGAGAGATTGATAACCGGAAAGTCTGTGCGATGGTCAGGAAAGATAAAACTTGTTTAAAGAAGTTGCATAAGAATGTAAAGAACGTCAAAGAATAAGTATTCTTTCCTTAATGGTTGTTGTGAATGGAGTCGATACCGGCAAGTAAACACAAAATCTATCCATAATTGGCAGAGGACCACGGGCGTAAGCTCTTGGAAATCAACCTAAATGAAAAGGGGACGGTCAAATGATCAAGGAGATTGTGGCGCAAGCGCTTAACACGGAACACTTTATTGATGAGAAGGTCAAAGAAATCCGACAAATTGTCGGGGAGGGAATGGCGATCAATGCACTCTCGGGAGGCGTCGATTCGTCCACGGTCACGATGCTCGGCCATCGCGCCCTGGGGGACCGCCTTAAGACCGTGTTTATCGAAAACGGTCTTATGCGTGAGGGAGAGTCCGAAAAGGTTGTCGGTCTTTTTAAAAAGATAGGGGTCACCGTTGACGTGGTCGATGCAAAAAAAGAATTCTTTGCCGAACTCAAAGGAATTACGGATCCGGAAGAAAAGCGCGAAGCGATTACCCAGGCTTTTTACCGGGACGTATTCGGACGCCTCGTCAAGGAAAGTGGCGCAAAACACCTTCTCCAGGGAACCATATTGACCGATATCGACGAGACCGTCGCAGGGATAAAACGGCAACACAACGTCTTTGAGCAGCTCGGAATCGACCCGGAAGCGGCTTTTGGCTATCACATCATCGAACCGCTCATTCAGCTTCGCAAAGACGGCGTTAGAAAGGTTGGTGAGGCTCTGGGACTTCCGGCAGAAGCCTTTGACCGCATTCCATTCCCGGGTCCGGCACTTGCGGCACGTGTGATCGGTGAAACAACCCCGGAGCGCATCGAGACGGTTCGAAAGGCCACCGTTGTGGTCGAACGGCTGCTCAAGGACACCGGTGCATTCCAGTATATGGCGATCCTACATGAAGACCGCGTGACCGGCATGCGTGACGGATTGCGTGATTTTGGTCAGCAGATCGAGGTGCGTTGCTGGGAGAGTGTCGACGCGCGGGTCGCAACACCGACACCGCTTTCTTTCAAAATCCTCGAGAAACTCGCCGGCGAGATTATTCGCGATGTGCCGGGCATCGTCAGTGTCACGTACAACATAACACCGAAACCCCCTTCAACGATCGAAGCGGTCTGACGACAATAAAACCCTTATTGAGTGAAAGCTTCAACAGCCTGAACTGTGAGGGTTAAGAGATAAAAAGATCTTTAGTGGAAAAGTTGGGATCACTGGTGAGGTTCACGCCGAGTCGCCTCAATCCGGCCTCATCCCCGGGTGTAGGGATATGGGTCATATGGACTTCACACCCCTGGAGTTCCTCCAATTTTTCCATGGCTAACTGGGCGGCAGGATTGCCGGTCGCGCTGATGCTGAGGGCAATGAGGGTTTCCACCAGGTCGAGGCTGAGGGTCTTTTCATTGAGCACCTTGGTTTTGAGATTTCGAACCGAATCGACGATGTTGGGCGGGAGCAATTTAATCTTGTCCGGGATTTCGGCTAAATTCTTAATGGCGCGTAAAATAAGGCTTGAAGCCGCGTGAAATTTCGGGGAGTTGTTTCCGGTCACGATGGTTCCGTTTCCGAGCTCGATGGCCGCACCGCAAAAAATACCTTCGTTGCCTTTACCGCTCTCCAGGCATTTTATGGCCGCAATTCGCGCCGGTTCGACCACTCGCCGGTATTCCAGCTCCAGGTTGAAGTCTTTAATCAAAAGCTCTACCCGTTGAACCGTTTCCTTGTCCGTCAAACCCATGACATATTCGCACCGATAGCGGAAATACCGCCGAATAACTTCCTGTTTGGCAGCTTCCTGTGTCGCTTCATCGTCCGTGATGGCAAAGCCCGCGCGATTGACCCCCATATCTGTGGGGGATTCGTAAAACGGCTCGCCGCCCATTATTTTTTTCAATATTCGTTTCAGAACAGGAAACACCTCCACGTCACGATTGTAGTTGACGGTCTTCTGATTATACGCCTCCAGATGAAAAGGATCTATCAGGTTAAAATCCCTGATATCAGCGGTGGCGGCTTCATAGGCCACATTCACCGGATGCTTGAGCGGCAGATTCCAGATCGGGAAGGTTTCGAACTTGGCGTAGCCCGCAAAAATGCCCCGTTTGTAATCATGGTATACCTGGGAAAGGGAGGTGGCCAGTTTTCCACTGCCAGGTCCGGGACCGGTCACGATGACCAGGGGTTTATCGGTTTCGATATATTCATTGGCGCCGTATCCCTCCTCGCTGACGATCAGATCGATATCCGTAGGATACCCCTTGGTGTACTGATGGGTGTAAACCCGGATGTTTCTTCTTTCCAGTTTATTTTTAAACTGCATGGCTGACGGCTGGTTTTCAAAACGGGTAATTACAACGCCTAAAACGTCGATTCCCCAACCCCGGAGATCGTCGATGAGTTTGAGGGCGTCGGAATCGTAGGTAATACCGAAATCAGCCCGCATTTTTTTCCTTTCGATATCGCCGGCATAAATGCAAAGGAGAATGTCGGCCTTGTCTTTTAACGCTTGAAGAAGCCTCAATTTTACATTGGGATCATAGCCCGGCAACACCCGGGCCGCATGATAGTCAAATAAAAGCTTGCCGCCGAATTCAAGGTAGAGCTTATTGTCAAATTTTTTCGCACGTTCAAGAATTTCAGATATTTGCTCCTGGATATATTTCTCATTGTCAAACGCCGTATTCGCTGCCATGCTCGCTTCCTTATTCTATTTTAGAATCATGAACATCAACTTTACCCGAAGGGATTTTTTTATCCCATGAAATATTTGTCAACCAACGTTTTAAGTGTGACTAACAATAAAATCAATATTTATTTAAAACTTAACATAATTAAGGTCACATCTTGACACAAGAAATAGGGTGGGAAGTTGACAAGCTTGAATAATTAATAGGCAAATCTAACCTCCGGGGCTTCATCTTCGACCTTTGGAACGTTAGGGCAACCACAACATTCGATTTCGCTTCGAAACCTTCATTTTTCTGCGATTGAAGATACAGGCACGATTTTACCTAAGGAAATCCAATCCTATCATCATGCTTTTTGTAAATACGTATCATCAAAATAATCCCTGCTTGCAAATTGATTGCCGACCCATGTATAATACCCTTGAAAATGATAAATCAGTATAAACGACATAATTATCAGGGGGTAAGTCCCTATTCGAGACCTTAAGGCTCATATACGGTGTTCAACGATACCGGGTTATGGGTTTTTTTGATTTAAAATCGATTGAAGGATCAACTAATGGCCGCAAAACCAACCCGTGAAGAATTGGAACTAAAGATTGAGGCGTCAGAGAAAGAAGCCAAAAAACTCGCGCAGACCGAGGCGGAACTGGTAAAGAGTAAGGCGATGTTTAAGGCCGTCATTGAAAGTTTACCGTTTGATGTTTTTGTCGTTGATCCGTCCAACCGCTATATTTTGCAAAACTCGATCTGCAAGAAAAATTGGGGGGATTTGATTGGAAAATCTCCAGAGAATCTTTCTGTAAATGAAAAAACGAAATATTTATGGATGGATAATAACCGCCGTGCGTTATCCGGAGAAACAGTTACGGGTGAAGTGGTCTACGATAGATTGGACGGAGGGAAAAACTTTTACCATAATATCGTTGCGCCGATCTGTAATGGAAAGAAAATACTGGGTATTGTCGGCGTACTGGTGGATATTTCAGATCTCAAGCAGACGGAGGCGTTATTACGTGAGAGCGAGTCGAAGTTAAGTGCAATGTTGTCATCTGTTGGCGATCACATGAGCATGATGGATAAAAATTTAAATATTATCTGGGCCAACGAAATCGCTGGGAAAATATTCGGAAACGATATCATTGGGAAAAAATGTTATGAAGTATATCATAAAAGAACAGAACCCTGTGAGCCTTATCCTTGTATTACGCTTAGGGCATTTCAGGATGGAAAAATTCATAAACATGATACTCAAGTGATTGGGCAGGATTGGGAAACGATTTTTTTTCACTGTACTGCTAATGTAGGGTTAAGAGATAAAGAGGGAAAACCCACTGCAGTATTAGAAATCTCCAGGGACATAACCGAAAAAGTTCGGGCTGGGAAAGCGCTTCATAAAGCCAAGAATGAGCTTGAACGTCGGGTGAAAGAACGAACCGGAGAGTTGGAGCTAAAGACCAAAAGTCTTGAGGAAATCAATACGGCAATGAAGGTTTTATTGAAAAAAAGGCAAGAGGATAAAACGGAAATAGAAGATAATGTAATGACAAACGTAAAAAATCTGGTTGCGCCATATTTTGAAAAGATCAAAAAAACCAAATTGGATGATCAACAGGAAGCTTTTTTGAGTATAATAGAATCAAATCTGAACGAAATCACATCTCCATTTACTCGACGAATGTCTTTGAAATATTTAAACCTGACGCCCACAGAAATCCGAATAGCCAATCTAATAAGGTATGGCAGTTCCAGCAAAAAGATAGCTGAACTTATGAATGTATCACCGAGGACGATCGACACTCACAGAAAAAATATACGAAGGAAGATCGGCTTACAGGGCCACAGAGGAAATCTCAGGTCTTACCTTTTATCCCTCTATTGAATGGGTGATTTATATCCGTATTCTACCAATAATGGGTCCAAAGCTTGTTTTTAGCATTTGCAGAAGCGTTATGAAAAACCATTTGTATCTACAAAATATATAAAAAACTAAACACTTATAATATTTCTCCCAGTTTGTTTGCGATCGATTCGGGTTTGAGCTTCACGCACGAAAGTGAGCATACGGTCAAGTATATTTAGAGGCGTCAGATGCCCGCCAATCCGTGACCACGTCCTTATGGCGTGGTCACGGATGAAGTTAACCGGCGTTCGTTGGGTCTTTTTACACGCAATCTGGAATGAATTGATCCGTCACGACGATGATTCATAACCCAAAACCGGATTATTTTTCCGGTCAAACTATTGACTTGTTATTACGAATGGATTAATTTAAAATCTAACTAATTCTACCACTCACTGCTTGTGTATATTTCTGGTATTTATTTTGGAGTCTGTCCAAAGAACCCATCTTTTTTGGCCCTCCTTCAAAGTGACCTCCTGAGCATTTGCACAAGATGCAAGGAAAGGAAAAACATTAGATGGAAGGTACTATCAAATCGTACAGTGAAAAAAAAGGCTATGGTTTTATATACACTGAAGAATATGGCATTGTTTTTGTTCACAAATCGGGTATCAAAGACTTTGGGCATTTCGGTTTACAAAAGGGTGACCCTGTATCTTTTGAATTAAAAGAAACCTCTAAAGGCAAACAAGCCGTCAACTTAAAGCCCCTCAAATCCTATTAATTTGGAAACGCACAATACTTTTCTATCTTAATACTTGCCATTAGCAATAAGGAGTGCACCATCTTGCGAATAAAGCTGGATCGCTTTCTTACGTCAGAGGCGTTCATTTCTTTCTTTTATCGATTAATTTTACTTTATTCGTGGACATTTCGTTTAAAGATTGAAAATGATAAAGACTGGATGGATTATAGAAGAAATGGCGGTGTTGTTTTGCTTTGCACTTGGCACCAACAATTTTTTTCTGCTGTTCGGCCGTTTAAAAATTATAAAACCTTCAACCCAAGTATCATGATTAGTCAGAGCAGAGACGGTGAAATCGTCGCCAAGATGGCTTTGCGTAATGGCTGGAATCCAATTCGGGGCTCTTCTTCAAAAGGTGGGATGGAGGCTTTAAAGAAAATGATTACCAGTTTAAAGGAGAAAAAACTTGCAGTCCATATTGTAGATGGGCCTCAAGGGCCTTCAGGTATTGTTAAGGCAGGTGCAATCCGTTTAGCACATGCTGCCAATGCCGTAATCGTTCCTTTTTCTGTTTCTGCAGAAAAAGCATGGTATTTCAACAGTTGGGATAATTTTCTTTTGCCAAAACCCTTTAGCAAGGTGTTTCTTCGTTTTGGGGAAATGATCAAATTTGATCGCGTAAAAGACAGAGAGATCATTGAAAGGCAAAGAATGAGCCTTGAAGAAGTTATGCTTCCTGCGTTAACCCTATCGTTGCATAAATAACATGGCAAAATGAGTTTAATGACTATAATGATCCGCATTTATAAACGTTATTTGCAGTTATATTCAATTGATAGCGGTTTTAAATGTCAAGAAATTTAACCTTTAATATTATCGTTATTAGAAGGAGACCAGAATGAATATTTACGTTGGGAATTTATCGTATGAGGTGACGGAAGAGGATTTAAAAACAGCTTTTGAGACCTTTGGATCGGTCGATATCATCAAGATTATTAAAGACAATTACACCGGCAGATCAAAAGGGTTTGGATTTGTGGAGATGCCCGATAAATCTGAAGCACAGTCTGCAATCGAAGGCTTGAATGGGAAAGATTTGAAAGGCCGAAACCTTAATGTCAATGAAGCCCGCCCTCGTCCTGAAGGCCGTCAAGGTGGCGGAAGACCCGGAGGAAGTCGTGGCGGCGGAAGACCGGGCGGCGGCGGAAGACCGGGCGGCGGCGGAAGACCGGGTGGCGGCGGAAGACCGGGCGGCGGCGGAAGACCGGGCGGCGGCGGAAGACCGGGCGGCGGCGGCGAGCGACGCTATTAGTCAGTGACACTCGGACATCAGAACCGTGGTGATCATCCGTCGTCAGTAGTCTATATACATAACACCTATCAACGGTTTTAAAATCGGGCGGGGGCATAGTAAATCTTTTAAAAGGGAATCGCTATGGTCTCTGCAATATACTGTAATATTACCAAAAAAGGAGAAAAAGCATGAACAAAGGAGATATCGTCAATGAGGTTTCAAAGCTTCTAAACACCAAAAAGGATGCTCAGGCGGCTGTGGACTGTGTACTTTCAAGCATTACCCAGGCATTGGGCAAAGGAGACTCTGTATCCTTGATTGGATTCGGCACATTTAAAGTGGCTGAACGGAAGGCCCGTAAAGGCAGAAATCCTCAGACAGGGGAAGAGATAAATATTGCGGCCAGTAAGGCGCCAAAGTTTGTTGCAGCAAAGGCATTAAAGGAAGCTGTGAAATAATTGTAATTCATTCAGCAAAAAGGTAGAGTTTTTAATTACTCTACCTTTTTGCGTTTTTACCTGTATTTTATTTCAGACCGATCTTCGGGATACGTCCTTTGTCTATCCTATCGTTGCATAAATAACATGGCAAAATGATTTTAATGACGATAATAATCGTCAGTTCCAGACTTTTTCTCTTTTCTTGCCATTAACAGTATTGCAATAATTTTTTTATATGGGTCCTTCTGTTCAGCAACCGTTCTGAAATTTTCTAAATTTTTATAACAAATTTCCGCAGCCCGGCCTTTTGCATCCGGTACACATACCGATCATCCTGGAAAACAAGAGTTGCAATCTTCAACAACATCCGCTAAAAAGTCGTGTTAGGAATCACTATAGATGTGATCTCTTTACCCTGGCCCGTCCACTGGAAACGTCAGCCCGTTCAAGGGGGCTGTCCATGCCATTTCCGCGTCTTCTTCTCCGCCCGGATACGGCTCGGGTGGTGGCGGAGGCGGAGGAGGGTAGGGCATCACGGCGCCGGCGCCCGGAGTCCTGACACCTGACACCTGGCCCTTGAACCCAGAACCCTGAAACCTGAACTCAGAACCCTTTCATGGAGGTCATTATGGAATTTCGTATGCTTGGCACTTCCAATATTGAAATATCTTCGATCATTATGGGAACATGGCAGGCCGGCAAGGACATGTGGGTCGGCATCGACGATACTGAATCGACACAGGCGATAAAAGCAGCCTATGATGCGGGGATCACGACATTCGATACGGCAGAGGTGTATGGTAACGGCCATTCAGAAAAAATCGTCGGAAATGCCCTTCAGGACGTGCGTGACAACGTCGTGATCGCCACCAAGGTATTTTCGAATCACCTGGAATACCAACAGGTTATGGATGCATGTCATCGATCTTTGAAAAATCTTAACACCGACTATATCGACCTTTATCAGATCCATTGGCCGCCGGGGTCCTTCGGCGCCAAAAAAGTCCCTTTGGAAGAAACCCTGCGCGCCTTGACCGACTTGAAAGCCGAGGGTAAAATTCGTGCCGTCGGTGTTTCCAATTTCTCCCGATCCCAGCTGGAAGCGGCTGCAACATACGGAAGAATCGACAGCCTCCAGCCGCCGTATTCGCTGTTTTGGCGCAAGGTTGAAACAGATGTGTTTCCGTACTGTCTCGAGAACACGATCACGTTGCTGGCGTATTCCTCCATGGCCCAGGGGCTGCTGACCGGAAAATTCGGCCCGGTCCCTATATTGGCCAAAGGTGACCACCGTTTCAGAAACAAACTGTTTCAGCCGGAAAATTATGCGCGGGTCCAGACGGCATTGGAAAAACTCCGTCCCATAGCAGCGGCCAATAACATCACTTTGGGGCAGCTGGCCCTGGCCTGGATCGTTTCCCAGCCCGGAATGTGCGCCATCGCCGGTGCCCGCAGCGCCGAACAGGCCGCCCAAAATGCGGCGGCTGGAAACGTTCGCTTGTCCGAAGAAGATCTGGCGGCCATCGATGACATCGGAAAAACGGTCACCGATCCAATGGATGACGATCCATTGATGTGGAAATGGTAAGGGCCAGAAACCAGGTGTCAGGTTTCAGGTTTCAGGGAACAGAAATCAAGGGCCGGGGATCCGGAAACAGGAAATAGGAAAGAGGAAAAAGGGATCAGGGATTAGGGGTAGGTGTCAGGTTTCAGGTTTCAAGGAACAGAAATCAAGGACCGGGGATCAGGAACCCATAACCTATTACCTATAACCCATTACCCATAACCCGGCCCCCGGCCCCTGAACCCATACACCCGGTGAATCTACTGCCAAGCCGAAAGGGGTAACTTGATGAATCGCCGATATATCCGCTGGATTGTTTTGGTCCTGGTCATTGCAGCCGCAGCCGTTATCGTATGGTTTCTCACCCGACCCGAGCCTGTCGAAGTGGTCGTCAAGCCCGTGGACCGCGGCATTGTGGAACAGACTGTGGCAAATACACGTGCGGGAACCGTGAAAGCCTGCCGGAGGGCCAAGCTCTCCCCAAGTGTCGGCGGTCAAATTGCAAAACTGAGTATTCACGAGGGAGACACGGTCAAAGAAGGAGACCTTCTTCTCGAAATCTGGAACCAGGATCTGGTTGCGGAGCTTCAACTGGCCCAAAGCGAAGCCGAGGCTGCGAGGGCACGTGCAAGGGCGGCATGTTTGAAGGCCGAAGTTTCCCAGCGGGAAGCCAACCGTATTGTCAAGCTTCACGCCAAGGGCGTCGCTTCGGAAGAACAGACAGACAAAGCCGTGACCCAAGCCAAAGCCCTCGGGGCGGATTGCAACGCAGCAAAGGCATCCGTCCTTACGCGCCAGGCCCGTATCGGCGTCGTCAAAGCAAACCTGGACCGTACCCGCCTTATCGCCCCTTTTGATGGGGTTGTCGCCGAAATCAACGGAGAGCTGAGTGAATTCGTAACACCATCGCCCATCGGCATCGCCACGCCGCCGGTGGTGGACCTCATCGACAACACCTGCTTTTATATAACCGCACCCATCGATGAAGTCGATGTTCCCAAAATTGCACCCGGCATGACGGCCCGGGTGAGCCTGGACGCCTTCGGTGATCGCAGCTTTCCCGGCAAGGTCCGCCGGATCGCGCCCTATGTGCTCGATCGCGAAAAGCAGGCCCGCACCGTGGACGTGGAGGTGCAATTCACCCTGCCCGAAGATATCCGGAAAATGCTGGCGGGCTACAGCGCGGATGTGGAAATCATATTGGATGTTCGGCAAAACACGCTGCGCATCCCCACCACAGCCGTTCTGGACGGGGATCGCGTATTTGTTTATCTGCCCGGCAACAAAGTGATCAAAGCACGCACGTTTAAAAGCGGAATTTCCAATTGGTACTATACCGAGGTCATTTCCGGCCTGAAGCCGGACGAACAGGTCGTGATCAATGTGGATGGCGCCGGAATGAAAGACAATGCGGCCGCTGTGATATCCAAAGAGGGGCAATGATTCATTTAGCCGGTATTGAGAGGACATTTCTGGTGGGTGACGAAGCGGTTCACGCACTCAGGAGCGTCAACTTCACGGTCCGTCAAGGGGAATATGTCGCCATCATGGGCCCTTCGGGATCCGGGAAATCGACCCTGCTCAATATTATCGGGCTTTTGGACAGACCGGACAAGGGGATCTATTCCCTGGAAGACCTGGACACCACCGATTTGACCGATGACCAGCAGGCATCGGTGCGCCGCCTCAAGATCGGTTTTGTCTTTCAGTTTTTCCATCTGGTATCCCGGCTGACCGCTGCTGAAAATGTGGAATTGCCGATGATCCTTGCAAATGTGGATCCTGCTTCCAGAAAATCTCGCGTCCAGGCGGCCCTTTCCTCCCTCGGCCTCAGCGACCGCGCCAAACATCGCCCGGACCAGTTGTCCGGGGGGCAGCGTCAACGCGTTGCCATTGCCAGGGCCACCATTATGCAGCCGGATGTTATACTGGCGGATGAGCCCACCGGCAACCTGGACCGGACTTCCGGGATCGAAGTCATCCGGATACTCGAAGACCTCAACCATAAGGGCATGACCCTGATTATGGTGACCCACGATCCCGATCTGAGCCGGCGGGCTGCTCGGAGAGTACAGCTGGCAGACGGAGAGATCGCAACAGATACGGGGGGGGGCCTGAAAGAATGAAAACCGGAGATGTCATTCAATTCAGCGCCCGGGCCCTGTCGGGGTACCCCACCCGAACCTTTTTGATGATTTTTGCCATGGCGATCGGTGTGGCGTCGGTCATTCTGCTGACCGCATTGGGAGAAGGCGCCCGCCGGTATGTCGTCAACGAGTTTACCTCTCTGGGCACCTACCTGCTGGTCGTATTGCCGGGTCGGTCTGAAACAACCGGGGGCCCGCCCCCGCTGCTGGGGGAAACCCCCCGGGATCTTACTCTGGAAGACGCGCTGTCCCTTACCCGGCATTCCGCCATCCGCCGTGTGGCACCGATCACGGTGGGTTCCGCCCCGGTTTCCTGGAAGCATCGAGACCGGGAAGTTTCGGTTCTCGGTTCCACGGAAGCGCTGTTTGAAATCCGCCATCTTTCAATGGCCCAGGGCAGGTTCATCCCCGCCGGCGACCCCACGAGGGGTCTGGCGGTCTGTGTGATCGGGTACAAGCTCAAAAAAGAACTCTTTGGCAATCAATCCCCCCTGGGCCAATGGGTCCGCATCGGCGAACGCCGTTTTCGGATCATCGGGGTGCTGGCCAGAAAAGGCCAGTCACTGGGACTGGACATGGGGGACGTGGTGGTGGTACCCGTTGCCTCTGCACAGACCCTGTTCAATACCTCGTCGCTTTTCCGAATCCTGGTACAGGCCAACGGCCGCGATGCGATTCCCAGAGCCAAGGAAAAGATATTGGCCACCATCCGGGAACGGCACGACGGCGAAGACGATGTCACCGTCATCACCCAGGATGCCCTGCTGTCGACGTTTGATCGGATTCTCAGGACCATGACCCTCGGTGTTGCAGGCATTGCCGCCATCAGCCTGTCGGTTGCCGGTATTCTGATCATGAACGTTATGCTGATCGCCGTTTCACAGCGCACCTCGGAAGTCGGACTTCTCAAGGCCATCGGCGCCCCGGGCACCCAAATCCTTCGGCTTTTCCTGGTGGAATCCGCCATTCTCTCGCTGATCGGTGCGGGTTTCGGGGTCATCCTGGCATATTTAGGGACGTGGGGGCTTGCGCGGGCATTTCCCAGATTTCCGTTCACGGTCCCGATCTGGGCCCTGGGCGCAGCGGTCTTCGTTGCGCTTCTGACAGGCCTGGTATTCGGAGTACTGCCCGCAAGACGGGCGGCAAAACTCGATCCGGTGCAGGCATTGTCCCGAAGATAAACCCTCTCTCGAGTTTTTGTAACGTTAGGGAAAAAAATCCGGATCCAGATGGAGCGGCGTTGGTTATCCCCAGATGAGATTTGTTTAGTTGGAAGTTCATTGAAGTATTGAAATTACAAATACCAAATCACAAATATCAAATAATTTTCAATGACCGAAATTCGAAAAGCCAAACAAAGTCTTACCCTGGAAGGTTTTGGTCATCGAATATTGCAATTTAATT
>DATKWE010000058.1:0-2639 GCA_035529735.1 Desulfobacterales bacterium | reverse complement strand
TTGTCGGGTATGGTCTCCCGGGTTTGGGTGAGCGGTGCATCGTCAGATGGTTCAGGCAAGGACTTCAAGGGTTTATGAGCACATCCTGTGGATAAAAAAGCGAAAAACAGGAGAATCAGCAGCAGATTGTTCAGTCTTTTTTTGTTCATGTCATCCAATGCCCTCCGAATTCCCGTGGGCTTCGGGACCAAACGGCTTGAAAAGGATCAATAACCGGGGCAACAGGGTCAGCGCAGCAATTAAGGCAATAAGCATGGCCAATCCGGTCAGGAGGCCAAAATAAATACTGGGAATAAAATTGGACAGCACCAGGATTGAAAAACCGATGATGATGGTCACCGATGTATAGTACATTGCGTGCCCGATGCTCCCATGACACCGATGCATTGCCCTAACATAATTAGGATCCATGGCCATCTCGGATTTAAATCTGTGGATATAGTGAATGGTATCGTCCACGGCAATCCCCACACTGATGGAAGCGATGGTAATGGTCATCATGTCCAGCGGAATATTCAGCCATCCCATAACACCCAGGACAACGCCAATGGAAAGCAGGTTCGGGAAAATGGCGATACACGCGATTTTCAATGATTTAAACAGAATCATAAACATGCCCATCAGCGCCAGTATAACAACTCCCAGAGTAAGGATTTGTGATCGGAACAGGCTCTGGAGCATATTGTTATACAGCACCAGCATCCCGGACAAATGGATCTGTTCTGTCTTTAAACCGAAATTGCTCACCAGATCCTGCCGGATTTTTTTCAACAACCCGTCACGCTTTAGTGTTTTTTCGGAATCTCTGACACGGACTGAAAAACGGACCTGATCATTTTTTACAGATACATAGGGTGTTAACACCATTTTTTTGAACTTTTCAGGAATCTCGCTATAGAGAAGGGCCAATTGGAAATTATCAAGGGGCTTGCCGTTGTTGAGCTTTTCAGCGATCTTCATCATTGTCCCCAAAGACAGGACCTTACCGGTTTCCGGGAGGCTGCCAAGATAATCATTGATTTTCATGACCCGGGCCATCCTACGGGAAGTAAACCAGTATTTATCTTTATTTGCCGCCGTATCGAATTCATCGAATTCGTCGAATATATTATTATTTTTCTTGGCGCCCCCAGAGGGAATTACCGGCTCAGATGCTTCATCTTTATCAAAATCGATAAGGACGTCGAAAGGGGTGGTCCCGCCCAGGTTCTGGTCGATGACTTTCATGCCCCGATATATCTCGGTGGTATGTTTAAAGTAGTCGATAAAGCTGTTTTCAACCGTCAGCCGGCTTATCCCAACCGCGCTGAGTATAAAGGCGATACCACAGGTTACCTGTATCATTAAACCGTGAGCCTCGGTGAATCCGGCTAAAAACGGCGTTAATGAAAACGGTGGATTTTTTCTGACCCGGGGCTTCTCTCTTTCCATCAGCATCAAAACGGAAGGAAACAGAAGGAAGGTCATGACCAGAGAAAGAGAAATACCGGCGCTCATCATCCATCCAAATGTTATCACCGGCAGAATATCGCCAAGGAGCAGTGAACCGAACCCGGCAATGGTCGTCAGCGCGGCATACAGACAGGGCTTTCCCATGAAACGGACGGTATCGAGAACAAGTTCCCGCTGCCCGTCCTCAGGGTTTTTGGAACAGAGTTCGCGGTACCGAACAATCAAGTGGATGGTTATGGCCATTGTAATGATGAGCTGTAACGATATAAAATTAGAGGATATCACCGTGACTTCCCAGCCGAACAATCCCAGCAGTCCCATCATGGAGATTGCCGAAAACGCACAGCAGAGTACCGGCAAAAAGATCCAGCGTATCTTTCTAAAAATTATACCCAACGTGAGAATCAGAAAAAACAATACGCCAAGGCCAAAAACTTTCAAATCGTTTTTGATAAAGCTGACCAAATCGTCTGCAATCATGCTGACACCGCCAAGAAAGAGTTCGGCGTCCTGGCGAAAGCCGTCCATAATCCCACGGATTGCAGCAATATCTTGATGTCGGGTCTTCTTCATCTCGTCCCGGCACTTTTCAAATTGTTCCATGACCGCCTTAAACTCAGCCGCCGCTTCCCCGGAGAGCGTTCCTGCAGCCTTTTTTTCCTGAAAATTGTTGCGGCGGGCCAGCAGGTCCCGATAGACGTCATTGACAGGAAAATAGATCAGTAAAGATGTGATTTTAAGGTCCGGGCTTACCAGAAGGTTTTGATATAGCGGATTGTTCTTAAACTCGATTTTTGCCAGCGTTTTGTCAACGCCCGGAGATTCAAGGGTCTGGATATTGTCCACCAGTTCTTTGATCGGAACCGGCGGGCTTTCAAGCAGCGGAGCGTCCAGTATTGAAACCACGGACGCCACGCTTTTCAACCGCCTCAACTCATCGCTCAGGCGGGACAGGTTTGCCAACGCCGTGTCTGAAAACAGGTCCCCTTTAGGGGCGTAAGTCATTATCAAATAATCTTGCAGTCCATACCGGGAATCGATAAGTCTCGAGTATTGAAGATCTTTGTCATTCTGCAAGACCAGGGTTTCCGCTGATGCGTCAAGCTTAAAATCCTTTGCGTTATAAGCGAGAAAGGAAACCACTGCCAAAATAAAAACAATAACTCGTTTCGGCCGCCCGATGACGA
>DATKWE010000057.1:0-7392 GCA_035529735.1 Desulfobacterales bacterium | reverse complement strand
GTTATCAGGCCCATGATCAAACCTTTCTGCGAAAAGGCGCGACCTGGAATCCAGGGCAGAAGAATCGGCGTTAAAACCGCTCCGGCCATCAGTGCTCCCAGCAGATTGAGCACAGCAAAAAGGCCATCATTCATTGCACCGTGCCAAAATCCGGAAGGTGCTCCCAATCCTCCAAGCAGAAAAAAAGCAGGCAGTATCACCAGGGACCATTTTAAAACACTCACCAGTTCGATAGGAATTAGAACGGCCCTTTCCCTAACCGGAAAGGTCTTGCGCCGCATCCCCGGCGTTGCCTTCAGACCGGCATCCAGAAAAGCCGGCAAATCAGCGGCCCGGATCGGGCCATAAATCGCTTTGAAACCGGAGCGTTTTCTAACCGTGTACGCCGCAATACCGGGACCTGCCAGCTGGGGAAGAATGACCTCCCGGTGAGACACCCCACGAATCAATCCGCTGAGTTCGATGCGTTGAACCAATTCATCGGTTCCGAACGTTCCTTTTCCGGCGGCACACCAGACATTTATCCCTTGTGTGTTCAGAACCAGAATCCATGCATTTCGTCCGGGCAGGGCTTCACGCAACCGGTCAAAACTCATTTTGTAATTGGCCGTAACCAGAACCGGCGACTGATCACCCGGCTCTCCAAGCGCATAAAGACCGGGATCCACGGTATAATGCATACGTCCCACACCCCAGCGTGCCTTAATACCGCCCCACCGGTCCGCCCAAACCAACGCGGCAGAAATTTTTGGCACGTCACCCATCGGTGTCCGGATCGAGCCGATAATAAACGGCTGTTTCAAGTCGGGAAGGCTCACCTGAGCCTTTTCCTTCCCGGGTCAGCAACTGCCGGTCAACGATTCCGTCGGCCCGGTTTCATGACAAGATTGTTTTTCCAAAAAATCTAGGGGTTTTATATCCATATAAGGTATTCCTCTTCCATTGACAGGCAGCCCAGTTCGGGCTGCCGCTATGAAGCCGGATAATTAATCTCTTTTAGTGTGTCCCTGATCTTTTCCAGGGTGGCCGGGGAATCCCATTCAACGGTAATGCGTTTGTTTTCAGGATTACCTTCCACTGAACGAATTCCTTCCAGTTCATTCAATTCGTTTTTGATGGACATAACACAATGGCCGCATGAAATATTGGGTATCGAAAATGTCTCTTTTTCCATTTTGTGACGTCTCCTTATGGTGTTATCTTGAAAAGTAATGCCAACTTGCGGTCAAATCAACCCAATCGAAACAAAAAGTCTTTGTAACCATCATGCCCAATATTTATTTGTTCTTCTTCGCCCTCTTGTCCGAAAATTTTCATTGCTTCACGAATGGAAATATGATGCCAAAGGGCGTGCAATCGGGTATACATAATATCTTTTGCAGCGGCCCTCATTTTTATCCGCTTTCTTTCCCTGGGCGCTTAAACACACGTGTTTTATCCGCTTCCGGCGTGATTAAACGGTTTGAAAAAACATTGTCCATGGAGCGGTTTGAAAAACGCCCCGCCCCCATGAAATAAATAGAAACAAATGAATCGGTTAACATGAAATTTTTAATAAAACAAGGTGTAATATTACCCTGGAATTTAAACCCTGAACGCGGCAGGAAACATGACGATCGATCGATGTGGCAACGTCATCTTTTTAATTGACACATATACTACTATGTAGCATATTCCAGTTCGCATAATCATGCAGAATATTATCGGCTGAATTTAAAAAAAATAGAGATGTCGACTTTAGCATGAAAAAGATTGCCATTGGAAACGGAAAGCACATGATGAAAAAAATGGGTGTTGTATTGACTCTGATTTTTACGATGAGTTTGTGTGCCGGCGGTGTATTCGCTGATACGAACTGCGAAGCCGAATGCTGCCGTCAAATCAACCCCGGCGGAATGCACCATAGCACAGGTGAACCGATAAAATCATTAGGAGATTGCCGTTCCAATGTTCCCCGAATCCCGTGTGATTTGCAATCGAAACAGGCTGTTGAATTCCCCGAGTATACTTTGGCCTCATCCGATGGCGGGTTTCCAAATCATGTTGGACCCATGGAGATTTCCTCCGATTCCAGTATCGATGACAAGGTTGTTAAACCCAATTGTTCTGTTCAAACGGTCTGGGAAAAATCCCAGCCTCCCCCCATATATCTTCAGAAACAATCATTTCTAATCTGAATTTCCGGTGTTTATGGCTTCCAGGCTTGATCCGAACGAGGCATTGAGGTCGTTATAGAACGTATCAGAAGAACGAGCATTTTTTAGTGAGGTAATAGATGCGCTACATAGTTGCTGATAACCTGGTAAAAAAATATGGCGAAGGTGAAACAGCTGTTTCACCGGTAGACGGCATTAGTTTTAAAATAAAGGAAGGCGAGTTTGTTGGGATAATGGGTGAATCCGGTGCCGGAAAATCGACGATTCTCGGAATGATGGGAGCCATGAACGCCCCAACGTCCGGAAGTTTACGGGTTGCTGATATTGACATATACAGCTTAGGTCAGGAGCAAAGGGCGGATTTTCGCAGAGAATTTCTAGGGTTTGTATTCCAGGGCTTTCATTCCATTCGTATTGAGCCCATCCCCATGATGTTATTTCAGCAACAGAATAATTTTTTGATGGTGTTTGACGCTCAGAAATGACTTGACACTAAATACCACAAAGTAATACAAATAATTGTCACAATGGGTCGTCATTTAAGGTTTTTACCCTAATTTTTACATCATGTCGGCGGGGGGTTAACATGGACAGTAAAGAATTTGGGTATTTTAGAAAGAGACTGGGGAAAACTCAGCGTCAGATGGGCCAACTGCTCGGTGTATCCCTTAAGGCTGTACACAGCTACGAACAGGGATGGCGCTCTGTGCCGTCCTATGTGGAACGGCAGGTATTTTTCCTGGTATCAAGATTACAGAAAAATATCGAAGACAGAAACCCGTGCTGGGTGATAAAAAATTGTCCTTCTGAAAAGAAAAAGCAGTGTCCGGCCTGGGAGTTTAAAGCCGGAGATCTTTGCTGGTTTGTCAGTGGAACGATTTGTGACGGAACCGTTCAGAAAAAGTGGGGAGAAAAAATGAAGTTTTGCCGATCTTGTGACATATTGAAATCGTTATTTTAGCCCGAATCACGCATCAATATGGATCCGTTTTTTACCGGTCAGTTGTTCCGGTCAGATGTGAAAATTTTTCAGAATGGAGCATTTCCATCTCTTTATCCAACGACTGACCCTTCCGATTAATCTGAATTTTAACGTTGCTTCCAATTTTGCTGTAAAACAGCTGGAGTTTCAAGTCAGCCAACGATTTTATTGCCTGCCCCCCAAACATCTTAATAACATCCCCTTCCTGCAACCCTGCTTTTTTTGCGGGGCCATAATGGCTGACACCCTTGACTTCAAGGCCCTGGTCTTTTTCTTCAACCATTACACCCAGTTTGGGTGATTCCTCCCCTTTTAGCATTGAGGTTAAAAGTACATAATCCGAAATACTGTCTTCAATTTCTTCATCCTGCACAACAACTTTAAACGGCTCATGATTACGCCGATGCAAGCGACCGGGGATTCCATATTTATGCCTGACATGGCCGTTGCCCGCCAGAATCACCAGTTTGCTTTCCGGGTTGTTTGCCAGAAACTTATGGGCAGATTCCGCCATACCTTCATCCCACAGCGTTTGCGCCTGGAAAAAATAATTAAAATCCTTTAGCTCCTTTTGTTGGGTGTGTGTTGTAAATACGTTGTTCAAATCCTCCCGATACTGTTCATTTGAAAAATCCATTGCAGAAGGCAGCTGTTTCTTTTGGTCGTCAGGCAGGCTGTATAGGCCTTCCCGTGCAACTTTACGGCTGATATCACCTTGAATGTTGAGCGCTAGGACCGGGATGTTTTGTTGTTTAAGATAATCGATGATCGGTTTATACAAATTGTAATCGTATCCCCATCTGCTGAAATATTCCGATTTTTGTAAAAACTTGTGCTCATCAATCCGCCCGGCCAGGTATTCATTCACAACCGGTTGAAAAGGCTTTTGAAACATTTCCATACCTACAGCCAGTTTATATCCGGCCTCGTGCATCTTTTTAATGATTTGCAGCTGATTAATATGGTGGGCGAACCGGTCGTGCCGCTCTCCAACGTAAATAATGCGGGCGGTTGTGAGCTGGGAAATGATATCGTCAACAGTCGCCAGTGAATCGGGTGTTACGGCTCTGGTTGCCGGATGGGACAACACCGGAATGCCGTTATATGTTTTGGCAATGGCCTTGAAGGTGTTTCGGCCCTTATCGAAGGCCAGCTCGGTGTATTTACCGTAGTGCGGTATTTTGCGCTGAACCGCCTGAGCTTCTGTTTTGTTTTTGGCGTGTAACAGTGCAATGCGTTCGGATGCATTGTACGGGTTTTTGTAAATTTTCAGGCGAATTCCATCTTCCGGGACAATCTGTTTGCCAAACAGCATATCCACAAAAGAATTGTCGTAGCCTGCAATCAGCATCGAATTTTCTTTCATCTGGACGAATGTAAATTTTTCCGGTGTAACATAGGTTATATTTTCAACCTCCAGTGCATCAATCAGCGGTTGGTATGTTGAGCGCTGCAAGGACGAAATAACCGCCGTCAGCTTTTTTTTGCCCATTATCCCGGCCAGAACCGGCGGGATCTCTTCAGGGGCCAATTGCCGCATGAGTGCGTAGTTCTCATCAATGACAACGGTATTGGGCGATTCTTCCAGGGGAAGACGGATCTTTTCTTTGGGCGTTTTCACATCGACTGTGCGCATACTTTTGCCGTTGTTCGTGTGTAAAGTGATGGGGATGCTCAGCGGATAAGATCCATCCTGCTGCAACAGGTCGAAGTTCAGTTTAAGTTTTCCCTGGGCCACATACAACTGTGCATTTTCCACAGTGAGCCGTGGAATATTTTTTCGGGTGAGCCAGTCCCCAAAGTATGTGTACAGTTCTTCTCCGGTCACTTTTTCAAAAGCGCGCTGGATATCATGCCAGGAGGCATTGCGAAAACGATTCTGCCGGATGAACTCCTGCAAGGCTGCAAAAAATGATCGATCACCATAACGTTTTCGCAGCATATGAAAGAACATGGCAGCTTTACCATAGCCGATGACGCTTTGGGCTTTATTGCTGCCGCTTTTAAAACCACTCAACGGTATGGCATTGTCTGCATTGACATACGCGTTGTAATCCACAAGGATTTTTTTGCGATAGGCGGTGTCTTCGCTCTCCAGGGCGGCGTATCGATGATCCGCCAGATAGGTTGTGATTCCTTCTGCCCAATTGCCGGGCCCAAAATCGATGTAAACGGAATTGCCAAACCATTGATGCAGAATTTCATGTCCCAGAGATGTTTGGACGATGAACGGCAAGTTTACCACCTGGCTGCCCAGAAGGGTAAAAGTGGGCATTGAATAGCCTGTGGGTAAAATATTTTCAACAATTGCAAAACGTTTATATGGATAGGGAGTGAGCATCTTTTCGTACATTGCCAGATATTTTTTTGTACGGGCAATATAAGCATCTGCAAGGTGAGCATCTTGTTCGAAGAAATACGCTTCAAGAACGATATCGTTGTAACGGTCTTTTGTTAAAATATAGCGGGTGGAAGCCGCCAGATGCAAACCGTCCAGCGGATAATTAAACTGAAAAACAAATGTTTCTGTTTTGCCATGTTTTTGCACGGTCACGGATTCAGATTCTGAGGTGGCAATAAAATTTCCCGGTAGCGTCACGGTGAGCGCGTACTCAACAAGATCATCCGGGAGGGGATACCAACCGTCAATTAAAAATACATCGTTTTCATCGATAAAATTAATTCCCTTTTCGGGGATCATGGCTTCATAGCTGATCATTATTTCTTTGCCGCTTTTCATGGTCAGCTTGATGTTTTCATCAGCGGTACGGGGTGCGTCATTGCCGTCAATCTTCAATTCCCGGAGGTTCCGAACGGACAGACCGATGCTCATAGGGGTATCTGCTTTAAGGCGTCCGGTCCCCGTGATTTTTCGTTCAGCAGGATTTATATGAACATCGAGTGCATAGTGTAGATTCGCACTCCAGCTGGTAACCGGCATACACATCATTAAAACAAAGACCAGTTTTCTGATTATGGACATGCTGAATTTCCCCACAAAAAATTATGAACAAACAGATTTAAGTTGTTGAACTGTTTGGTGGTAAAGTGGGAATAATTACAGTAATATGTATTGTTTGCAAGAGAAAAATCTTCCCAGTTGAACACGCTGGCGGGAAATGCGCGCGGTGTTGCCGTTCGGCGGACCCACCCGGAGCAAGCTTTAGAAGCATCCAACTATGCTGCAAAAGTTTAAATTGCCTAAAGTTATGGTATTCTATCAATTTTTATTATAATTGATCGCGCTGAAAGCGCGTTCCTCAACCCTGGCCCAGAGCGATCACCAATACTTTGTACTCAAAAAGTTACGTTTGTAATGGTGCATAGGTCAGATCAAGATATGAGCGATACGCACCAGGGCGGGCTTTAGCTCATTTTAGGCACTTCAAACTTCAAACTTCTGGACTTCAACCTATCTGGGATAGTTGGTCCTGATAAAAATACGTCATTGTATTTATGAATTTGAGCACTTAGTAACTGCTACTGTTTCATGCTTTTTTTCAAATTTTCGACCAATTCTTTAACCGGTTGTCCGGTTGGCGATGTTGCAAGCGGATTGAGTTTGACGAGTTCTTCCCATGCTCGAACGGTGCCTGCCAGGTCGTTTAAATCATGCATCAGAACGATACCCTTATTAAACCGAACGGTTTCATGGCCGGGGTCGATCTTTATGGCTTTATCAAATGCCTCAATGGCTTTCTTCGGTTGTCCGGTCCGGCGATACATTACACCCAAATCGTTCATAACATTGGCATTGTTGGGGTTCAGCTCCAGGGATTTATTATATGCCGTGATCGCTTTTTCAGGGTTGCCGGTATCAAAATATAGATTGCCCAGATCTATCCATGCCGTAACATCATCAGGGGTTTCGGAGGTCCTTTTTTCAAGCTCGAAAATTTGGGCAGCCTTTTCTGCTGAAACATCCTGATCTTTTCCGGCCGGCTGGGAAGGCATCGATTCCTGCATCGATGTGCCGGTTTCTGATTTATAAACGCCGAAAACAACACCCCCTAAGAAACCAACCACTAGGGCAATGGAAGCGACAATCAGCAGGGTCTCTTTTTTTACGTATTTGCCATTTTCGGTGTCTTTTTTTTTCATACAATCTCCTAATTTGAACTGCAATAGCGTAAGATATTTTTTCTTAAGAACAAAAATTTTCTTAATAGAACGTTTGATTTCATGGGCCAATATAATTATGTTACATTGTAGCTATTGTGGTCAATATGTATTATATTTTATGGATCATCTCCC
>DATKWE010000056.1:0-2891 GCA_035529735.1 Desulfobacterales bacterium | reverse complement strand
AAAATGTTTCTTGATCGTTGGGTGTACTTATTTTACACTGAATTTTTGTTGCTCTGAATGTTTAACGATAAACCGAGTAAAAAATAGGGATTAAGAATGATAACACTGTTGGATTATGGCGCAGGCAATGTCAGGAGCGTCATTAATGCCATAGAAAGTTTGGGAGAACGCGTAAAAATCGTCACGGATATTGACGACATATTGTCCGCAACCAAACTGGTTTTTCCCGGTGTCGGCAATTTTGGAAGCATGATGCATATTCTGAATCAAAAAAATTACGTGGATCCGTTGAAAGACTACCTGCGCTCCGGCAGACCCTTTTTCGGCATATGTCTGGGGTTGCACGCCCTGTTCGAATACAGTGAAGAAGCCCCTGGCAGAAAAGGATTGGGGTTGATATCGGGCTATGCCAAGAAATTCGACATCGATCTTTCCGTGCCGCATATCGGATGGAACGGCATCAACATAAAAAAACCGTCCCGGATATTCAACGGGCTGGGCGGGGATGAAAAATTTTACTTTGTACATTCATTTTACGTTGCCCCCGAGGATGATTCCGTTGTCCTGACCACCACCGACTACGGCCTGGAATTTGTCAGCAGCATTCAAAAAGAAAATATCACGGCCACTCAATTTCACCCGGAAAAGAGCGGAGATGTAGGGATTAAAATATTAAAAAATTTTATCGAATCCGTGGACGAAAAAGAGGCACCGGTTCGTGTTTCCGAAAAAACCAGGCTGTCCAAAAGAATTATCGCCTGTCTGGATGTTCGATCAGACGACCGGGGAGACCTCGTTGTGACAAAGGGAGATCAATATGATGTCCGGGAAAACGGCGATGTAAGGAACCTCGGCAAGCCGGTTGAACTGGCCAGACGGTACTATAAAGAGGGCGCCGATGAGATCACATTTCTCAACATTACAGGGTTTAGAGATTTTCCTTTGGAAGACATCCCCATAATGGAGGTGTTGCGACTGACCTCCGAAAATGTTTTCGTCCCCTTGACCATCGGCGGAGGAATCAAAGATTATACGGATAAAAAAGGCAGGCGATACAGCGCTCTGGAAGTCGCAGCTGCGTACTTCAGGTCGGGGGCGGACAAAGTATCCATAGGGAGCGATGCGGTTTTGATTGCGGAAGATTATATAAAAACAGGCAGAAAAACCGGTAAAAGCTCCATCGAGCGAATATCCGAAGTATACGGAGCACAGGCCGTGGTCGTATCCATCGATCCAAGGAGAGTGTATGTATCCTCGCCCGAGGACGTCCGTCATCGCGTCATAAAAACCGATACAAAAGGACCCCATGGGGAAGCGTACTGCTGGTATCAATGTACCATCAAAGGGGGAAGAGAGGGCAGAGACCTGGATGCCGTAACACTGGCACAGGTTTGCGAAAAATTGGGTGCCGGAGAAATACTGTTAAATTGCATCGACAAAGACGGAACCAATTCCGGGTATGATATTGAGTTGATCAATGCGGTGAAGAATGCCGTAACGATTCCGGTCATTGCATCCAGCGGCGCCGGCTGCGTCGAACATTTTCTTGAAGTATTTACAAAAACCCAGGCAGAATCCGCACTGGCCGCCGGCATATTTCATAGAAAAGAAGTTCCCATCGCCGTTGTAAAAGATTTCCTGAAAGACAAAGTTGAAACCCGGCTGGCCTGATTCTTCCGTGAAGGACATCGGTTGAGCGCGCCGGTTATTTTTAATTCTTTATAATAAGGAGAAAATATATGGCCGTCATAACCATCAGCAGGGACTTTGCTTCAGGCGCCAGAAAGCTCGGGCGCATGCTTGCCAAAAAACTCGACTATCAATACGTTGACAAATCCCTTTTTCAAAAAATCGCCGAAGATCTGAAGGTCTCGGAAAAAACCCTGGAATCCTTTGAAAAAAGTAGAGAATACCGAATATCCAACACATTTTCCAAGGCTTTCAACCCAAGCTATATCGAACGAATTGTGGGATTCGATAAAAGCGTGGTCGAAGAGCAGGAATATCAGAACAGCTTGAGAAACCTCATTTTAGAAACGGCCCGAGAAGACGATGTGGTGATCGTAGGACGCGCAGGATGTTTTTTCTTGAAAGATATGGAAAATTGTTATCATTTCCGCCTAATTGCCTCCATGGATTGGCGGAAAAAATATGCCGTCAAACACTTGAAAATCCCCGCTAAAAAAGCGCAAGAAATTCTTGAACGGCGGGATATAAATCAGCATTGGTTTCTTCGTTCAATTTGCGGAAAAGGCTTTGACGATCCGTTGCTGTTTCACTTGATTTTAAATATGAGCCGCGTGCCCACTGAAAAACTGGTTGAAATCATTATATCCGTAGCAAATCTAAACTAAGAACGTGTATTCTTAAATACGGTAACATATTTATATCTTGGTTTATTCATTCTATGCATGCAAAAGTTTAAAGTGATCTAAAGTGCCTAACGTTAAGGTATTCTATCAATTTTTTTTTATAATTGATCGCGCTGAAAGCACATTACTCAACCCTGGCCCAGACCGATCACCAATATTATACACTTAAAAAGTCATGTTTGTAATGTTCCATAAGTTAGGTCAATATATGAACGATTCCCACCAGGGCGGGCTTTAGCTCATTTTAGGCACTTCAAAAACTTCACACTTTTAGACTTCAGCCTATCTAAACCCTCACCGCTTTCAATCCGGGAGTTTTACAATGGTTCTCCCTTTGTGCTTCCTTTGAAGGATGAGATCGATTCGTTGATTCAATCCTTCCAGAGGGACCTCGGTGGTCAGCAGCTCTAGATGCTCCAGTTTCCATTCATCGGCAATTTTGTGCCAGACTTTCAGGCGCATGGGCATTGGGCAGTTCTGAGAATCGATTCCCATCAGAGTAACGCCCCGCAAGATAAA
>DATKWE010000055.1:0-8275 GCA_035529735.1 Desulfobacterales bacterium | reverse complement strand
TCATTTTTGCATTGGTAAGGGATCATAGTAATTATATTGCTGACTACTCAAGTCAGTTGGTGTTTAAAAAAGCGGCATAACTATTGTGCGTGGGGAGATTATCATTGAATCCTTTTAAGGCGACCACTGGGTCGACCTTCTGGTCAAGCTTAAATAACTCCCCACAATCACCTTAACCTCAATAAAGCAAGGTTAGAGCTCAATAGAGACTCTCAAATTACCAGGATCAGGTAAGGTGACGCCATTTGGTTCGCTGTTTTATAAAAAAAATATTGACTAAAATAAACCAGGATTCAAGGATTCAAGGGTTCGAGTGCAAATGCTAAGGAATTAAAAAGAGTTGAAAGTCCGGCAAACGTCATACGAACTCTGTTTAGAGATAGATACAATAACAGCAAAGTTCCCAAAGGAAGAAAGATGATTTTGAAAGTATAACCCTAATTGATCGTAAACAAACTGGGAGAAATATTATAATACTGGAATATAAGGGCCATATACCGAAAATCGGGAAAAATGTTTTTATTGCGCCCACGGCCATGGTTATCGGGAAGGTCGAAATAAAAGACAATGCCAGCATATGGTACGGCACTGTTTTAAGGGGGGATATGGCCGCCATAACCGTGGGAGAAGGTACCAATATCCAGGACAACTGCACCATCCATACGGACTATGACGCCCCCGCAGTGATTGGCAACGGTGTAACGGTGGGGCATAATGCCGTTGTTCACGGGTGCATTGTGGAAGACAATTGTCTTATCGGCATCAATGCGGTGGTACTCAGCCATGCATGGATCAAAACCGGCTCGGTGGTTGCAGCCGCTTCAGTGGTCAAGCACGGACAGGTGGTCGGGCCCTACCATCTGGTGGCCGGCGTACCGGCTTTAATGAAAAAAGAGCTTTCAGAATCGACTCTCGAGAACCGCAAAAAAACAGCCCAACACTATACAGAACTTGCCCGTGAACACATGGCCATAAAAAAAGCCGGAGATTAATCCGGCTTTGGTTGTCAACAATGTAAGTCCCGAAATCGGCTCTAATTATAATTCATAGTCGCCTTCCATTTCGAGAATGAATTCGCCCGGCGCATCCCCGGAAGTCACGTTAAACTCACCCTTTCCTTTGACGTTGTCCAGCTTGCCCGTTCCTTTATAGGTTTCCCAGGTACCTTTGGTGACTTTGCTTTCCCCGTCACGATGACCTTCAAAGCGGCTGTAGACCGAACCATACTGAAAGTTGGTGACGGCATAGCCCTGCATATGGCCACTGCCGGCAGTGCGGTCATGAAAGTTTACGCTCCGGCGGGAGACAAATTCACCGGCAACGCCCACTTCATAGTGAAGGGGACGACCTTCCATTTCCACCAGCATCAGTTGGTGGTCGTACTCATCGTGAACATGAAGGGACTCTCTCCGGGTAACACGCAATTTGTAAGTCGCTTTTCGTTTCATAGCCTTCTCCTTTCATTGATGATTATTCGAAACAATCATGAAGGAAAATTTTAACCGCCGACTCGAAGATTGTCAACATGGAATTGGAGTCGAAGCTCCCTGGAGTACCCAAAGGCGGATCGTTCTTAAAAAAAGGGCCTCAATAACTGCCCAGAATCTTCAGATAATCTGTTTTTGCTTTGAGCATTTCGAGTATCGGTTTGAATGCGTCCGACTCGACGTCCGCTTCAAGATCCACATAAAACATATACTCCCACGGTTTCCCGTGGATGGGCCGTGATTCCAGCTTCACCAGGTTGATGCCGTTTTCAGAAAATATTTTTAAAACTTCGTAAAGGGCGCCCGGCTGATTGCCCGTTGAAAAGATAAGAGACGATTTGCGTTTAGGCCCTTTTTCGAACGGTTCACTGCCGATCACCACAAAACGGGTGTAGTTCCGCGGGTTGGTCTCGATACCCTCCTCGATGACCGCCATACCGTGAATTTTAGCCGCCTCTTTGCCGGCAATGGCCACATCGGCAGAATTCGCTTTTTCACTGATGGTTTTGACCGCGGCGGCGGTGTCCTTGACCGGCATCAATTCCCAGTCAGCATGCTGATCGAGAAACTGCCGGCACTGCTGGAAGATTATGGGCGGTGAAAAAACCCGACGAATGGTATCGATCTTTGCCTCCGGATGGCCCACCAGGTGGTGTATGATGCGGAGCTTGATCTCGCCGACAATCCTTAAATCATATTCCAGCAGAAGATCGTAGTTTTCATGGATGCTGCCCGAAAGAGAATTCTCCACGGGGACCACCCCGAAGTCGACATCCCCGTTCTTAACCGACTCGAAAATCGATTTGAACGAAGGTGTGGGCACGGCAGCCACCTGATTCCCGAAATACTGGGTACAGGCTTTATGACTGAAGGTTCCGATTTCACCCAAAAAAGCGGCCTTGTGTATGCCGGTCCCGTTGGTTTTACTTAAATGATCGACAGCTTTGGCCTTATCCAGATAGTCAAAATCGAGCTGTTTGCCCACCACCGGCGCAATCACATAAAGGTCCCGGGTCAGTTGACCGAACTGCTTCGGATAAAGGCTCTGGGGCCCGTCGGAAAGGGCATGATCCGGGTCGTGATGCACTTCGATCATCAAACCGTCCGCACCGGCGGCGATGGCGGCACGGGCCATGGGGCTGACCTTTTCACGGATGCCGGTGGCGTGGCTGGGATCGATGATCACCGGCAAATGGGTCAGGGTCTTGAGCACGGGAATTGCAGAAAGATCAAGGGTATTGCGGGTATAGGGTTCAAAGGTTCGAATTCCCCGCTCACACAGAATAACCTTGTCGTTCCCCTCTGAAAGGATGTACTCCGCGGACATGAGCCATTCTTCGATGGTGGACGAGAGTCCTCTTTTCAGTACCACCGGTTTTCCGATGCGGCCCACGCATTTTAAGAGCTCGAAGTTCTGCATGTTCCGTGCCCCAATCTGAACAACATCCACATACTTCATCATCATGTCCGCCTGGGCCGGCGAGGTAATTTCGGTGACAACGCCAAGGCCAGTAACCGCTCTGACTTCGGCGAGAATTTTAAGCCCTTCTTCCTGCAGGCCCTGGAACGAATATGGAGACGTTCTCGGTTTAAACGCACCACCGCGAAACAGCACGGCACCGTACCTTTTGACCTCCCAGGCAGTTTTCAGCGCCTGATCCCTGCTTTCTATGGCACAGGGCCCTGCAATAATCGTAATGCGCTCTCCACCCACCGCCACATTCCCGACCTGAACCGTCGTATCTTCCGTATGCATCTGCCGGCTCACCAGCTTAAACGATGTGGCGATCGGTATCACCCGGGAGACGCCGGGAAGATTTTCGAAAAATTCGGTCTCTTTACCCCCTTGGCCCACGGCACCGATGACATTTTGCCCGGCCTCGGACATTTCCCGGACAATATACCCCTCGCTGAAAAGTATACTCCGAATGTTTTTCTTTTGATCTTGGGTGATCCCCTTTTCAAGCACGAGAATCATGATCAGCCTCCTTTCTTGCAAGTAATCGAAACGGTTATGAAAAATTTAATTAAGTAAGCGTAAAAAATGGGAACCTATTCCCTTTCAAAAAAAAAGCCCCGAGAATCTATTTCCCGGGGCTTTAAAAAAATAAACCCCGGACGGACCGGCTCAGGTCCATCCGGGGCATCGTAACTTTAAGTGTTATCGATCCGGATGGACGCTTCTAAAACTAAAAAAGAAACGTCCAAATGTTTTTGGCAATCTGATAATAGAATGTTTTTTCATCGATAAAATTTCCAATGGATACTTTTTTATCCTAGCTACTTCACTCTGTTCAGGCTGTCAAGAACTGTTTTTGGGGATTGGCAAATTTTAGGGTTTTGAAACGGCTTCTAAAATGATGCGTGTTCGATTAGGTGTTGCGATTTTTGCAAGATTTTGTAACAATTTAATAAAATTATTAATAAATGATCTTGCACGGAAAATTTCCGGCAATAAAACATCGGGAGCACACAATGAAAACCTTAGAAATTCATGGTGGCACCGGCAGCTCGGTCATACGGGTCGGTGAAACATTGGAACGCCTGGACAGATACATTCCCTCGGAAAATGTGGTGATTATCACAGATGTCAACGTTAAGGATTTTTATGGACATAAATTTCCGCCCCATCCCGTTATCACCATCGAAACCGGCGAGAAGATAAAAACCCTTTATACGGTAGAATATCTCTGTGAAGAACTTGTAGCGCTCGGGGCTGACCGCTCAACGTTTATCATCGGAATCGGGGGCGGGATTGTTTGCGATATTACAGGCTTCGTTGCATCGATCTATCTGCGGGGCGTACGATTCGGCTTTGTATCCTCAACCCTTCTCTCACAGGTTGACGCCAGTGTCGGCGGGAAAAACGGTGTCAACTTCAAGGGGTATAAAAATATGATCGGCGTTTTCAACCAGCCCGAATTTGTGATCTGCGATCTGAATCTGTTGAAGACGCTGGATAAAAAGGAGGTCCTATGCGGTCTGGCGGAGATTGTAAAACATGCCGCCATTAGAGACGCAGATCTCTTTAGGTATCTTGAAGAACAGTATCAAAAAGCTTTGGCTTTGGATATGGGCGTCGTTGAAAAACTGGTTTATGAGTCCATTGTAATTAAGTCCGCCATCGTCAACCGGGATGAATTGGAAAAAGGGGAGCGCCGGAAACTCAATTTTGGACATACCTTCGGACATGCCATTGAAAAAACAACCGGTGTTCCTCACGGAGAGGCTGTCGGTGCCGGTATGGTCATCGCTTCGGCACTCTCCGTAAAAAGAGGTTTCCTACCGGCCAACGATGCCGAAAGGATCAAAAATCTACTTCGAAACCTAAGACTGCCCACCCGGCTTAAAGCGGACAGAAAAATGGTGCTCGATGCCCTGAAAAAAGATAAAAAGCGCCAGGGAGACCGTATATATTTCGTTTGGCTCAATGAAATCGGCAATGCATTTGTGGATCGAATTTCCATCGGAGAGCTCGAGGCCGTGATCGAAGAACACATCGAACCCGTGTAGCATTCCGGTTGGATCGGAACTTTAAAAATTTCCCCAACGACTCAAAGCCGATGGCTAAAAAGCGTTTGCCTTATTCAAAGACTCGAATGCAGCGCCCCATTTGAATGGATAGCTCTTGACAGCCGGCATCTCAACTGCTATCGAGCAAAAATATAAAAGACAATAACGACTCCGTCTGACAGGATCTTTCGAAATTGAATCGACTCCGGAAACTTTGAGATTTATTCTGAATGGTTACAGATGACTGAAGGCGGGTCGGAATGTAAATTCAAATCATCAGGAGGTTGGAAACATGGTTAAAAAACTTGCGTTGTTCATGGCAGTTGTTTTGGCACTTTTTATGATTTCAAGCGGCACTGTCTGCGCCAAAGAATTTATCAACGGCATTGATGCCAACTTCCCGCCGTTTGCCTATGTGGACAAAGCAGGCAACCCCGGCGGCTTTGATATTGACTCGGTCAACTGGATTGCAAAAAAAATGGGATTTACGGTCAAACACCAGCCCTTGGACTGGGACGGAATCATTCCCAACCTGGTGGCCAAAAAGATCGATTTTGTTGCTTCGGGCATGAGCATTACCTCCGAACGCCAGAAAGTCGTCAACTTTACCATCCCGTATTGGGAAATCAAGCAGGTCTTTGTGGCAAAAAAGGATTCCGATTTGACTGTGGACCAGGTGCTTACAGGGAAAAAGCGTCTGGGCGTTCAGCGAGGAACCAGCGAAGCGGAATGGCTTAAAGACACTGCGGCCAAAAAAGGCTGGAATTTTGAACTGATATATTATGACTCCGCGCCGATGGCGGTTGAAGATGTTCTGAACGGCCGTATTTCCGCGGCTGCAATGGATGATGCTCCGGCTGAAGACGCTGCCGCTAAAAAGCCGGTCAAGATCCTCGGCACCTTCGGCATGCATGATGAGAATTTCGGCTATGCGGTTCGCAAGCAGGATACCGAACTGCTCGATACGCTCAACAAAGGGCTGAAAATGCTCATGGCAGATCCCTATTGGGATGAGCTGGTTAAAAAATACCTCAGAAAATAGCGGGTCCACACGACCGCTTGAGAAGGAAGACCACATTTGGAAGGCGTCGGGGTAACCTGCGCCTTCCGTTTTTTTTGAAGATCGAACTATCCAAAGATGTTTGATACACTCTCCGCCATTATGGAAGCACTCCCCTACCTGCTGGAGGGGGGGCTGGTCACTATAGGAATCGTAATCGGTGCCATGGGAATCGGCTTGATCGTCGGCATTCACATGGCCGTCGGCCAGGTTTACGGAAATCGTGCCGTCCGCTGGGCCGTGGGGTTTTACGTCTGGTTTTTCAGGGGAGTTCCGGTATTGGTTCTTCTGTTCCTTTTTTATTTCGGGTTGTTCGCCCTCATCGGCCTTAATCTGAGCGCATTTGCCGCATCCATACTGGTACTGGGGATGACCACCGCGGCCTACCAGTCTCAAATTTTCAGGGGAGCGATGCTCTCGTTACCCCGGGGCCAGTTTCAAGCTGCAAGGGCTCTGGGGATGAGCGATTTGACGGCCATAATCTCCATTATTCTGCCCCAGGCCCTAAGGTTCTCCATACCCGCCTGGTCCAATGAGTATTCCATTATCCTCAAGGACTCCGCCCTTGCGTTTGTCCTCGGGACCTCTGAAATCATGGCGCGCAGTCATTTTGTCGCCTCACGGACGTATCACCACCTGCCGCTTTACATAACGGCCGGATGCCTGTATTTCATTCTGACCTGGCTGGGGGTTCGGGCGCTTTTAAAACTTGAAGAAAAGGTCCGGATACCCGGCTATGCTCACTAAGGAAGCGACGACGATGACCCAAGAAAAACCGATTCTGCGTGTAGAAAATATCTCAAAAATCCTCGGGGGAAAGGAGATCCTCAAATCCGTATCCTTGAGTCTCAAAAAGGGGGAGTTAAAGGTGCTCATCGGGCCATCGGGGGCCGGCAAAAGCACCCTCCTCCAGTGCATCAATTTTCTCCTTCCTCCGGACAGCGGGCGGGTGTGGCTGGACGGCGTTGAAATTCAAAACCGCCACAAGCGCGATCTCTATGCATTTCGGCAGCAGGTCGGTATGATCTTTCAGGACTTCAACCTCTTCGACCACTTGAATGCCCTGGATAACGTCGCCATTGCGCTGCGGAAGGTTAAAAAGATGCGCCGGCCCGAGGCCCGGGATCGGGCCATGGCCGAACTCGAACAGGTCGGCCTGGGAGACAAGATCGATCTTTACCCGGCTGAGCTGTCGGGCGGTCAGAAACAGCGGGTTTCCATTGCCAGAGCCCTTGCCATGGATCCAAAAATCATGCTTTTGGATGAACCCACATCAGCCCTGGATCCGGAACTGATCGGCGAAGTTCTATCGGTCATCCAGAATTTGGCCCACGGCGGCATGACCATGATTTTGGCCACCCATCAGATCGCCTTTACGCGATCTTTGGCCCATGAAGTGATTTTTTTGGAAAACGGCATCATCCTTGAGCAGGGAACACCGGCAGAACTGCTTTCCCCGGACGCATGTACCCGATCCAGGGACTTCTGTTCCCGGCTCGATGACTTATATAAAGAGAAAGAGTAATTAATTGGAAACGGCCTTTTTTACGACCCAGTTGATCCCGGCACTCAACCGGGGGCTTGTCATGAGCATCAAGCTGATCATTCCATCCGGACTGTTTGGGCTGGTGTTCGGAATTGTGATCGGGACGTTACGGACCTTTGGACCTCCGGTAATCCGAAAGGTCGCCAACGGGTATGCCGCCGTTTTTCGGGGAACCCCCTTGGTGGTTCAGCTGTTTATACTCTATTTCGGCCTGCCGAATCTCGGCATTTACCTGGATGCATATTCAGCGTCCGTCACCGGTTTTATCTTGTGCAGCAGTGCGTACCATTCCGAATATATCCGGGGCGGCCTTTTATCCATCAAAAAAGGACAGCTCCTGGCTGCCAAGTCCATGGGGTTTTCCACCTTTAAAACCATGTACCACATCATCGTGCCCCAGGCGATTCGAAAGGCCCTGCCCGGCTGCAGCAACGAAATCATATACCTGATTAAATATTCGTCTTTGGCATACATCATCACGTGTATTGAACTGACCGGTGAAGGCAAAATTATCGCCACCCGAACGTTCCGGTATACCGAGGTTTTCCTTTTCCTCGGCTTTTATTACCTGGTTCTTGTGACCATGGCCTCGTTTATACTTCAAAAGATCGAGAAAAAGTACAAGATTCCGGGTTTTGGGAAGGCCTAAAGGATGATGAACTCGTAAAA
>DATKWE010000054.1:0-6799 GCA_035529735.1 Desulfobacterales bacterium | reverse complement strand
GCTATGTCTATGGATATGTTGACTTCTGTATCCGGAGACTCTGTGACCACAAAATCCGCTGCCGCAAAGTCCATTGAGACAATATCCGCATCACCAACACCTGCATCCCCAGATTCAATTGTGGTAACAGACCCAGACCCAACCCCGCCCGTACCATCGCCAGAGATAATCCACGTAGTTCCGTTCGAGATACAAATATTACGAGTCGTCCCACCGCCGGCGGTACAATCAGTCGCAGTTGAACCATCTGTCATAATAACCGCCATGTTGGTGTTTGCCGCGGCGCTTGGCATACCAGCCAGAACATACGTTTTAAGCCCTGTCTTTGGCGCTGGAGGCGACCCCGGAGGTCCGGCGACTAAATTTGTCGCCATCAACAAAAATAAACTAAAAGTTAAAACAGTTAATAATTTCTTCATTTTTTTTACCTCACAAAGGTTACAATGACAGTACATCTTTCAGTTGTTGCAAGATTAGTCACATCTATATTAGGCGTTGACGTAATCGGCCATCTATCTAACGCATTTTCCAGGTGGCCTCCGGTTGCCGCTGTTGTGGTATAGGAAAAAAGTTCCGCCCCTAAATAGGTTGTTATCGTAACGGTGAAAGCGTCATCTGCGGAGCTATACATTTCAACGGAAAACAAATACCATCCCATGATATCAGAGGGAGCCTTGAAAGCGGTTTCCGGCACCGATCCGCCATCACTGTAAATAACAAAAGTTGCGCTCTGAACATTGTCACCCCACCTGGAATAACCGTCAAAGCGCTGCTGAACGGTTCCTTCAGCGAATACGTTTGCAGAAAACATTACGAATAATACGGTTAATATGATAATTAGTTTTTTCATCGTTCATCCCTCTTGTTTTAAAATATTTTTGATTGTATCCGCCCTGGCTTTTCGCAGCCTTTTAATTTCGGCTTCGCGGCCACCTATTTTTTCGCTTCTTTTAAAAGCCGTTGCCTTTCAATCCATCTTTTAACGATAGCGCCTTTTTCTTTCGTTGTTGCTGCTGTGAGGACTTCTTCAAGAAAAATTGCTCCATATCGACGTGACAGCGAAACAAGAAGGTTGCGCTCTATTATGTCTGGATTTTCGGTTATCATCGTAATTTCTTTTTCAGAAAGTTGTTCTCCGTTTACCCATTTTAGAATTGCATCTTTCGCGTCCAACAATTCGCTTTGTCTTGCGCTTTGGATGTCAGATTTTAGCTCTTTCAGTTCTTCTCTGAGGCCGGTGTTGGAAACCTTTACAAATCGTCCGACAATGTTCGATGCAAACGGAAATCCCACAATCCTTTCAAGGTTTGTCTTTATCCTGTCTACGTCATCGGTTTTAAATCTATGCACAAGCGTTGCTCCGGATTTGTTCGCTATCCATTTTACAAAAGCCTCGTGGGATCGTTCACCACCAGCCTTGAATACCTGATCTGGAATAGCGTATCTGCCCCTGAAATTATCGTATGGGTTCAGCCCTGACGCATATTGAACCGAAGCTATCAGAACATCTATTCCAGGGTGGGTAGTCGGTGCCTGTCCAGCCATATAATCAATAAGGCCAGTTGTCATCTTCTTTGTGTCTCGACTTAACAGTTTCCAAAAGATGCCACCCATTAATCTACCGGTTTCGTCAATTGGGATTCTAAGATAAACGGACTTGCCCGTTTCTGTAAGACCTAGCGGGATGATAGAATAATTTGTCTTGTCATATTCGCTCACACCCTCCATTATCGCTTTTATTCCGACCCCAAGTAGTCCTATTTGAGCAGAGTACATTAACAGCTTCGGAAGATATGCGTATTTTGTTTTCTTCCACATAAACTCACCGGGGTTCTTTGAAAAGGCTTCATAATCCCCACGATACCCTTGTTTGATCGCATTTGAAAACATCAGGATATTGTTGTAAACTGGAGAAAATGTGCCCTGCCCCAAAAAGTCCGGCGATCCCCCATGAACTCTGACCATGTGCCCAATTTCTTCATCCGACAAATCTGGAAAGTGTTTTTTTAAATACAGGTATGAAGCTACTTTGGTTCCTCTCTCAAAACCCCTGCCGACATTGGTAAAGTACGTGAACATTTTGCCAAATGGCTTGACAATCTTGTTATCCCACTGCGCCGGCTTCATGTGATACATCTTTAGCAAGCGTTCAATCTGCTTATCTTCAGGCCGAAGACCTCGAACGTCTGCTATCGAAATCAGCATATTGTTTTTCAGCATCTCCGCGACAACCTTATCGGGGATACCAAAAGAGCTTTTCATTCCATGTTTAATTCCTCTTAAATATTCAGGAAGAAACTTGCGAGCTTTTGCTTTTGGTAAGTTCGTCATTGCCCTGAAATAATCCCTGAATAAATTGAACATCCAAAAACCGTAGTTTAATTCAACAAAAGCCATTCTAAACGGTTGGATGGTTGTACTTAAAACTTTAGCAAGAAATTGTCCTTCTATCGGGTTTCTTTCAAATGAAGATGCTATCCACTTGTCAACGTAATAACCCTTGGCTTTGCCACTGTCCAGATAGACAATCAACCCTAAATCCTTGTCTCTCGGGTTTTGTATCGCTTGAAATTTACCATTCCATTTTTTATCAGCAGGAGTTATCTCGTCTGGGTAATACTTTTTTAGAAATTGTACGGTTGACTTTGCCGCCTGCTGTCGGTTCACAGCTTTTATAATCGACAAGTCTTTTAACATCGTTGCCGTTGCGGGGTTGGCAATTTCTTTAAGCGTTCCAATTTGGCTGTATATCTTAGAAGACGGCCCTGCCCCATGACGCTTTTCAATGTAATCAATGACATCAAAGGTTGCATACTCCGGGGTGTTCCGCATCATTTCTATAAGGTCATCGGCCCACACCCCTGCTTCTTCGGCCTTGTCGATAACATATTTGCGAAGTTTACCAAACTTTTCAAGTGCGTAATCCATCGCTTCTTTTTGTTCCGGTGTGCGTGTCGCCTGGAACTCGTCTAATATCTTCTTAGACCTGCTTGCCGTCAGCCCATCAGGATTCGCATAGTCGGAGCGTTCCCCCTTGACACGATCTAACTCCAACCTTATTCCAAAGTCATTCCATGTAAGGCCACTATCCTCTAATCGTTTCAGGATCTGCCAGTCGCCTTTTATATACCACTCCGCTTCTGATCCGGTGTACTGCATTTCTTCAATTTTATATCTTGGATTTTCTGTTGCGGGGATACCCCCCTCACCGATTTTACGAATCTTTTTTAAAATCATATGGTGGGCATCAATAAATTCACGCATCAAGCCGTCATACAAGCCACCCTTCTTTTTATAGGCAAGTCCATAAGCATCATCACCCCTGCGGTATCTTTGAAAAATCCGATTAACCAATTGTTTGTCTATATTGCCGCTACCGATATCATCCTGAATTTGATTATACAGCTTTTTTACTTCGGGTTTTCTCTCTATATAATTAAAAAATCCCTCATAAAAATTAGGAGCATGAGATTTTAAAAGACCGGGAGCATTTAAAAGCGCACTAAAGGCATCGGCGTACAGCTCAACAGATGAATACCGATATTTTGTATATTTAGGATTCGCTTCAGGATCAAATGGTTTCCATGCCCTTGTCAGACTTCTTAATTCTTCTGTTATTGTGTCAAGGTCAAAGAGTTTTCTTTTTTTGAGTTCTTCATTGATTAAGTCAGCATATTTTTTGCTGATAAGTTTCTTGAGTTCTTCCTCTGACAGTTTAATTTTAACTTTCTTGCCTGTTTTTTCTTCAATAACCTTGGCGAATTGTTTCAGTTCTTTTCTGACAAGTCCCTTCATCGCGTCTTTAATAACCGCCTTTTTCTCGGCCGTATTTAGACGTTGGATATAATCAAGAAGGTCTGGATTCATCATCTTAGCATTATCAACAGCGTTCCAGATATTTAAAACATCATCGGGTGTAATTAGAAGCTCTTTTTTAATAACCTCATCAATCCACCGTTCCGCACCCTCTTTGTTGACAAACTTCTTGGCTTGATATCTGAGCCTGTGCCTGTCTTTTTGCGTCAACTCCCCTGGGCCACCGGGCATCCCCGGTAAGGAGTGTTTCATGTACCTCTTTAAAGAGGCCATCCGTCCAAGAATATTTCCCCGCGTCATTAACCTATCGGGCAAATAATCAACCAAATGACCTATCTCATGTGAAAGGGTCGCAGCGGCCTGGTCTGGATTCTCAAACATCGAAGCCAATAGATTGATACGCCCAGAACCCCCGGGATAAAATATGCCTGTCGCCGTACCGCCGGCAGCCCGTATATTTTTAACAACGCCTGGATATTTGCCACCCAAAAGGTCTTTGGCAAGCTTCACGATTTCGGGCATGTCCATTACATGCTTAATGTTTGTTGCGTATTCACCGGAACTTGCAAAACCTTGTTTTACATCCCAATTAATTGTTTCAGATGTTTTTCGGTCTTTGCCTTTTCCACTATCCCCAACATCTCCCTGAACTGGCTGGCGTTCTCTAAGTGCCCTTCCTCTTTGCTCAACTGCGAGTGCGTTGTCAAGGTCTGCTTCAGCATTTCTAATGGCGGCATCTTCATCTCTTGCGGAAGCGATTCCAGCGTCTTTGTCTGACTCATGTAAAGGCTTTGCAATGTTTTTTGTAGTTGAGTTTTCATATTCATCCCTTAAAAGATTTATAAGATTTTGGTGTTTTTTAAGTATTCTTGCAAGAGCCACACGGATTTCAATATCAGAACCATCTTCAGCCATTCTAACATGCAGATCAGACATGGCCTGTATAAACCCCTTTTCGTGGTTGCGCTCCGGTATGTGAGAAAACTCATGGATTATTGTGTCATAATATCCAAGGGCAAGGCCAGGCAACGTCTTTGATTTTACCGCCAATGGATTTAACAGTATCCCATTAAATGGCACGACAAGATTCACACCATGATATTCCTTATCAATGGACGTTCCAAAAAAGAAAGACTGGTCCTCAGATTTTAATATTCGATACTTTCCGTACATCTTTTCGGCGATGATGTCTTTTGCCTTTAGCATCAGACTTCCAAGCTCTGAAAACAAAGTCTCCGCGGACATGCCATTTTTCTTGGCCAGTTCTAAATAATCGACATTTGTATTATTATGATAAATCGGTTCTTTATCATCGACACCCATATCAAGCAGAAAGTCTTTGGCCTCTTTTATCTTTGTGTCGGTTTCAAACTTTCCGGTTGTCGTTTTTTCAGTCTCTTTTTCTTTTTCGGTATCAACATAATCGACAGTCTTTCCAGATTTGTCCTTTCCGGATACCTTTGTTCCACTGACCGTAACGGTCGGAGGAATAAACGGCTTTGATACTTTTTCGGTCTTTTGCGGCTTTGATTTTATAAATTCTGATATATCAACATTTTGAGTACCAACGTCATCAATATCAATTTTCGGAAGCGACTTTATATTCTTAAACTGGTCTACTGTTTCCTGCGCCTGGATACCCATAGCGACATTGCGGATATATTTTTCCAGCAACTCAATATCTTTTTTAATGGTCGGCTTCCACCCCTCACGCTTTAAGTTAAACGGATATGACGGGGATTCAGCTTTTACATCTGGGAAGATGTTTACTGTGATGTCGTATGGAACCGGCTCAAAAAGCTCTAAATCAAATTTATTGTTGAACTGATAAATACCAGCGCTTAAAATAGAATGTTTTATATCCCATGATGATGCAACCCGTTTTTTTCCTATATAAATATCGGCCTTGCCCCATCCGAATTTCGCGGTTGTGTGCTTTGTGAAATCTGAAAGATCCAGATTCTTACCAACAGGAATAGGAGAAAAATCTTGGAAACGATCATCCCACTGCTTGCTATCCACATTTGCAAGTTCGGCAATGTCCGTGTCGTCCAAGTATTGTTGGGATGTTCTTATTTCCAGTTTATCATTTATAAGCGGCTTTTTAAAAAAAGAAATCGCTTTGACATCATGCGGAAACCATATTGTTTTTTTCTCCCCTTCCACCATAACGGATTCAGGGACTTTTATTATGATCGTTGTGCCGTGTTGCTCTTTTCCAACTTTGGTGCGTTCGATATTAATATCTTTTGACAAAAGTTCTGAACTTTTAGCATGAAAACGCGACCGATAACCCCTGCTTGCGGTATTAACCTCTATCCACTCATTGCCATATAGAAAAGCAGCCTTTGCCATCCCAAGCCCACCGCTTGCCTGCCCACTCTCCAGTCCCTCTTTGCTCGTACCGGCAACGGTTAAAAAAGCGTCTTTAATAATTTTTGTTGTCATGCCCTGACCGTTATCTCTAATCGCAATGATACGATTCCCAGGGTCTGTGATGATGTCAATTTTTCCATCTTTTTCAAGCCCTCTTGAAAGTGACGCCTTGACAGCATCAAACGAATTTTGGACAACTTCTTTTATTGTTACATCGGCAAGATTGCCCTGGTACATCTGGGAGCCGATCATCTCAATTAATCTACCAACGTCGGCCTTACCTCTGGCCTTTACCGTCTGCGCTAAATTCGGTGATTGCCCCGTTTCAACAAGGTTCAATATCTTTGTTACATTATCAAAATCCTTTTTACCGATTAAGTCTAAAACGGCCATGTATTGCGGCATGTCAAGCCCGCCATTTGTGTATGCCTGCTTCGCTTCTTTTTTTAGTTTTTCGATATCAGACTTACTAACCTTCTTTTCCCATTCCTTTGGTTTCCCAACCTTTTCACCCGGCTGTGGAGAACCAACTTCACCCGTTGCAAGTTCCCTAATATTGCGAGACAATTTAATTCGATCATGCACCGACAAGTCTGGATACCGCTTC
>DATKWE010000053.1:0-2591 GCA_035529735.1 Desulfobacterales bacterium | reverse complement strand
CACAGGTCTCCGCACATGGTGCAGACATCCCGATGGTGATCTTCGGTCTGCATGCGGCGCTTGCGGGCCAGTTGCGGATCGATGGCTTGGCTATACATGGTATCCCAATCGAATTTGCGTCGGGCCAGGGACATGTTTCGATCCCAATTTGCGGCTCCGGGCAGCCCCTTTTCCAGATCACCGATATGGGCCGCAATCCGCGTGGCCATGACACCGTCATGAACATCCTGGATCGTCGGCAGATGCAAGTGTTCAGCAGGTGTCAGATAACATAAAAAATCGACCCCACTGGCTGCGGCCACCGCTCCGCCGATGGCGCCCACCAGATGATCGTAGCCCGGAGCAATGTCGGTGGGCAAAGGCCCCAGCACATAATACGGGGCGTTGTCGCAAAGGCGCTTTTGCAATTGCACGTCTCCGGGAATGCGTCCCAGCGGAACGTGGCCCGGGCCTTCGATCATTACCTGGACACCGGCCTTGCGGGCGCGGCGCGCCAGCTCGCCCAAAATTAACAGTTCGGAAATCTGGGCGCGATCTTCGGCATCATGGATTGCCCCGGGACGCAGACCGTCTCCCAAAGAGAGTGTCACATCGTGCTGCCGGCAGATTTCCAACAGACGATCGTATTGGGCATACAATGGGTTTTCCTTTTTATTGGCAATGATCCATTCGGCCATAAAGCTGCCGCCGCGCGACACCATCCCCATGATCCGATCGCACCCCTTAAGAGCGCTTAAGCTTTGTCGAGTGATGCCGCAATGCACTGTTATAAAATCGACCCCCGCCATGGCCTGCATCTCGATTTCCTCCATAAGATCGTCCGCGGTCATCTCCACAGAAGTTTTGTTTTTAGCCATCAACTTGCTAACGACTTTATAGATCGGAACAGTGCCGACTATGACCGACGAGCGTTTCAATATGGTCTGCAAGATGCGGTCGAGGTTTCCGCCGGTGGAAAGATCCATCACCGCATCCGCACCGGCCGCAACGGCAGTGTCAAGTTTGGCCAGTTCCTCTTTCAGATCACAGTGACTCGGTGAAGTGCCGATATTGGCATTCACCTTGGTTTTCAAACCCTGGCCGATGCCGCACGCCTGACAATTTCGGTTACGGTTTTTGGGAATCACCACCATACCGGCGGCCACTTTTTCGCGTACTTTTTCAGCGGTTAGACCCTCTTTTTGGGCAACCTGATGCATGGCATCTGTAATCTGATTGCTTCGGGCCGCGTCAATTTGTGTCATTTTATTTCTCCATTGGTTGTGTCTTTTTTACCATGTAATGGGATTTGACGGCACGGTTGAAACCGGTCCGACAAACCCCCTTCCTATAAATGGATACGGATTGAAAAAGAAACCGTATATTTTCCGAAACGGTTAGCCCGAATTTCTCACTTCATCCCTGATGCCTTGTTGGAGCGAAGCGGAAATCCCGCTGTCGGGGCAAATGAACGAATCAGGCCCGTGAGAAATCCGGGTAAGGCCTCGTGCTGTCGTAATAAGGCGGGGTATTATCTGATCGGGTTGAAAAAAAGGCGGCGATCGGTAGATAACCAAATGGAATTTCAAAAAAAAATACCGTTCCCCCGAATGGAGAAACGGCATTCACAATAAAACTCAAATCGCAGGCCCGTTTCCCTTCGCAGGCATTACCCTGATCAGGTGGTTAAGGGTTGTCCTTTCCCGGACTCTCAGATGATACCAACACCCCTAACGAGACGGCTTCACCCTAAAGCTAAATTTTAAGACTGTCAAGTACTCTTTTATACCCTCTCACACACGTATGCGTTTTTTTCATAGCCCAATCATTTTCATTGACTTTATAACATCGTTTGGATAAAAGTCATTAAAATTTAGGTTGTTTTTATTTTGAGTTATGTAATAGGCGCCAGGCCATCCAGACTTATCTGGGTGGCTTTTTTAATTTGTCCGAATTTGTCATAAAGAATTTATTGTAATTGTGAGAAATTTGCATCGGAGTTATTGGCATGGCCAAGCTGCTTGTCATTGATAATTACGATTCGTTTACCTACAATCTGGTTCAGATGTTCAGGAATTATGACCTTGAAATCCGGGTATATAGAAGTGATAAGATCACGCTGGATCAGGTTGAAGCACTTAATCCGGACTATGTGCTTATCAGCCCCGGCCCCAAAGATCCGACCCATGCCGGGATCTCTATTCCCCTCATTAAGTCCTTTTGCCGCCAACTGCCTATCTTCGGCGTATGTCTGGGCATGCAATGTATAAATGAGGCGTTTGGCGGCAAAACCGTTCGAGCGCCGGTTCCGATGCACGGTAAAACAAGCCTGATCCATCACAATAATTACGGTATTTTCAGAGGGATTTGCTCACCTTTTGCGGCCGCTCGCTATCACTCGCTGGCAGTAACGTTCAGCCAAACCGAACTTGTGGTGACATCTTACAGCCAGGATGGCGTTATTATGGGGATGTCTCACCCTGAATTGCCGCTGCATGGTGTGCAGTTTCATCCCGAAAGCTTTTTAACCGAACATGGGTTTATGTTGGTGGAAAACTTCCTCAGGCTGGGACCTTTAGAGTTTACCGGTTTTGATCTGGAAACGCGATATG